>JBFHDX010000074.1:0-19031 GCA_041584475.1 Alphaproteobacteria bacterium
ATGGCACTCTGACGAAGGCGAAGATCGACCGAACCGCGATGCGCCTTTTCGTCGAAAAGGGCATCACCGAGACAACGATCAGGGATATCGCGCGCGAAGCCGGCATCGCGGAAGGTACGCTGTACAGGCATTATCCCAGCAAGGATGACTTGGCATGGGAGCTTTTCGTAGAGAACTTCACGGCGATTGGAAGAGCGCTCAACGACATTCAGAAGAGCAAGCCTTCGGCGCGCGAAAAGCTCGCGGCGATAATCCGTCATTTCTGCGCGCTGTTCGACCGCGACGCGGTGATGTGCAGTTACCTGTTCCTGGTGCGACACCAGCTCATGCTCCGGCTGACGCCCCGCATGCCGAACCCCTATCTGGTGTTCCGCACGGTGATCCGCGAAGGCATCGCGCATGGCGAGATCCCGCGCCAGGACATCGACGTCGCGACCTCGATGGTGATGGGCGTCATCCTGCAGCTGATCGACTCGCGTATCCTCGGCCGGCGCATCAGCCAGTCGATGGACATGCTGGCCGAAACCGTGATCGAGGCCGCCTATCGAATTCTACGTGCGTAATAGAACATTGTTTTTTATGCAGTAATAATGAGTGAACATTCACATGCATAGCGCCGCGGCGGCGGGAAGGGGCCGCAAGCGGACGATCAACGAGAGTTCCGGCAACCGAGGCGACTCCGCCGGCAGCCGGACGAAGGAGGAAAGGACATCCCGATGATCATCGCGATGACACGTCAGGAGAGGATGGTGGAGAGCGTCGAGACCCCGGTCGAGCGGCTGCGCGAGATCGCCAGCAGGTGTCTCAACGGTCAGCCGCTGAATTACCGGCATTCCCGGTGGCTGGGCGATGCGCTCGAGGCCTATCTGGGCAAGGATTCGGCGTCGCTCGAAGAGGCCCTGGGCCTGCGCTACGGTCGTGGCGGCGTGCCCTGGTGGCGCGAGGCGGCGCTGCGCGAGCGCGATGCGGCGTTGCGTGAACTTGCCGCGCAATGGTTTGCAGAGCTGAGCCCGTGCTGCCGTTCGCGGCGAATCGCCGAGCTGGCGAGCCGTTACGCCGAGAGCGGTTGGCTCATCGACCGCAAATATCGGGACATGCCCGCACGCTATGCCGGCACGCCGAAACAGTTTCTGTGGCGGGCCTTCAAGTCCGGCGCGGCGATGCCGCTCGGCGAACGGCAGATCCGCAACATCACGGCCGGCATCTGATGCGGGTCCGTCAGCCGCCCGTGCGTGCGTGCGGCTTCGGGGCGTACGAACTCGACATGGATATGGTCGTCGTGCCGCGCTGCGGCACAGCCCTGAAACCGCACGCGGGCGTCCGCGATCCCGAGGCGCAGCCGGATATGCGGTTCGACGAACAGCCGCCGTACTGCGCCCGACGCAAGGATCTCCTCGACGAGCACGCGGGTCCGCTCGCGGTCGAACCGGCGCTCGGGCATGACTGGCTGCAGGAATTCGAGATCCCAGCGCAGCCGGGAGGCGATGCCCGCGCAAGGTCGGACTTCGCCGGTCCCGGGCCCTTCATAGGCGAAGTAGCCGATTGGTGAGGGTGCCGCCGCGACCCCGCCGGCTTCGTCCTCATAGAAGAACGCCAGATCGACGTCGCGACCGTGCCGGTGGCTCAGGTGCGGCGGCATCGGAAAGCCGTCGGCAAACGGGAATCCCGCATCGAGATAGGCGAGCCGCCCGCCGCTGCGCGCCCGCACGCGGGCCGCGATCCTGGCCAGCGCCGCCCGCACCGAGGGCGCCACGTAATGCCGGTTGAGCAGACAGGTAAGCCGCGTGCGCGGGCCATAGTCGGCGTCGGTTGCGGCAGCGCACGCCAGCGGCACGCGTCCGCCACGCGCCGCGAGCGGCGGCAACACGAGAAGCGACACCACCGCATGGAGCGACAGGAAGAGCACGGCGGCGGCGAGCACCCGGGCCGGCGCGGACAGGCGGGACGCCAGGCGGGGTGCGGGGCCGAGACGCCAGAGGGCAGCGCTCGCCAACAGCACCAGGCCCCCGACCTGGCTCAGCGCGGTGAACAGGGCGAACCCGGCGACCAGCACCAGCGCTGCGAGGGTGCGGGACATCGGTCTCCGGCGCCGGGCCCGGATCGGACGCGGCTCAGACGTCGATCAGCAGCCGCTGCGGATCCTCGATCATCTCCTTGAGGCGGACCAGGAAGGTCACCGCCTCGCGCCCGTCGACAATGCGGTGGTCATAGCTCAGCGCCAGATACATCATGCTCCGCGGGGCGACCGTATCGCCGACCACCACCGGGCGCTTCTGCGCCTTGTGCAGGCCAAGAATGCCGGATTGCGGGGGGTTGAGGATCGGTGTCGACAACAGCGAGCCGTAGACGCCGCCGTTCGAGATCGTGAACGTACCGCCCGTCATCTCCTGGATCGTCAGCTTGCCGTCGCGCGCGCGCCGGCCGAAATCGGCGATCGCCGACTCGATTTCGGCGAAGCTCATCTTGTCGGCGTCGCGCAGCACCGGGACGACGAGCCCCTGCGGTGTGCCGACCGCGACCCCGATATCGTAGTAGTTCTTGTAGATGATCTCGTCGCCGTAGATCTCGCCGTTGACGGCGGGCAGCTCCTTCAGGGCGCCGACCGCGGCCTTGACGAAGAACGACATGAAGCCAAGCCGGACGCCGTGCTTCTTCTCGAACGACTCCTTGTACTGCGTCCGCAGTTCCAGCAGCGCCGTCATGTCGACCTCGTTGAAGGTCGTCAGCATCGCTGCCGTGTTCTGCGCCTCCTTGAGACGCTGGGCGATGCGCTGGCGCAGCCGCGACATGCGGACGCGCTCCTCGCCGCGCGCATCGAGCGGCCGCTCCGGCAGCTCCTCGGCCGGGACGAACGGGGTCGCCGCCGGCGCCGCCGGCTTGGCGGGTGCCGTCGGCTTGGCGGGTGCCGCGGGCTCGGCGCCACTGTCGATAAAGGCGAGGACGTCGCCCTTGGTCAGCTGGCCCTTCGAGCCGCTTGCCGGAATCGCGGCGGGATCGAGCCCGTGCTCCTCGACGAGCCGGCGCACCGCCGGGGACAGGACCGCGACGTCGCCACCGTCCGTCTTCGTCGCGGCCGGTTTCGCGGCCGCCGCGGGTTTCTCGGTTTCGGCGGGTTCGGGCGTCGGGGCCGCCTTCTTCGTCTCCGCCTTGGCGGCCGGCTTCGCGGCCTCGTCAATGCTACCGAGCAGCGCGCCGACCTCGACCTCGGCGCCGTCCGCGGCAACGACCTCGGCGAGCACCCCGGCCGCGGGCGACGGAACCTCGACGGTGACCTTGTCGGTCTCCAGCTCGACGACGGCTTCGTCGAGGTCGACCGGGTCCCCGACATTCTTGAACCACCGGGCGACGGTCGCCTCGGTGATCGATTCCCCAAGGGTGGGCACCTTGATCGGCTTGCTCATGGCTGCTTGCGTTTTGGTCCTATTTCGACGGGGTTGCGGCGCGGCGCTAGGCCGCCTTGCCCTTGCCACGCGCCGGCTTGCGCGTTCGCGACGCATCGACGTTCAGGGCCTCGTCGACCAGTGCCGCCTGCTGCTCGAGGTGGCGGCGCAGCATGCCGGTGGCGGGCGATGCCGCCTCCGGCCGCCCGACATAGGCGGCGCGACGGCACTCGGCACCGATTTCTCGCAGCACTTCCTCGATGCACGGTTCGACGAAGGTCCACGCGCCCATGTTCTTGGGCTCCTCCTGGCACCACACGATCTCAGCTTTGCGAAAGCGCGAGAGTTCCTGGATCATCGCCTTGCGCGGGAACGGATAGAGCTGCTCCAGGCGCAGGAAGAAGACATCCTTGATGCCACGCTTGGCGCGCTCCTCGAACAGGTCGTAATAGACCTTTCCCGAGCACAGGATCACGCGCTTCACGTCGGCGTCGTCGCACAGCATTTCGTCGTCGTACATGACGCGGTGGAAGCTCGTCCCGCTCAGGAAATCGTCGATGCGCGACACGCAGCGTCTGTGCCGCAGCAGGGACTTCGGCGTCATCACGATCAGCGGCTTGCGGAAATTGCGGTGGATCTGGCGGCGCAGCGCGTGGAAGAAGTTCGCCGGCGTCGTGCAGTTGACGATCTGCCAGTTGTCCTCGGCGGAGGCCTGCAGGTAACGCTCGAGACGCGCCGACGAATGCTCCGGGCCCTGGCCCTCGTAGCCGTGCGGCAGCAGCATGACGAGGCCGCTCATGCGCAGCCATTTCGACTCGCCCGAGGCGATGAACTGGTCGATGATCACCTGCGCACCGTTGGCGAAATCGCCGAACTGCGCCTCCCACAGCACCAGAGCGTGCGGTTCCGACAGGCTGTAGCCGTATTCGAAACCGAGCACGCCCGCCTCCGACAGCGGGCTGTCGATGACCTCGAACGGCGCCTGCCCGAAGCGGATCTTGTTGAGCGGGATATAGCGTGCCTCGCTCTCCTGGTCGATCAATACCGCGTGACGCTGGCTGAACGTACCGCGCCCGGAATCCTGGCCGGACAGCCGGACCGGCGTCGACTCGCACAGCAGCGTACCGAACGCCAGCGCCTCGGCCGTCGCCCAGTCGACGCCCTCGCCGTCGACGATCATCTTCCGCTTGGCCTCGAGCTGCCGCACGATCTTCGGGTGGATCTTGAAATTGCGCGGCACCTCGGTGATCGCATGGCCGACCTCGCGCAGCAGGTCGATATCGACGGCGCTCTCGCCGCGCCGGGCGTCGCCGCTGGCGACCGAGAGCCCCGTCCATTGACCCTCGAGCCAGTCCGCCTTGTTCGGCTTGTAGGATTCGGCGAGGCCGAACTCCTCCTCCAGGTGCTGGCGCATCCGCTGCATCATCTCGTCGGCCTTGCCGGCCGCGATCGTGCCTTCGGCCTCGAGCCGCTGCGCGTAGACCTCGCGGACGCGCGCGTGTTCGCGGATCCGGTGGTACATGCGCGGCTGCGTGAACGCCGGCTCATCGCCCTCGTTATGGCCGTGACGGCGATAGCAGAACAGATCGATCACGACGTCTTTCTTGAAGCGTTGCCGGAACTCCGTGGCGATGCGCGCGACGTGCACGCAGGCCTCCGGATCGTCGCCGTTGACGTGGAAGATCGGCGCCTGGACCATCTTGGCGACGTCGGAACAGTAGGGCGAGGAGCGCGAGTGCGCCGGATTGGTCGTGAAGCCGATCTGGTTGTTGATGACGAAGTGGAGCGTGCCGCCCGTGCGATAGCCCCTGAGCTGCGAGAGGTCGAAGGTCTCGGCGACCATGCCCTGGCCGGCGAAGGCGGCGTCGCCGTGCAGCAGGACGCCCATCACCCTCTCGCGCTGGCTGTCGCCGCGCTGCTGTTGCTTGGCGCGGACCTTGCCGAGCACGACCGTATTCACGGCCTCGAGATGGCTCGGGTTCGAGGTCAGCGAAAGATGCACCAGGCGGTCGTCGAATTCGCGGTCGGCGGACGTCCCCAAATGATATTTCACGTCGCCGGAGCCCTGCACGTCCTCGGGATGGGCGGACGCGCCCTGGAACTCCGCGAAGATCGCCCGGTACGGCTTGTGCATGATGTTGGCCAGCACGTTCAGCCGGCCGCGATGCGCCATGCCGAGGACGATCTCCTGGATGCCGAGCTGGGCGCCGCGCTTGAGGATCTGCTCCAGTGCCGGAACCGTCGACTCACCGCCGTCGAGGCCGAAGCGTTTGGTCCCGGTGTATTTCCTGTCCAGGAAGATCTCGAATTCCTGCGCCTCGGTCAGACGTTCGAGGATCGCCAGCTTGCCGCGCCGCGTGAATTGCGTCTGGTTGCGGATGTTCTCGATACGCTCCTGGATCCAGGCCTTCTCCTCCGGCTCCTGGATGTGCATGAATTCGACGCCGATATTGCCGCAATAGGTCGCGGTCAGGATCGAGACGATCTCGCGCAGCGTCGCCGATTCGAGGCCGAGCACGTAGTTGATGAAGATCGGCCGGTCGTAGTCTCCCTCCGTGAACCCATACGTGGCGGGGTCGAGCTCCGCATGCGGCGCGCGTTCCTCGAGGCCCAAGGGGTCGAGCGTCGCGTGCAGGTGACCGCGCACCCGGTAGGCCCGGATCAGCATGAGCGCGCGGATCGAATCGAGCGTCGCACGGCGGATCTGTTCCGCCGACACGGCCGGCGCGAACGCAGGCGATACCGCCTCGGGTACTGGCGCGATGGCGCCGGCGGTCGCGTCCGATAGCGTCGGCATCTGGCCGTTGCTGCCGATCACCCGGCTGTCGCGCGGCGCCCAGCTGGCGCCCTGCAGCTCGCCCGCGATCTCGGCCGGGCCGTCGTGCAGCTGCTCGAACAGCTCGGCCCATTCCGGATCGACCGACGACGGGCTGCGCAGGTATCGCTCGTAGAGCTGGGCGAGGTAGGTCTCGTTCGTCCCGTACAGATATGAGGTCTTGCCGCTGTAGGATGACATGTTCCGTTCTCCGCTCTCCGGCGCCCGCCCGTCGCGCCGTCAGGCGCCAAGCGCGCTGAGCATCGTGCTTCCCAGCGCGGCGGGGCTCTCGGCGATGTGGATGCCGGCGGCCTTCATCGCGGCGATCTTGCTCGCCGCGTCTCCCTTGCCGCCGGAGATGATCGCCCCGGCGTGGCCCATGCGCCGGCCGGGCGGCGCGGTCACCCCCGCAATGAAGCCGCACACCGGTTTCTTGACGGCGTGGCCGGCGAGGAACTCGGCCGCTTCCTCCTCGGCCGTGCCGCCGATCTCGCCGATCATGATGATGCCCTCGGTTTCCTCGTCCTCGAGAAACAGCGAGAGGCAGTCGATGAAATCGGTGCCATTCACGGGGTCGCCGCCGATGCCGATGCAGGTCGACTGGCCGAGTCCGGCGGCCGTCGTCTGCGCCACGGCCTCGTACGTCAGCGTCCCCGACCGCGACACGATACCGATACGCCCGCGCCGGTGGATGTGGCCGGGCATGATGCCGATCTTGCAACCGTCCGGCGTGATGATGCCGGGGCAGTTCGGCCCGATCAGCCGTGACGGCGAGCCGCCCAGCACACGTTTGACCCGTACCATGTCGAGCACCGGGATGCCCTCGGTAATGCACACGACGAGCGGGATGCCCGCGTCGACCGCCTCGAGGATCGCGTCCGCCGCGAACGCCGGCGGCACGTAGATGACGCTGGCGTCGGCGCCGGTCTCGGCAACCGCGGCCGCCACCGTATCGAAGACCGGAAGCCCGAGATGCGTCGTGCCGCCCTTGCGCGGCGTGACCCCGCCGACCATGCGCGTGCCGTAGGCGATCGCCTGCTCGGAGTGGAACGTCCCCTGCGCGCCGGTGAAGCCCTGGCAGATCACCTTCGTGCTCTCGTCGACGAGAACCGCCATCGTCAGCTCGCCTCCTTCACCGCACGCACGACCTTCTCGGCGGCGTCGCCGAGATCGTCGGCCGACAGAATCGCCAGGCCGGAATCCGCGAGGATCTTCTTGCCCAGATCCACGTTGGTCCCCTCCAGCCGAACCACCAGCGGCACCTGCAGGCTGACCTCGCGCGCCGCCGCGACGACGCCCTCGGCGATCACGTCGCAGCGCATGATGCCGCCGAAGATGTTGACGAGGATCCCTTCCACGTTCGCATCCGACAGGATGATCTTGAACGCCTTGGACACGCGCTCGCGGGTCGCGCCGCCGCCGACATCGAGGAAGTTCGCCGGCTCCCCGCCGTGCAACTTGATGATGTCCATCGTCGCCATCGCCAGGCCGGCACCGTTGACCATGCAGCCTATGTTGCCGTCGAGCTTGATGTAGTTGAGCTCGTGCTTCGCCGCCTCGAGTTCGGCGGGATCCTCCTCGTCCTCGTCGCGCAGATCCGCGACCTCGGCATGCCGGAACAGCGCGTTGTCGTCGAAGTTCATTTTCGCGTCGAGCGCCAGCACGTCGCCGGCGCCGGTCACGACGAGCGGGTTGATCTCGATAAGGCTCGCGTCGAGCGCCGTGAAGGCGGCGTACATGCCGGCCAGGAACTTGCCCGCCGCATCGACCTGCCTGCCCTCGAGACCGAGCGCAAAGGCGACCCGCCGCCCCTGATACGGCATCAGGCCGATCGCCGGATCAACGGTGACGGCGAAGATCTTCTCCGGCGTGCGCGCCGCGACCTCCTCGATCTCCATGCCGCCCTCGGTCGACGCCATCAGGACGACGCGGCTCGTCGCGCGATCGACGAGCATACCGAGATAGAGCTCGCGCGCGATGTCGCACCCCTCTTCGATGTAGAGGCGCTTGACTTCGCGGCCCGACGCGCCGGTCTGCTTGGTCACGAGCACCGAGCCCAGCATCGCATTGGCGTTCTCGCGCACCTCCTCGACCGACTTGACGACACGGACGCCGCCCTTGCCGTCGGGGTCGTTGGCGAAGCGACCGGCGCCGCGGCCGCCCGCGTGGATCTGGCTCTTCACCACCCAGACCGGCCCGCCGAGAGACTTCGCCACCGATTCAGCCTCGCTGACCGTATAGGCGACACCGCCTTGCGGCACGGCAACGCCGTACCGCGACAACAGCGCCTTGGCCTGGTACTCGTGGATGTTCATCGCAGCTCACTCTCGCGGTACGTCCGCTCCCCGGCCGGCGCCGCAGCCTCCGTCCCCGGCGACGGGATCCTGTCGCCAGTGTAACGCCGTGCCACCGGCTTGCAAGCCGGGTTTCCGCGGTTTCGCTGTTGCTTGATCAGGCGCTCGCTGTCGCCATCTTGGCGACCACCTCGTTCAGGCTGCGGACGTGTCCGACCGACTTGTCGAACATCGCCTTTTCGCTGGCATCGAGCTCGATCTCGACGACCCGCTCGACACCGCCGGCGCCGATCACCGCCGGCACGCCGACATAGAGGCCGTCGAGCCCGTACGGCCCGTCGCACCAGGCGGCGCAGGGCAGCACCCGCTTCTTGTCGCGCAGGTAGGCCTCGGCCATCTGTATCGCCGCCGAGGCCGGCGCATAGAACGCCGAGCCGGTCTTCAACAGCCCGACGATCTCGGCGCCGCCGTCGCGCACCCGCTGCACGATGGCGTCGATCCTCTCCTGGCTGGACCAGCCCATCTTCAGCAAGTCCGGCAGGGGAATACCGGCGACGGTGGAGTAGCGCACGAGCGGCACCATGGTATCGCCGTGGCCGCCTAGCACGAACGCCGTCACGTCCTCGACGGAGACGCCGAACTCCTCGGCCAGGAAATAGCGGAACCGGGCGCTGTCGAGCACGCCCGCCATGCCGACGACGCGATTGTACGGCAGGCCGCAGGCGTCGCGCAGCACGCCGACCATGACGTCGAGCGGGTTGGTGATGCAGATGACGAACGCGTCCGACGCGTTGGCCTTGATGCCGGCACCGACCTCTTTCATCACCTTGTTGTTGATCTCGATCAGGTCGTCGCGGCTCATCCCCGGCTTGCGCGCGATGCCGGCGGTGACGATGACGACGTCGCTGCCGGCGAGCACCGAATAGTCGTTGCTGCCGCTCACGACGGCGTCGAAATCCTCGACCGGCGAGGCCTGCGCGATGTCCAGCGCCTTGCCTTGGGGAATGCCTTCCACGATGTCGACGAGGGCGATGTCACCGAGCTCCTTGAGCCCGGTGAGCAGGGCGAGGGTGCCGCCGATGTTGCCGGCGCCGACCAGTCCGATCTTGCTGCGTGCCATGGGAATCCCTGTCTAGCGAACGGTTTCGGGCAGGACAGTGCGGGCGCCGGACGGCGCGTCCGGCAGGCTATGTTGCACTGCCGCAATTGCGCCGGTGTGGTACCCCGAATCGGCCCGCGGGGCAAGGGAAAACGGGCCCGTCAGACGGTTTCGGCGCGGGATGTCCCCGCCCGATGGCTCAGCTGCCGGGCGGCGCCGATCGGGCGGCCGTCGCTTCGGCGCGCAGGGCCGCGACCATGGCCGCGAGCCTGCGCCACTCGTCCTCCGTCGCATAGGTCATGAGCCGTTGCAGCGATCGCAGGCGGCGGCGGCGCGACCAGCGCGGCAGCAGCGCGACAAGCGCGTACAACCGACGGTGCCGCCGCAACCGCGCACGGCGACGGCGACCAACGAGGGCCGCGGGCATGCTGCCCCGGCGGTGCAGCGATTCGATGATCCGGTCATGCAGCCAAGCCTCGTCGAATCCGGCCCACTCGCCGGCCACGACGAGGAGATTGCCGTAAACGACCGGGGCGACTTCGTACAGGTAGATGTGCCGCAGCTCGTCGATCGAATGTTCGCTTTCGTGCATGACCCGCGCGATATGCGCAAGCCAGCCTTCCGTCAGCTCGGTATCGAGCCAGAGCTCGGACAGCACGGTCCACACCGGCTTGCGGCGCTCGATCGCCGCGGCGTCCAGCACCGGCCGTGGCGTCTCCGAACCGCTCCGGCGCCGGCCCACCGGCGTCATCGCTCGCGCTCCGCCATGACCCACGCCGCCGAGCGCATCTCGGCGAGCCGGCTCGCCGTGCGGCGATACTCGCGGACGTGGCTTTCCGCGGTCACCAGTTCCTCGGGCGGCGCCGCCGCCGATGCCGCGAGCCGCGTCTTCTTCTCGTAAAGCGCGTCGATCAGGGTGATGAAGCGGCGCGCTTCGTTGCGCAGCGCCTCGTCCATCACCGGGATCCCGTCCACCAGGACCGTATGGTAGCGCGTCGCGATCGCGAGATAATCCTCGGCCCCCAGGGCGGCGCGGCACAGCGCATCGAACCGGAAGCGGGCGACGCCGCGCGCGGCCGCCGGCACGACGATCGTCCGCCCCTTCACCGTCAGGGTCTCGGGCGCCGCCTCGGCCCCGTCGGCAAGGTCGGAGAAGATGTCATCGAGCGCCGCCGCAGCCGCGGCGTTCGCCGGCATGTGCCAGACCTCGCGGCCGGCCAGGCGCGCCTGCCGGTAGTCCTTGCGGGCGGTCAGTTCGAGCACGTCGAGCCGGGTCTTGATCAGTCCGATAAACGGCAGGAACAGGTCGCGTTGCAGTTCCCCCTTGTAGAGGTCGTCGGGCGCGGTGTTGGAGGTGCATACGAGAACCAGTCCGTTGCCGAAAAGGGTCTCGAACAGCCGGCCGAGGATCATGGCGTCGGCGACGTCGCGGACCTCGAGCTCGTCGAAGCAGAGCAACCAGGTCTCGCGGGCAATCGCCTCGGCGACCGGCACGATCGCATCCTCGCGGTCGCCGCGCTCCTTCATCGCGCGCCGCTCGCGGTGCAGGGCGTCGTGCACCTCGATCATGAACTGGTGGAAATGGACGCGCCGCTTGGCCGTGAGCGGCGCCGCACGCACGAACAGGTCCATCAGCATCGACTTGCCGCGGCCGACGGGCCCATACAGATACAGGCCCTGGGGCGGATCGCCGCGGCGCCGGGCAAGGCCGAGCTTCGCCTTCCACGCCGACGCACCGCCGGACGGTGCGTAGCCGTGCAGCGCATGGCACAGGCCCTGCAGCTTCTCGGCCGCGAGCTCCTGCATCGGATCGGGCTCGAGGGTGCCGTCGCGCACGAGGTGGCGATAGGCGAAGAGCGGCCCGTCGGTCATGGCGGGACGAGCAGGGCTCCGGCGCTCATTCGGCGGCGTGGGCCTCGGGCGCGAAGGCGGCTTCCATGTCGCGGCGCGCGCGGACCGCATCGCCCGCCTCGTCGATACGAACGTCCTGCCAGCGCACCGGCTGCCCGGCCTTCACGGCGTTCACCAGCGGCACGTCATGGGCGAGGCCGATCGGCAGGCCGCCGAGCGCCACGCTGTCCCGTGCCGGCATGAGCCTGCCCCACACCGTCGCCCCGCCCTCGCCGTCGAGCATCTCGCCGGCGGCGAGGTCGCGCTTGGCGACCGACACGACGTCGCCGTGCCAGGCCCGTGGCGACCCGGTCGGCTCCGCCCGCAGGGCGGCGCTCGCCACCGAAATTGCCAGCTCCAGCCCGATCAGGTGGAACGGCTTGTACATCGCCGCGTAGGTCCCCGACTGGTCAGTCACCAGCCCGTATTCGGCGAAGCAGCGCGCCGCGTAGTCGTCCTGCGCCGCGAAGGTCACGTAGACGCCCCAGCGCAGGTCGCGCGGCACGGGCGAGCCGTCGCGTTCGAGGCACGAGACCACCTCGACGACGCCGCGCCCGGAGAGCACGCCGCCGTCCGCCTTCGGCTTGAGGACCTGCGGCAGCGCGTCGACGCCGACCGGCGGGAACGAGAGCCCGTCTCGCGGGCAGTCAAGGTCGCAGGCGTTGGCCACGGCGGCCATCTCGATCGCCGATTTGGTGCCGTCGAGGAACGAGTTGAACATCTGCGGGTTCATGCCGCCGAGCTTCGCGCGCTGCGGCGTGATGCCGTAATGGTCCCACACGGTGTCCGGCGTCGACGCGTGGAATTCCGGCAGGTACTTGGTGCCCTTGCCGGCGGCAGCGATGTCGAAGCCGCAGGTGCGCGCCCAGTCGACCATCTCGGCGATCAGCGCCGGCTGGTCGCCATAGGCCAGCGAATAGACGATGCCGGCCTCGCGCGCCCGCCGCGCCAGCAACGGCCCGGCCAGCGCGTCGGCCTCGACATTGACCATGACGATGTGCCGCCGGTGCGTGCAGGCGAGCCCGACATGGCGTATGCCGGCGGTCGGGCTGCCCGTCGAGTCGATCACCACGTCGACGCCGTCGGCGGCGATCAGGGCCGCCGCATCCTCGGTCAGGAACGTCGTTCCGCGCTCGAGCGCGTCGGCGAAGGAGGCGGCGGCGTAGCGTTCGTCCTCCCAGCCGATGCGGGCGAGGTTCTCCCGCGCCCGCGCGAGCCCGAGGTCGGCGATGCCCAGCACATGCAGGCCGTCGACGCGGCGCACCTGCGACAGGAACATCGAGCCGAATTTGCCGGCGCCGATCAGGCCGACGCGAACCGGCCTGCCCTCGGCCGCGCGCCGGGCGAGCATGTCGTGGAAGTTCATGGGCATCCTCCCTGACGGGACTGTACGCGCCGGATCATAGCACAGAGGCGGCGCGGCGCATGCGCATGCGGCCTTCGAGCGTGTACACGGCAAGACCGCTCCAGATCAGGCCGAACGTTATGATGTGCACCATGTTCAGCGGCTCGCCGAAGACCAGGCTGCCGACGAGCAGCTGGCAGCTCGGATTGACGTAGAACAGCAGCCCGACCGTCGACAGCGGCAGCCGCCGCGCACCGGCGACGTAGAGCAGGAAGGGGACGGCCGTGACCAGCCCGCCGCCGACCAGCAAGAGGTCGGTCGGGCGGTCGACGCCGCCGAACGCGCCGCCACCGGAGACCGTGAGCGCGGCGAGAAAGAAGAGCGCGGCGGGGGCGATCAGGATCGTCTCGGCGCAGAACCCGGCCACCGAACCGATCGGCACCAGCTTGCGCACCGCACCGTAGATCGCGAAGCTCGTGCCGACGACCAGCCCGACCCACGGGAAGGTGCCGTGCCACGCAATGAGAACGGCGACCCCGGTTGCGGCGAGACCGACCGCCGTCCACTGCCACGGCCGCAACCGCTCCCCGAACAGCAGGAGTCCGAGCAGCACCGTCAGCAGCGGGGTCAGGAAATAGCCGAGGCTCGCCTCGACGACACGGTCGTGGTTGACGCCCCAGAGATAGGTGCCGGAATTGACCGCCACCATCGTCGCGCTCACGACGAGAAGCGCCAGCTGCCGGGGTCGCGCGAACAGGCCGGCGAGTGCGCTCCACTGCCGCATCGCGGTGACCGCCAGGACGGTGAGGGGCACGGTCCACAGGTAGCGGTGGGCGAGCGTGTCCATGGCGTCGACGTGGGCGAGATATTTCCAGTAGAGTGGCGAGAGGCCCCACGCGAAATAGGCCGCCAGCGCGGCCGCGAGTCCGCTCGCCGCCGCCGGCGGCACCGCCGCAGAGGGGGCCGCCGGACTCACGGCAGGCGGAGCAGCACCGGGAGCATGCCGGCCGACTGCAGCCAGGCGATCAGCGCGAACAGCGGGAAGGCAAGGAAGAAGGCCGACGATTCGATGATCGTCAGCAGCACGTTGCGCGGCAGTCCCATCGGCGCCGTCGCCTCGCGGTAGAGCCGCGGCGCCGGGATCCAGCGCGGGACGCGCTGCAGGTAGTCGTCGAACGCGGCGTCGTGCCGGTCCGCGAGAAACGCTTCCTCGCCGGCTACGACGCGGCGGTAATACAGCGAAAAGGCGATGGCGAGCGCCAGCGCGACCGACAGCATGCCGCTGACCAGGCCGATGCCCAGCAACCCTACGAAACTGAACAGGTAGAGCGGATTGCGCATCACCGAATAAGGCCCGACATCGACGACGATCTGGCTCTTGCGCCCGCCGATATAGGCCGAACACCAGACTCTCCCCATGACGCCGACGACGAGCGCCGCGTAGCCGCCCCAGCGCAGCAGCTCCGGCAGCACCCCATGCCGGCCCCAGACGGGGGCGACGAACAGGAGCACGAGCAGCAGCAGTCCGGCCGCGATGCGGGTGCTTCGGATGCGCGTCTTGACGCGCGGGTCGGCGGCGGGGACGGCGGCGCGGCCCCGCTTCGCGCTTCCAGCTCTGTCCCCGGCCTGTGTCATGGAGTATCCGCAGCCGTCCGTTCCGGCGCGCGGACCGTAGCGGCTGCGAATCCGCCGCGCAACATCAATCACCCTCCTGCCGCGACGCCATCAGCCGCCCGAGCGCGGCGGCCAACGGGTCGCCTGCGCCGTATAGCTCGTCGGCGACCCGGCGCCGGTCGCCGACAGGCCGGTTCTGGCTCAGCTTGAACTTGCCTTCGAGTCGCGTGAGCGGCAGCTCGAAGGCGACGATTCCGCGCATCATGCCCGCCGCGTACTTGGCGTCGCGGTCCGCCAGCCGCCACGCGCCGCCTTCGTAGGCGTCGACCAGCCGGTCGAGCAGCGCCCGGGTTTCCGCTGCATCGTCGATCACGCGCGGCCGGCCGTAGACGTGCACGGCGACGTAGTTCCATGTCGGTACCGCATCGGCGGCCGCATACCAGCGCGGCGAGACGTAGCCGTGCGGGCCGTGGAATACGGCGAGCGCATCGCCGCCGCGATCGAAGCTCCGCCATTGCGGATTGCCGCGGGCCATGTGCGCGAGCAGCCGATCGTTCTCGAGCAGGAACGGCAGGTGGCTCGCGAAGGGGGCGCCCTCGGCGATCGTGACCAGCAGGCCGAACGGGTTGTCGCGGATGACGCCGTACAGCGCCGCGCGGTCGTGCTCGGCAAAATCGCTCGGGATGTACATCGCGCGATTCCGGCAGTGCCGCGCCGGACTCCCCTTATCCCTGCCGCAACACCATGAATTTCTTGAGCTCGGCGATCACCTTCGCCGGGTTCAGCCCCTTCGGGCAGGTCTTGGTGCAGTTGAAGATCGTATGGCAGCGGAACAGACGGAACGGGTCCTCGAGCTGGTCGAGCCGCTCGCCGGTCCGCTCGTCGCGGGAGTCGACGACCCAGCGATAGGCCTGCAGCAGCACCGCCGGGCCCAAATAGCGATCGCCGTTCCACCAGTAGCTCGGGCACGACGACGAGCAGGAAAAGCAGAGGATGCACTCGTAGACCCCGTCGAGCTTGCGGCGGTCCTCCGGCGACTGCAGCCGCTCGCGTTCGGGCGGCGGCGAGTCGGCCTTGAGCCAGGGCTCGATCGAGGTGAGCTGCGCGTAGGCGTGCGTGAGGTCGGGTACGAGATCCTTGATCACGTCCATATGCGGCAGCGGATAGACCTTCACCGCGCCGCGGACGTCGTCGATGTACTTCGTGCAGGCGAGCGTGTTGAGTCCGTCGATATTCATCGAGCACGAGCCGCACACGCCCTCGCGACACGAGCGGCGGAACGTCAGCGTCGGGTCGATCTCGTTCTTGATCTTGATCAGCGCGTCGAGAACCATCGGCCCGCACGCATCGAGGTCGACCCGGTAGGTGTCGACCCGCGGATTGCCCCCCTCGTCGGGGTCCCAGCGGTAGATGCGGAAATCCTTCATCCGCTTGGCGCCCTCCGGCGCCGGCCAGGTCTTGCCCTTGCGGATCTTGGAGTTCCTGGGCAGCGCGAATTCCACCATCGTCGTATCCCCGTCCTCGTCCCCTGTCGCTGCGGCGCCGGCTCAGTAGACCCGCGCCTTGGGCGGGAACGCCTGGACCTCGTTGGTCAGCGTCTGCATGTGGACGGGCCGATAGTCGATCGTCACCTTGCCGTCCTCGTCGCACCAGGCGATCGTGTGCTTCATCCAGTTCTCGTCGTCGCGCTCCTGGAAATCCTCGCGTGCATGCGCCCCGCGCGATTCCTCTCTGTTGCGCGCCGATTCCATGGTCACCTTCGCCTGGAACAGCAGGTTGTCGAGCTCGAGCGTCTCCATCAGGTCGGTATTCCAGATCATCGAGCGGTCGGTGACGCGCAGGTCGTCACGCTTGGCCCAGATCGCGTCGATCATCTCGACGCCCTCGTCGAGGATCTCGCCGGTTCGGAAGACGGCGCAGTTGCTCTGCATCGCCTGCTGCATCTCGAGCCGCAGGTCGGCCGTCGACACGCTGCCCTCGGCGTGGCGCAGCCGGTCGAGCCGGTCGAGCGCGCGGTCGGCGGAATCGCGCGGCAACGGTCGCGGCGAGCCGGGCTCGATGATCTCGGCGCAGCGGTTCGCCGCGGCGCGGCCGAAGACGACGAGATCGAGCAGCGAATTGGAGCCGAGCCGGTTGGCGCCGTGCACGGAGACGCACGCCGCTTCGCCGATCGACATCAGCCCGGGCACGACGGCATCCGGATCGCCGTCCTTCAGGGTGACGACTTCGCCGTGATAGTTGGTCGGAATACCGCCCATATTGTAATGGCACGTCGGTATCACCGGGATCGGCTCGCGGCTCACGTCGACGTTCGCGAATATGCGCGCCGTCTCGGAGATCCCCGGCAGGCGTTCGTGGATGATCGCCGGATCGAGATGTTCGAGGTGCAGGTAGATGTGGTCCTTGTTGGGGCCGACGCCGCGGCCCTCGCGGATCTCGATCGTCATCGAGCGGCTGACCACGTCACGGCTCGCCAGATCCTTCGCCGACGGCGCGTAACGCTCCATGAACCGCTCGCCCTCCGAATTCGTCAGATAGCCGCCCTCGCCGCGCGACCCCTCGGTGATCAGGCAGCCGGCGCCGTAGATGCCGGTCGGATGGAACTGGATGAATTCCATGTCCTGCAGCGGCACGCCGGCGCGCAAGGTCATGCCGCCGCCATCGCCGGTGCAGGTGTGCGCCGACGTGCAAGAGAAGTAGGCGCGGCCGTAGCCGCCCGTCGCCAGCACCGTCATCTTGGCGTGGAAGCGGTGGATCGAACCGTCCTCGAGGTTCCAGGCGATGACGCCGCAGCAGGCGCCGTCCTCGTCCATGATCAGGTCGATCGCAAAATACTCGACGAAGAACTGTGCGTTGTGGCGCAGCGACTGCTGGTAGAGCGTGTGCAGGATGGCGTGCCCGGTACGGTCGGCCGCCGCGCAGGTGCGCTGCGCCGTCCCCTCGCCGAACCGCGTCGTCATGCCGCCGAAGGCGCGCTGGTAGATCCGGCCGTCGGCGGTGCGGCTGAACGGAACGCCGTAATGTTCCAGCTCGATGATCGCCGGCACGGCCTCGCGGCACATGTATTCGATCGCGTCCTGGTCACCGAGCCAGTCGGAGCCCTTCACCGTGTCGTACATGTGCCAGCGCCAGTCATCCTCGCCCATGTTGCCGAGGGCGGCGGAGATGCCGCCTTGGGCGGCGACGGTGTGGCTTCGCGTCGGGAAGACCTTGGTTATGCAGGCCGTCTTCATGCCCTTCTGGGCCATGCCGAAGGCCGCGCGCAAACCGGCGCCGCCGGCGCCGATGACGACGACGTCGTAGACATGCTCGGTGATCTGATAGGCCTGTGCCATGGCTCGCTCTCTCCTGGCCTCAGTAGCCGAACGCGACTTTGAGCACGGCGAACACGGCGGCCACCGCCAGCAGCGCGACGGTCCACTTCATCGCGATCAGCGCCGCCATCCGGCGCCAGCGCGTGTGTATGTAGTCCTCCATGATCACCTCGATCCCGGCCTGCGTGTGGTGAAACATCGCCAGGATCAGCAGCAGGGTGGGCACCGCGTTGAACGGCGAGCCGAGCCAGCGTGCCGCCGTGGCATGGTCGGCGCCGGCGAGGCCGGCGACGGAGAAGGCGAACCAGAGGAACAGCGGCACCAGGATGATCGACGTCATGCGGTGCGCCAACCAGTGATGGGTGCCGCCATGCGCGGCGCCGAGGCCGCGGGCGCGGGCGAGCGGGCTGCGCAGGCTCATCGCGTCATCCTCCAAGCAGTCCGTAGGCGATCGACCAGGCGAGCAGGGTCAGCACGATCGACGCCGCCGCCACCAGCATGCCGCTGACGAAGGCGGTGCGGATCTCGAAGCCCCAGACGGCGTCCCAGCACAGGTGCCGGATGCCGTTGCAGAGGTGATAGAACAGTGCCCAGCTCCAGCCAAACAAAAGCAGCCGGCCCAGCCACGTGCCGAGCAGACCCTGGACATAGGCGTAGTAGTCCGGCCCCGCGGCGAGCGCGAGCAACCACCAGACCAGAAGGATGGTGCCGACCGCGAGCCCGGCGCCGGTGATTCGATGGACGATCGACAGCGCCATCGTCCACTGGAAGCGGTAGACCTGCAAATGCGGTGAGAGGGGCCTGGAATGCGTGGTCATCCCTGTCTCCAACATTGTTGCAGGGGCGCGCCCGGCGACGGCCGGGCCGGCGTGGACCCCCGCGATGATCGGCTGCCAGTGACTTAGCGCCGTTCCCGGAACGAGTCAATCTTCGCACCTGCACAATAACCGCCGCACGGACGGTGCCGTTCAGCCGCGAACGCCGCGCGCTTGCGCCACCGCCAACGCCCGCCCTCCCGCGCTGCGGGGCAAGATGCGGCATTGTGGCGCGCAGGCCGGCCGCGCAAGCTGTTCAACGCGGAATCAGCACCGTGTAATCGAGGTCGAGCACGACGGCGGCATCGGGCCTGCCGTCCGCGTCCCTGTCGGGAAAGTCGGCGCACGGTCGGTCCTTGGCGGCCACGGTGCGCAGCCTGAGCGCCCCGATATCGCTGCGGCCGGGCAGCGCCATGCGGTCGAGCACCTCCGACCAGGCGTAGATCGTGTCGCCGGCGAATGTCG
>JBFHDX010000075.1:0-18575 GCA_041584475.1 Alphaproteobacteria bacterium
AGCTTCACCGTCTGGGCGAGGATCGCCGGCTCGTCGGCCAGCGGGATGCCGGCGTTGACGTCGAGCATGTTGGCGCCGGCCTGCACCTGGGCGACGGCGTCGGCCTCGACGCGGCTGAAGTCGCCGTTGCGCATCTCCTCCGAGAGGAGCTTGCGGCCGGTCGGGTTGATCCGCTCGCCGATGACGCAGAACGGACGCTCGAAGCCGATGACGACTTCCTTCTTGCCGGAGCTGACGACGGTGTCGGTCATGTCGCGCCTGGTCCTTCGATGTGAATACCGCACGGGGGCCGCGATCGGTCGGCGGCCCCCGTCTGTGCCGCAGATCCTAGCGCGCGCGAAGGCGGCGTTATCGCCGCAGCGCGGCGCTTTCCGTCGAAACCGCGCCATGCGGGCGGCCGGGAGCGCCGGTCCGGGCCGCGGAAAACGGGGCTTCGGTCCGCACGCGGCCGCGTGCTAGAACGGGGCATCGAGCCAACGGACACGCGGCGCGAGGAGAGCATGGCCTGCTGCCACCATTATTTCGAGCCGACCGAGGGCGGCGAGAGCGCGTTCTCGGTCGACGTCTCGGCGATCACCTACGGCCCCGGCTGCCTCGCCGAGGCGGGCGAGAGCGCAAAATCGCTGGGCATCCGCCGCATCGCCCTGTTCACCGACAGGCGGCTGGCGGCGCTCGAGCACGTCGCAACGGTGCGCCGCTCGCTCGAAGCCGCCGGCATCGACGTCGCCGTCTTCGACGAGGTCAGGATCGAGCCGACCGACGTCTCGTTCAAGGCGGCGACGCGGTTCGCCGTCGAGGCCGCGGCCGACGGCTACATCTCGGTCGGCGGCGGCTCGGTGATCGACACCGCCAAGGCGGCGAACCTCTATGCGACGCACCCGGCCGACTTCCTCGCCTACGTCAACGCGCCGGTCGGCGAGGGCCGCGCCGTCCCGGGGCCGCTGAAGCCCCACATCGCCTGCCCGACGACCTCGGGCACCGGCTCCGAATGCACCGGCATCGCCGTGTTCGACCTGCTCGCGCTGAAGGCCAAGACCGGCATCGCCTCGCGCCGCCTGCGGCCGACGCTGGCGCTGGTCGACCCGCTGACGACGCACACGCTGCCCGGCAACGTCGTCGCCTGCAGCGCCTTCGACGTGCTCAGCCACGCGCTGGAATCCTACACCGCGATGCCGTTCACGCGGCGCCCGCGCTCGCCCGGCCCGGCGGCGCGGCCGATGAGCCAGGGGGCGAACCCGTGGTCCGACCTCGGCTGCCGCGAGGCGCTGCGGCTGGTCGGCGAGTACATGGTGCGCGGCGTCAGCGACGCCGCCGACCACGAGGCGCGCGAGCAGTTGATGTGGGCGGCGACCCTGGCCGGCATCGCCTTCGGCAATTCCGGCGTGCACGTGCCGCACGGCATGGCCTATGCGGTGGCCGGGCTGGTCCGGGACTACCGCCCGGCCGACTATCCGCAGGACGAGCCGATGGTGCCGCACGGCATGTCGGTCATCGTCAACGCGCCGTCGGTGTTCCGCAGCACCGCGCCGGCCTGCCCCGACCGCCACCTCGAGGGCGCGAACTGCCTCGGCGCGGACGCGCGCGGCGCCGGCGCGGCGGACGCCGGCGAGGTGGTCGGCGCGCGCATCGTCGAGATGATGAAGGCGACGGGAATCCCGAACGGCGTCGGCGGCGTCGGCTACGGCGAGGCCGACATCCCGGCGCTGATCGCCGGCACGCTGCCGCAGCAGCGGCTCTTGAAGAACGCGCCGATGGCGGTCGGCGAGGCCGAGCTGCAGGCGATGTTCGCCGGCGCGCTGCATTACTGGTAAGCGAGCTCCGGGAAATTCCCGAATCTCGCCGCCCGAGCGCCCCCGGGCGTTGTTGACGCACATCAATGAATCGAAATCCCCGCTGTGCCTTATGTGGCTGACCCAATCACGAGCAGAAGGGGACGTTCACATGGACACCATTGTCTCACAGGCGACCCTGAAGGAGCCGACCAGGCGCGGACACGTGACGCTGGTCGACCACGCATCAGACAAACAGTACGAATTGCCGGTGCTCGAGGGGTCCGAGGGGCCCAACGTCATCGACATCCAGGCGCTCTACCGGGACACCGGCTATTTCACCTACGATCCCGGCTACACCTCTACCGGCAGCTGCAATTCGCAGATCACCTTCATCGACGGCGAGCAGGGCATCCTGCGCCACCGCGGCTACTCGATCGAGGAGCTGGCGGAGCAGAGCAATTATCTCGAAGTGGCCTATCTGCTGCTCTACGGCGAGCTGCCAAACGCCCGGCAGAAGGCCGATTTCGAGCACGAGATCACCTATCACACCATGCTGCACGAGCAGCTGCAGTACTTCTATCGCGGCTTTCGGCGCGACGCCCATCCGATGGCGGTGATGGTCGGCGTGGTCGGCGCGCTCAGCGCCTTCTATCACGAGAGCACCGACATCCACGATCCGGAGAAGCGGCGGCTGGCGACGCACCAGCTGATCGCCAAGATGCCGACGATCGCGGCGATGGCGTACAAGTACTCGGTCGGCCAGCCCTTCGTCTATCCGCGCAACGATCTGGGCTACGCCGAGAACTACCTCACCATGACGTTCTCGCTACCGACCGAGGAGTTCAAGCTCAGCCCGGCGATGGCGCGCGCCATGGACCGGATCTTCATCCTGCACGCCGACCACGAGCAGAACGCCTCGACCTCGACCGTGCGCATCGCCGGCTCGTCCGGCGCCAACCCGTTCGCCTGCATCGCGTCGGGCATCGCCTCGCTGTGGGGTCCGGCGCACGGCGGCGCCAACCAGGCGGTGCTGCGCATGCTGCGCGAGATCGGCTCGAAGGACCGCATCCCCGATTTCATCAAGCGGGCGAAGGACAAGGACGACCCGTTCCGCCTCATGGGCTTCGGCCACCGCGTCTACAAGAACTACGATCCGCGGGCGGCGATCCTGCGCGAGTCGACGCACGAGGTGCTCGAGGAGGTCGGTATCAAGGACGAGCCGCTGCTCGACCTCGCGATCGAGCTGGAGCGCATCGCGCTCGAGGACGACTATTTCGTCGAGCGCAAGCTGTTCCCGAACGTCGATTTCTATTCGGGCATCACGCTGAAGGCAATGGGCTTCCCCGAGAGCATGTTCACGCCGATCTTCGCGCTCGGCCGCACGGCGGGCTGGGTCGCGCAGTGGAAGGAGATGATCAAGGACCCGCACCAGCGCATCGGCCGACCACGGCAGCTCTATTCGGGCCCGGTCTCGCGTCCGTTCGTGCAGCTGGCGAAGCGTCCGTAAACCGATGTCCGGCCGGCGCGGCGGCGCGCCGGCCGGGAAATCCCTCAGGCGTTGAGCACGCGGATCGGCCGCTCGTCGAACCAGCCGGCGATGTTCTCGACGACCTGCGCGTACATCTGCGCGAGGTTCTCCTGCGTGACGTAGCCGGTGTGCGGCGTCAGCACCGCGTTCGGGGCGCGGCGCAACGGATGGTCCGCGGGCAGCGGCTCGATATCGTAGACGTCGAGCGCGGCGCCGGCGATGCCGCCGCCGGCGAGCGCCTCGAGCAGCGCCGCCTCGTCGACGACGGGCCCGCGCGAGGTGTTGACGAGGATCGCCGACGACTTCATCAGCCCGAGCTCGCGCGCGCCGATCAGGCCGCGCGTGCCGTCGTTGAGCACGACGTGCAGGGTGACGATGTCGGCGCCGGCGAGCAGCTCGTCGAACTCGACCCGCCGGGCACCGTGCTCGGCGGCGGCCTCCGCCGTCAACCGCGGGCTCCAGGCGACGACCTCCATGCCGAAGGCCTGCGCGAAGCGGGCGATCTGGCGGCCCAGCTTGCCGAGCCCGACGATGCCGATGGCGCGGCCCTTGAGCCCGTGATTGAGCCGCTCGCCCGGCCCGACCTGCCATTTGCCCGCGGCCATGCGCTGGACGTCGCGCGGGATGTTGAGCGCGCTCGCGAGGATCAGGCCCCAAGTCAGCTCCGCCGCCGGGTAGGGCAGCATCGTCGTGCCGCAGACGACGACGCCGCGCGCCTTCGCCGCCGCCATGTCGATCGCGGCGTTGCGCATGCCGGTGGTGACGAGCAGCTCGAGCGCGGGCAGGCGCTCGAACATCGCCGCCGGGAACAGCGTGCGCTCGCGCATCGCGACGACGACCGGGAACTCCGCCAGCGCCGCCGCGGCCGCGTCCGCCGAGGCGAACGGCTCGGTGAACGGCACCGGCTCGACGCGGCCGGCCAGCGCCGACCAGTCGGCGATCGAGGTCGAGACGCCCTGGTAGTCGTCGAGTATCGCCACGCGCATCATCGCGGTCTCCCTGCTTCTGCGGTTTCGCCAGCCGCACCAAGGGCTTGCAGCGGCCGCCCGGGTGCGTCAATTTGTCGTAGGCTAAATAATTCGTGTCGCCTTTGCGAGAGTGTCGCGCAGGGGCGGATTTCACGATAACGTCGGGCAAGTGCGGATCGGCCGTCCGGCAGGCGACGGAACTCCGCTTTTTTTGTGGGGACTGAGGGGATGGCCGACGACGGCGACGAACTCGATCTGCGATCGCTCAACGACGACGAGCTCACCGAGCAGATGTGGGACGACCTCTATGACGGCCTCGCCGACGAGATCGTCGAGGCGGTTCACATCCTGCTCGAGCGCGGCTGGGCGCCGTACGACGTGCTGACCAAGGCGCTCGTCGAGGGCATGCGCATCGTCGGCATCGATTTCCGCGACGGCATCCTGTTCGTGCCCGAGGTGCTGATGGCGGCGAACGCCATGAAGAAGGGCATGGAGGTGCTGCGGCCGCTGCTCGCCGAGACCGGCGCGCCGAAGATCGGCAAGATGGTGATCGGCACCGTCAAGGGCGACATCCACGACATCGGCAAGAACCTGGTGGCGATGATGATGGAGGGCGCCGGCTTCGAGGTCATCAACATCGGCATCAACAACCCGGTCGAGAACTATCTGGCGGCGCTCGACGAGCACAAGCCCGATATCCTCGGCATGTCGGCGCTGCTGACGACGACGATGCCGTACATGAAGGTCGTCATCGACACCATGGTCGAGAAGGGCATCCGCGACGACTACATCGTCATGGTCGGCGGCGCGCCGCTCAACGAGGAATTCGCGAGGGCGGTCGGCGCCGACGCCTACTGCCGCGACGCGGCGGTCGCCGTCGAGACGGCGAAGGAGCTGATCGCGCGGCGCCACAACCGCCCGCCGGCGTGAGCCGCGCACCGGTCCCGGCCGGACGCCGCCGGCCGCCGGCTTCGACTTCCCCCCCGCAAGGCCTATCTTGTTCGGCGTGCTGAATTTTTCTGGCCCGAAACCGCGGCGCATCGCGGCCGCGGCCCGGAGGGTGTGGCGATGGCCGTGAGCGGATTCGGCAGGACGGGGGCGTCCGCGGACGCAGCGCGCACGCTGGTCATCGCCTGCGGCGCGCTGGCGCGCGAGATCCTGGCGCTGATCGAGGCCAATGGCTGGCGGCACCTCGAGCTCGACTGCCTGCCGGCGAAGCTGCACAACCGGCCGGAGCGCATCCCGGCGGCGGTGCGCGACAAGATCCGCGAGCGCCGGGGCGCGTTCGGCCGCATCGTCGTCGCCTACGCCGATTGCGGCACCGGCGGCCTGCTCGACCGGGTGATCGAGGAGGAGGGCGTCGAGCGCATCGCCGGCCCGCACTGCTATTCGTTCTACGCCACGGCGCCGGTGTTCGAGGCGCTGCACGAGGACGAGCCGGGCACCTTCTACCTGACCGACTATCTGGCGCGGCATTTCGAGACGCTGATCGTCAAGGGCATGGGGCTCGACCGCTTCCCGCAGCTGCTGCCCGACTATTTCGGCAACTACCGGCGCCTCGTCTATCTGGCGCAGTCGGACGACCCGGCCCTGACCGACAAGGCGCGCGCGGCCGCCGAGCGGCTCGGCCTCGCCTTCGAGCGCCGCGCGACCGGCTATGGCGAGCTGGCGGCGTTCATGACTCGCGCGGCGGGCGGCGCGGCCGGCCGCTGAGGTTCCGGAGCGGCCCGACCCGGCGGCGGTCAGCGCCGCGCCCGGCATCTGGCAGGCCCGCGCAGATTGCAGGGCTCGCGCCGCGCGATCGGTGGTAAGGTCATGATCGACAAGGACGATTTGGCGGCGGCCGGACGGCCGGCAGGCGATCCTGGGGAGATGCGGGACGATGGCGGAACTGGTGGTGGTGTACTGGCGCGACATCCCGGCGCAGGTGATCGCGCGGGCCGGGCGGCGCAACCAGGTGAAGGTGGAGCTGAGCCAGCGCTTCGCGCAGGCGATCGACGTCGCGGCGATGCGCGGCGGCGCGCGCGAGTCGGACGATTACCTCGCCGAGTGGCGCAGGGCCGACCCGGTCGAGATCTCCGACGATCTGCAGGCCGAGGCGGACGGCATGGCGGCGTGGCTCGAGGAGCAGTACCACGAGGGGCGGCTGAGGGCGCTGGCGGCGAACGGCGGCCGGGAAGACTAGGACCGGGAGAGATCCAAGCCGCGCAACGCCGGGCGCCGGGATGGCGCCGGGAGCACGGCACCCGATTGCCGATCGGGTGCCCGCGGCGGCGCGAGGCCCCCAGCACCCCACCCCAAACGCTCCCCAGCAAGCGGGAGAGGGGCTTTACCTTGCCTGACCCCCTCCCCCTGCCCCTCCCACCAGGGGAGGGGAGGCATGTTCTTGCTGCCGAAAAGAAACTCTCCCTCCCTCACGATGGGGGAGGGCGGGGAGGGGGCGGGACTTACCGCGCCGACGGGGGAAACCCCCCGTCCAAATGACCGGATTTAGCGCGACCCCTTGCGGCAGACGCCCTCGACGACGGCGATGCGGTCCTCGGCCAGGCTGCGCCCGAGATTGGCGACGATGTCCGGCCAGTCGAAGCCGAGCAATAATTCGGGCCCGAGCAGCGACTCCTCGTGGCCCGGCTCGGCGCGGCGGCGGCGCATCTCCTCGTGCCAGATCAGCGCGGCGGCCGTCGTGTCCTGCCACGAGACGATCTCGAAGCCGGCGCCCTCGACGAGGCGGCGCAGCTCGTCCCCGGGAACGAGGTAGCTGATCGTCGCGTCCGCCGCCCACGGCACCGGGTAGTGCGGCGACCCGCCCGCGCCGGCGACGACGTCGTAGAGGCCGAGCTTGCCGCCGGGCTTGAGCACCCGGAACATCTCGGCGTACAGCCGCTGCTTGTCGGCGATGTTCATCTGCGCGTGCTGCGTCCAGACGACGTCGAAGCGCGCGTCCTCGAACGGCAGGTCGAGCGCGTCGGCCTTGCGGTACTCGAGCCGGTCGTGCAGCCGCAGCCGCTCGGCCAGCATCGTTGCCGCCTTGCAGAACTCGTCGGTCAGGTCGATGCCGGTGACGTGGCAGCCGTACTGCAGCGCGAGGAAGCGCGACGGCCCGCCGATGCCGCAGCCGACGTCGAGCACCCGCATCTCGTGGCCGAGGCCGAGCTGCATGGCGAGCTCGCGCGTCGCCTCGTGGCCGCGCACGTGCATCTCGCCGAGCCCCCTGATGTCCTGCGGCCGCAGATTGTCGGGGTCCTTGCCCTCCTCGCGCAGCGCCGTGAGGATCGAGGTGGCGAGCGCCGGCTGCGCGTAGTGCGCCTCGATTCGCGCGTCGGCGGGGCGCGGCGCGGCCGGCTGCGGCGCCGAGACCCGCGCCGCCGGCGCGGCGCGCAGCGGCGCCTCCGTCTGCGCGCCCTTGCCGCCCTTGCCGGTCCCCGGCTTGCCCTCGTCGACGACCGGGTTGCGCAGCGTGCCGATGCCCTCGATCTCGACCTCGCAGACGTCGCCCGATTTGAGGAACAGCTGCGGCTTGCGGGCATAGCCGACGCCCGACGGCGTGCCCGTGGCGATGACGTCGCCCGGCTGCAGCGTCATCGCCTGCGACCAGCGATGGATCAGGTCGGCGACGGGGAACAGCATCGTGTCGGTGGTGTCGTTCTGCACCACCTCGCCGTTGACGCGGGTCGTGAGCCGCAGGCCCGACGCGCCCTCGGGCAGCTCGTTCGGCGTCACCAGGTCGGGACCGAAGGCCCCCGAGCGGTCGAAATTCTTGCCGATCGTCCACTGCGTCGTCAGCCGCTGCCAGTCGCGGATCGAGCCGTCGTTGAAGCAGGAATAGAAGGCGACGTGCGACAGCGCGTCCTCGCGCGCGATGTGGCGGCCGGCCTTGCCGATGACGAAGGCGAGCTCGCCCTCATAGTCGTAGCGCTCGGAGACGATCGGCCGCACCAACGAGTCCTCGTGGCCGACGAGCGACTGCGCGTAGCGCGTGAACAGCGAGGGATGCTCCGGCGACTCGCGGCCGCCCTCTTTCGCGTGCTCGGCGTAGTTCAGCCCGCAGCACAGGTATTTCGGCGCGTTCCACACCGCCGGCAGGTAGCGCATCCCGTCGGCGGGCCGCACCGCCTCCGCCGGCGGCTCGAGGGCGATTGCGGCGACCTGCTCGAGGATGCCCTCGCCGAGCGCCAGCAGCCCGGGCACGTCGCGCGGCAGGTGCGGCGCCGCGACCGACAGATCGACGATCTCGTCGCCGCGGCGCACACCGATCGTCGCGACCCCGTCCTTGTCGAAGGCCAAGAGGCGCATCGCGGTCTCCTCCGCACGGCAGGTTGCAAGCGACTCTCCCGGACGCGACCCTGCCACGAGGCGCAGGGCGGGGCAAGCGGTCAGGTGGCGGGGCTGCCGTCCGCGACCGCGCCGGGCTCGAGGATCTCCGGCTCGACGCGGCATCGCGCCGAGACGCCGAAGGCGAGCCGCCAGTACAGCATGACGAGCAGGCCCGGCGGCCGGCCCAAGGGCTCGCGTCCGTTCCAGCGCGCATCGATCATCGCGCAGTAGCCGGCGCGGCAGATGTCGGCCGGCAGGAACAGCGTCGCGACGCGGATCAGCAGCGGGATCGCGACGACGATCAGCGGCGCGATGACGCCGACGCCGAAGAGCAGACGCAGGCCGACGTGAACCGTCCGCAGGTCGACCCCGAACAGCGCGCCGAAGCCGATCCGGATCGCCTCGCCGAAGCCGATCAGCGCGATCGTCAGGAACACGCCGCCGACGAACGGAAACCAGCCGCGATCGAGGGTCTCGAGCGCGTGGTTGCGCCAGACCTCGGCGCCGAGCCCGGCGGCGGCCAGCAGCTCTTCCCATTGCGCCACGTTGCGCACGCGGGCGATGCTTCCGTCGCGCAGCCGGAACACGATCTTCGCCTGGCCCTCGTAGACGGTGACGCCGGCGATCGCGGCACGCTCGACGGCGCGGTCGCGGCGCGGCAACAGCCCGGCCCGCCAGAGCACGCGCTCGGAGGTCACGGCGACCGAGGGCTCGGCGCGCCAGGCGAGGAAGCCGGCGACGATCAGGGCCAGCAGCACGGTCGCCACGGCGAATGCGAGGCCGAGCGCCCCCTCGGGCCCCGCCTCGCTGAGCAAATAGACGGTGCCGGCGATCATCGCCGCGACCAGCAGCGGCCCGCCGAGCCCCGGCAGCGCGTGCTCGCGCCGGGCCGTCTCCGCCGGCCGCCAGGCGAGCCTCTCGCCCGGGCGCAGGGCGTGCTCCGGCCAGATCAACGCCGGCCCCTGCGATTCCGCGCAAGCGCGTTTTGCATCCGCCGACCGCCGAACGCGGCAACGACGAATGGCGGGTCGGCGCGGGCGGGCGCACGGCGCCGGGCGGATGTGGCGTTGTCCTGCATCGGTGCGCTCCCGAATCCTCGACCGCCAACGCCGCGGCGGCCCGAGATTCTTCCACGATCGGGCTTAACGGGCCGTAAACCGTGGGATGCACCGTGGCGGGCCGGAAATCCGGTCGGCTTCACAGTTCCGCCTGAACGTGGCCGGCTGGCAGCCATGAAAACGACCGATGGCATCGATCCTCGCGCGCGGCGCCGGCAGCGACCGGTGGCCGCCGCTACGTGTGCCGTGATGTTCGCGGCACACCTGCTCGCCGCCTGCAGCGCCGACGGCGGCCACGTGCCGGGCGAGGCGCCGGACGGGACCGCGCCCGCCGCGCCCGCGACGACCAGCGCCGGCGCCTCCGAAACGCCGGCCCCGGTGCCGTTCGGCGCCGCGGTGCTGCTGGCCTCGGCGCTGAAACCGATCAAGGAGCCGGTCTCGACGACGCACCGCGCGCTGACGCTGGGCATGGACGCGGCGGGCAGCGTGCTGGCGGCGCCGCCGGAGACGCTGTCGGCGATCGTCTACAAGGGCGAGACCGCGGCGCTCCGCCCCGACGGGCCGACCATCGCCGCGGACCCGGCGGCGTGGGAAGCGACCCTAGACGCGCTGACCGGTACGCGGCGGACGCGCGGCACGGTGCGCTTCCTGATCGATGGCGACGCGTTCTACCCGGTGCTGAACGAGGCCCTCGAGCACGCGCGCGATTCGATCGACGTGCGGCTCTACATCTTCGACAACGACGACGTCGCGGTCGCCGCCGCCGACCTGCTGAAGCGGCGCGCCGAGACGCTGCGGGTGCGCGTGCTGCTCGACGGCATCGGCAGCGCCTGGGCGGCCGGCGCGCGGGCCGACACGCTGCCGCCCGAGCACCGGGGGCCGACCTCGATCGCCGCCTATCTGCGGCGGGAGTCGAAGGTCGACCTGCGCATCCAGGCCAATCCGCTGTTCGCCGGCGACCACAGCAAGAGCATCATCGTCGACGACCGCCGGGCGTTCGTCGGCGGCATGAACATCGGCCGCGAATACCGCTACGAATGGCACGATCTGATGGTCGAGCTGCGCGGGCCGGTGGTCGCCCATATCCGGCGCGACTACGAGAGCGCCTGGGGCCGCGCCTCGCCGCTGGGCGATCTCGGCGCGCTCGTCGACTGGCTGAAACGGCGGAAACCGCCGGCCGCGGGCGAGGGCGCGCCGCTGCGGCTGCTGGCGACGCGGCCCGGCGACGACCAGATCCGGCGCGCCAAGCTGGCGGCGTTCCGGCGCGCCGGCGAGCGCATCCTCGTCGAGACGCCGTACCTCGCCGACAAAGACGTGGTCACGGCGCTGATCGATGCCGCGCGCCGCGGCGTCGACGTGCGCCTCGTCCTGCCGCGGGACAACGACAGCTCGCTGATGGCGCGCAGCAACCGCAGGGCCGCGAAACGCATGGCCGAGGCCGGCGTGCGCGTCTACGTCTATCCCGGTTTCACCCACGCCAAGGCGGCAATCGTCGACGGCTGGGCCGTGTTCGGGTCGGCGAATCTCGACTGGCTGAGCCACACGCTGAACCGCGAGCTCGACATCGCGACCTCCGACCCGGCGATCGTGGCCCGGCTCGAGGCCGAGCTGTTCGACGTCGATCTCGCCAAGTCGCGCGTTCTGCCGCGGCCGCCGGCACCGGCGGCGTTCGCGATGGCCGCCCGCAAGCAATGGTTCTGACGATCCGGCCGGCGCAGCAGCGCATTATCCGATTGGTTCGCTCCAGCCCACTCGCCCACCCCGAGCCTACGATACCGTTGGCCGGCCGGGCGGGGTGGGGAGCGGGCCGGTGCCGACTCCACGTAAGCGGATGATGCACTAGTAGTCGGGCAGCGTCGGATTGCGGAACAGCGCGTAGCCGAACATCGCCAGCACGCCGATGAGCCACGAGCGGAAGAAGTCGAGCATCGTCTCGCCGCCCCAGCCGTGGAAGCCCCAGACGCCGGCCGCGCCGTCGATCGTGGCCAGGATGTGCGGCAGGATGATCAGCGTCGGCAGCACGGCAATGCTCCACGCCAGGCCCTGCACGATGTAGGAGCCGTACCATCTGCGGCCCGGAATCGGCGTCGGATCGCGGCGGCCGGGCATGAGGATGTTGACCGCCTCCCAGCCGACGAGGCAGCAGGCGAAGAAGAAGACGAGCATGAACTGGTCGAGGTCGCTGGGCGAGCGGCCGCAATAGAGCACGGGCAAGCCGCCGTCGACGCAATACAGGTTCGGCGGCCAGTAGCCGACGGCGCTGCCCGGAACGCCCTGCATGATCCAGGCGATGACCCAGGTCAGCATGTAGCCGACATAGGGCGCCAACAGCGCGACCGGCGCTCCGAACAGAAGTTTCGCGCCCTTGAACATCGCTTGCCGTACCCCGGTCGTGCCCGATCCGCGTGCGCTCGCGGCATGGTGCCGGGGCGCGGTAAAGGAACGGTGAAGAGGTGCGGAGCCGATTCCGTCGACCGGACCCGCGGCGCCAGGCGACGCCGAAACCCGTGCAAGACGCGGGGTAGAAGAGCCGGACGATCTTAACGAGTTTACAATTCGTCAACCATGGCCCTGCTAAAAACGAACCGCCGGCTCTCCCTCACTGCGGCAAGTAATACGGGTCAAGGCATGAAACGCTCGATCGGGATTCTCTGCGGCCTCGTCTTGTCGGCACTTGCCGGCCCCGTGCACGCGCAGGAATACTTCGATGCCGACGGCGGCATGTACATCAGCGTACGGGGCGGCCTGTCGCAGGTGCGCAACCACGTGATATGGGATTGGGGTGGCTATGATCCGACATATGTCGGATCCCCGCCGACTTTGGCATCACCCGGCCTTAATGCGCACCGGGAATCTCGAAGCCTGGAGATGAATTACGGCTTCGTTGCCGCGGGCGCGCTCGGATACACGTTCGCCTACCCGGACCACGTGGCGGATCTGCGGCTCGAGGTCGAGGGGATCTATCGCTACAACGCGGAAGGCCAGACCAATGCGGACTGGCGGCCGACCAGTAACAGGGCCGATTCCGGCTCACTCGGGTTCATAACCGTAGACATCGATGGTACGCTTCAGATTCAAAGCGTGATGTTGAATGCGCTGGCGGATTTCCACACCGGCTCGCGCTTTACGCCGATACTGGGGATCGGCGCGGGCATGTCGCACGTGGTCATCGACACGACCTTCTTCGACCCTAACCGGGCCCAGAATTTCGTACCCCAGCCCGTCATCGACGACCAGTCGTTCTTTGCCTTGTCGTGGCAGGCGATCGCGGGGATCGGATACCGGCTCAGCCCCGGAACGGTGGTGACCGCCGAATATCGCTATTTCAGGCTGGCCAAGGACCAGTATTCGACCCTCTTCCAGACCCACGAGCTGCGGAACATCAAGTTCGACGACTGGTCGCTGGGCCTGCGTTTCACGTTCTGACCGTCGCCTCCGCCCCGCCCGGCCGCGCCCAAGGCGGTTGCCGGCCGCGCCCCACCCGCCTAGCATGACCGGATCGCCGCGCCGTGCGGGCGCGATCGACGAGGCGGGTACAACACGGAGGCACGCATGTCCAAGGTATCGACGAAGGTGAATGTCGGCGTCCCGGCGGACCAGATCTGGGACCTGATCGGCAAGTTCAACGCGCTGCCGGAGTGGCATCCGGCGGTGGAGCGCAGCGAACTGGAGGAAGGCGGCAGCAAGCGCCGGCTGCACATCGTCGGCGGCGGCGAGATCGTCGAGGAGCTGAAGGCGAAGGACGACTCCGGTCGCAGCTATACCTATTCGATCCTCTCCGGCCCGTTGCCGGTGATGAACTACCGGGCGACGATCACGGTCGACGAGGACGCCGACGGCAACGCCGTCGTCGAATGGGCCGGCGAGTTCGACCCGGTCGGCTCGGCGGCCGAGGCCGAGAACGTGATCCAGAGCATCTACGACGCCGGCCTGCAGAACCTGAAGCGCATGATGGGCGGCTGAGCGCCGGCGGCCCTCGGCCGGGAACTTGCGACGGGCCCTTTACGCGGGCCGCGGAATCGCCGATATCGAGCGCATGACGAAACTGCCGACGGCCGACGACATCGCCATGCTGGAGGCGCTGGAGCGGCGCATCCTCTGGCTCGCCTGCTGGACGATCCACAACGCCAACCACGTCCGTCCCAACGCGGACGGGCTCAAGGTCGGCGGCCACCAGTCGTCGTCGGCCTCGGTGGCGACGCTGATGACGGCGCTCTATCTCGACGTGCTGCGGCCGCAGGACCGGGTCGCCGTCAAGCCGCACGCCTCGCCGGTCTTCCACGCCATCCAGTACCTGCTGGGCAGGCAGACGCGACGGAAGCTGGAGGCGTTCCGCGCCTGGGGCGGCGCCCAGTCCTACCCGTCGCGCACCAAGGACACGGACGACGTCGACTTCTCGACCGGCTCGGTCGGGCTCGGCGTCGGCGTCACCCTGTTCGCCTCGCTGGTGCAGGACTACGTCCGCCTGCACGGCCTCGCCGACGATCGCGCGCCGCCCGGCCGCATGGTCGCGATCATGGGCGACGCGGAACTCGACGAGGGCAACGTCTTCGAGGCGCTGCTCGAGGGCTGGAAACACGACGTGCGGAACCTGTGGTGGGTGATCGACTACAACCGCCACTCGCTCGACGGCGTCGTCAACGACCATTTGTTCGGCCGCATCCGCGACTTCTTCGACTCGGTGGGCTGGGCCGTCGTCAACGTCAAATACGGCAAGCGCCTGCAGGCGGCGTTCGAGGGCCCGGCCGGCGGTGCGCTGAAACGGTGGATCGACGACTGCCCGAACCAGCACTATTCGGCGCTCACCTTCAAGGGCGGCGCGGCGTGGCGCGAGCGGCTGAAGACCGACCTCGCCGGCACCTCGGGCCTTGCCGAGCTGCTCGACCGCCACGACGACGAGGCGCTGCACCGGCTGATGACCAATCTCGGCGGCCACGACATGACCTCGATCCTCGAGGCCTTCCACGGCGTCGCCGACGACCGGCCGCACTGCTTCGTCGCCTATACGATCAAGGGCTACGGCCTGCCGCTGGCCGGGCACAAGGACAACCATGCCGGGCTGATGACGCCCGAGCAGATGGAGACCTTCCGGGCGCTGCACGAGGTGCCCGCGGGCGCGGAGTGGGAGCCGTTCGCCGGCATGGACGTCCCGGCGCAGCGCGTACGCGCGTTCCTCGAGCGCGTGCCGTTCGCCAAGCGGCCCGCACCGGCCGGCCCGGCACCCGCGGCCGCGGTACCGGCGATCGAGGCGCCGGCGGCGTCGAGGATCGCGACGCAGGACGCGTTCGGGCGGATCCTGAATACGCTGGCGCGGACGCAGGACGATCTCGGCCGGCGCATCGTCACCACCTCGCCCGACGTCGCGATCTCCACCAACCTGGCCGGCTGGATCAACCAGCGCGGGGTTTTCCACCGCGAGGACCGCCCCGATGCGTTCCGCGAGGAATCGATCGCCTCGCCGCTGAAATGGGACCAGTCGCCGGCCGGCCAGCACGTCGAGCTCGGCATCGCCGAGAACAATCTGTTCCTGATGCTCGCCGCCGCCGGCATCGCGGACCGGCTGTTCGGCGCCCGTCTCATCCCGGTCGGCACGCTGTACGATCCGTTCGTCGCGCGCGGGCTCGATGCGCTCAACTACGCCTGCTACATGGACGCGCGCTTCGTCGTCGCCGGCACGCCGTCGGGCATCACGCTGGCGCCCGAGGGCGGCGCCCACCAGTCGGTCGGCACGCCGCTGATCGGCATCGCGCAGGACGGGCTGGCGGCCTTCGAGCCGGCCTTCGTCGACGAGCTGGCGGCGATCATGGAATGGGCGTTCGATTACGTGCAGCGCGACGGCTCCGGCGCGTCGGAGATCGAGTGGCTGCGCGACGTCGAGGGCGGTGCGGTGTATCTGCGCCTGTCGACGCGCCCGGTCGAGCAGCCGAAGCGCCGGCTCGACGCGGCGACGCGGCACGGCATCATCGCCGGCGGCTACTGGCTGCGCGCCCCCGCGCCCGGCGCCGAGCTCGCCATCGCCTATGCCGGCGCGGTCGCACCCGAGGCGCTGGCCGCGTGGCAGCAGCTGGCCGAGGAGGTGCCGGGGGCGGGGCTGCTGGCGGTGACCTCGGCCGACCGGCTCGGCGCCGGCTGGCACGCGGCGGAGCGGTCGCGCCAGCACGGCGAGGGTGCCGGCGCGCGCAGCCACGTCGAGCGGCTGCTCGAGCCGCTGGCGACCGATGCCGGCATCGTCACCGTGACCGACGGCCACCCGGAGGCGCTGTCGTGGCTCGGCGGTGTGCTGGGCCACCGCGTCAAGCCGCTCGGCGTCGAGCATTTCGGGCAGTCGGGCGCGCTCCCCGACCTCTACGCGAAATACCGCATCGATACGGACGCGATCCTGGATGCCTGCGCCGCGGCGCTGCTCGCCCGGCGCGGAGCACCGGGCCTGCGCATCGTCTCGCGGGCGGCGGAGTGAGCCGGGACACAGGGCGAGGGGTCGCGGAACGGACCCCGAAAGCGCCCTGGAAATGAGCGAGTCGGATCCGCAACCCGCAGCGGAAGCACGCCTGACGCGCGCATATCTCTCAGACGTCGTCGGTGCGGCGCGCCGGCGATTCGGCATTCCGGCCATCGCCGTCTCGGTGATGAACGCGACGGCGATCCTGCTCCAGGAGATCCAGGGCGTCCGAACGGCGGGCAGGCCGGATCGGGCAACGCTCGACGACCTCTTCCACATCGGCTCCTGCGCCAAGTCCGTCCTCGCGCTTATGGCGGCCCGGCAGGTCGAACAGGCGAAGATCGCCTGGCGGACCCGGTTCTTCGATATGTTCCCCGAACTCGAGGCGGCGGCGGACGGCGCCTACCGCGACATCACGCTCGAGGACCTCTTGCTGTGCGAGGCCGGAATCAAGGCCTACACGAATTCGACGGCCGAGCCGTTTCCCGAATACGGGCCGGCGGTCGCCGACAAGCGGCTCGCGTTCATCGGCCACCTGCTGGCCCGGCCGCCCTCGTCGGAGCGAACGAACGGAGGATTCCGACACCTCTACTCGAACGCCAGCTATACGATGGCCGCCGCGATGCTCGAACGGGTCTCGGGCCTGGCATACGAGGACCTCGTCAGGCGGACGCTGCGCGACGATCTGGGCCTGTCGGTTCATATCGGCTGGCCCGGCGGCGCCGGCGGCGATCAGCCGTGGGGCCACGTCGTTGGCAATGGCAAAGTCGAGGCGCTGGCGCCCGACCAGCTCGACCGAATTCCCTGCCTGATCACGCCGGCCGGGGACCTGAGCATGTCGCCGCGAGACTATGCCCGCTATACGCAGTTGCATCTGCGCGGACTGACGGGCGGCGCCGCATACATTTCCGGGGAGTCATACCGCCATATCCATTTCGCGCGCGACGGCTTCGCGCTCGGCGTGGCGAACGGTGTCGCGGGCGGCAAGCGATTTTCCGGTTTCGATGGCTCCGCGGGATCATTCTTCTGCCGGTCGATCATCGTTCCGCAGGCGGACTTCGCGTTCGCCATCATGACCAATGCGGGGGCCGGCTCCGGTGAGATGAAGGCCGTCGACTGGCTGACGATGCGGATCGTCAGGAAGCGCTTCAGCTGGTGGTGGAAGTTCTGGCTATAGGATCGCCGGCGTCCACAAATGCCCTGTTCGCGGGCAGAACGGCCGTGGACAAGAACGGGGGTCGGCGCGTTATGGACCGACCGTCGTCGTCTCCCGCGCGCCGATCGTCATCCGCCGGCGCCGGGCGGGGATAGAGGGTCCTTGCGCTCCGTGCCCCGCCCCGGCGGATCCGCACGGGCGTGGCCGTCTGCCGGTGGTCGTGACCCGCGCCGCGGCGTCAGAACGCGGACGAAAAGCCGATCAGCACCGCGCTGCTCAGATACTCGGTATCGACGACGGTACCCGAGGGCTGCGTGAATTTTGGATCGGACGTGCCGAACAGGCGGTAATCGGCGAAAAGCGACAGGGTCGGCGACAGCCCGTAGCCGAGCCCGGCGATCAGCTGGTACGCGAAGACGGTGTCGTCATTGCTCTCCGGCGGCGAGCCGACCGGCGCGGCGTCGATGAAGGAGAACCTCGCGACGCCGAGCCCGGCGCCGACATACGGCGACCAGGCGGAGCCGGCGGTGCCGAACCCATAGATGCCGTTCGCCAACAGTGCAAGCGTCGAGACGTCGCCCAGCATCTGAGTCGATGATCCCCCCGAAGACAGCTCGTCGAGGCTGTTGCGGCGATAGGCGAGCTCCCCTTCGACCCGAAATCCGTTGCCGAGATCGTAGCCGACGAAGGCGCCGAGGGCGTAGCCGACATTCGTCGATGCGGCAAAGGTCACACCCGGCACGCTGCTGAACGTCGTGTCGGCGTCGTGACCGAAGTTCGCGCCGCCATACGCACCCGCGTAATAGTTTTGCGCGACACCGGAACCGGTACCGGCGAGCAGCACGGTAAGGGCGGCGAATACGATCCTGCAGGCCTTCATCACATTGCCCCTTTCGTGGACGGCGACCGACCGTGAGCGGCGGTTGGGAATGGCACGGCCGTGCCGAAGGCGTCGATCGCACCAGCTGCACGGCAGTTTCCCATTACGAAAGTTTGGTGAACGAATGATTAATAAGCCGCGATTCGATCCATCCGCGTCACGGCTCGGCCGCCGCGTGCGTGCCGGATGCCAATCGGTACAGGGGCTGGCCCGTTATTGACCGACGGTCGTCGTCTTCGGGGCGCTGATCGTCGCCGGCAGATGTTCGGCGGGAAGGACGCGGTTCTTGCCGTCCTGGGCGATCTGCATGCGGCAGGTCTCGCCGGGCTGCACGACGCGGTCGCCCTCGAGGAAGTCCTGCACCAGGGTGAGTTCCTCGCCGTCGGTGAGCACGACCGAATATTCGAGGCCCTTGCGCTCGCTCAGCTTGTCGGCCGCCTGCCGGCCCAGCGCGCCGCCC
>JBFHDX010000076.1:0-18507 GCA_041584475.1 Alphaproteobacteria bacterium
CGATCCGATTCATGGCTCGCTTAGATAGGGCCGCAGCCGCGCCCTGTCAAAGGGAACGGCGGTGCCGCCGCGGTGATGTTTCACGTGAAACGTCGGGCGCCGCGGCGTCATTTGCCGATGCAAAAGTCGCGGAAAATGACGTCGAGCAGCTCCTCGACGTCGACGCGGCCGGTGATCCGTCCGAGCGCCCGCGCGGCCAGTCGCAGATCCTCCGCCCGCAGCTCCGCGAACGCAGCACCTTGGCAACGATCGAGGGCCTCGAGGCAATCCTGCAGCGCTTCGCGATGTCGCATCCGCGTCAGCGCCGGCTGCGCCGTCAGTCCGATGCGCGCCTTGACGATTCCCTCGAGGGCGTCGAGGAAGCCGTCGACGCCGTCGCCGCTGACCACGGAGATCGCGTGGCAGTCCAGCACGTCCTGCGGCGCGTCAAAAGTCGGCGCCCCGAGGTCGAGCTTGTTCAGCACCACGATCGTGGTGTCGTCGACGAGATCCCGCGCCGCTTCGTAGTCGCCCCGCTTTCGCCCGTCGAAGATCGCGATCCGCAGGTTCGCGGCTTCCGCACGCCGCCGTGCGCGCCGGACCCCTTCCTGCTCGATGAGGTCGGCAGCCTCCCGAATGCCGGCGGTATCGGCGAGCACGACGGGGTAGCCGCCAAGATCCAGAGCGACCTCGATCACGTCGCGCGTCGTGCCGGCGATCTCGGAAACGATGGCCGCATCGCGCCGTGCCAGCAGGTTCAGTAGGCTCGACTTGCCGGCGTTCGGCGGTCCGACGATGGCGATATCGAGTCCCTGGCGCAGCCGTTCCCCCCGACGTGAATCATCAAGATGTTGAGAAATTTCTTGCCGAAGACCCAATATGTCGTGGTCGACCGCGGCCGCCACCTCGCCCGGGATTTCCTCGTCGGGGAAGTCGATCCAGGCTTCAAGATGTGCGAGGGTCGCGACGAGCCGCTCGCGCCACTGCTCGTAGACCCTGCCGAGCGCGCCCTCGGCTTGGCGAAGCGCCTGACGCCGTTGGGCTTCCGTCTCGGCCGCGACCAGATCGCCGATGCCCTCCGCCTCGGTGAGGTCGAGCTTGCCGTTGCCGAAGGCGCGGCGGGTGAACTCCCCCGGCTCCGCCATCCGCAGTCCCGGCTCCCGGCCAAGCGCGTCGGCGACCGCCGCGATGACGGCGATGCCCCCGTGCAGGTGGAGTTCGACCATATCCTCGCCGGAGTAACTGCGCGGCGCCGGAAACCAGATTGCCAGCGCATCATCGAGCCGGACTCCCGTGTCGGGGTCGGTCAGCCTGGCGCAGACCGCGCGTCGCGCCGACGGCAGCTCGCTCCAGCCCGCAAGGCGCAGCAGCGCGGGTGCGGCTGCCGGACCCGAGAGTCGCATGACCGCCACGGCCGCGGGGCCCGGTCCGCTCGACAGCGCGTAGATGGTATCCGAGGCGACGCCGCGTTCCATTGCCGTTTCATCCGCGGTGGCATTTTCGGGCCGACGCCCGCATTGCCCGGCGCCGGGGGCTTGCATATCGCCGTACCAGCGCCATTATCGGTCCACGTTCTATACGACCCCGTTACCGCCCCGCGCAACGATGGCCGTACCGCGGCAGGGTCGGGCAGGTCGCTACAAATGAGGCAACGATGACGGCAAACATGCTGACCGGGGAGACCAGCCCTTACCTGTTGCAGCACGCCGACAACCCGGTTCACTGGATGCCCTGGGGCGAGGCCGCGCTGCGCCGCGCGCGCGAGGAGGGCAAGCCGATCCTGCTGTCGATCGGCTACGCCGCCTGTCACTGGTGTCACGTCATGGCTCACGAGAGCTTCGAGGATCCGGAGACCGCGGCACTGATGAACGATCTCTTCGTCAGCATCAAGGTCGATCGCGAGGAGCGGCCCGATCTCGACGCGATCTACCAGGCGGCGCTCGCGATGCTGGGCGAACACGGTGGCTGGCCGCTGACCATGTTCCTGCTGCCGGACGGCTCGCCGTTCTGGGGCGGAACCTATTTTCCGCCGCAGCCCAGATACGGCCGTCCGGCCTTTCGCGATGTCCTGCGGGGCATCGCAGCCGTGCATCGCGACGACCCCGACCGCGTCCGTCACAACGTCGACGCCTTGCGCACGGCGCTGCAGGAGATGGCGCGCCCACGAAGCGGCGACGCGCTCGCGCCGCAAGCGCTCGACGCGGTCGCCGAGCGGCTGGTCAAGGAGGTCGATCCGCTGCTGGGCGGCTTGCAAGGTGCCCCGAAGTTTCCCCAGACGCCCCTCTTCCAGCTGCTCTGGCGCGCCTGGAAGCGGTCCGGCAATGCCGCCTACCGGGACGCCGTGACGACGACGCTGACGCGGATCTGCCAGGGCGGCATCTATGACCATCTCGGCGGCGGCTTCGCGCGCTACTCCGTCGATGACCGCTGGCTCGTCCCGCATTTCGAGAAGATGCTCTACGACAATGCCCAGCTGGTCGAGCTTCTGACGCTCGTCTGGCAGGAAACGCGCGATCCGCTGTACGGAGAGCGCATCGACGAGACCCTCGGCTGGATCATGCGCGAGATGGCCCAGTCCGGCGGCGGTATTTCGAGTTCGCTCGATGCCGACAGCGAAGGCGAGGAGGGCAGGTTCTATGTCTGGACGCTGGACGAGATCGAAAGCCTGCTCGGCGCCGACGCGGCGCTTTTTGCCGCCCACTACGACGTGACCCCCGCCGGCAACTGGGAAGGCCGGACCATCCTCAACCGGCTCGAGGCGCCACAGCGCCCGGACGCGGAAACCGCCGCGACGCTGGCTCGGGCCCGCCAGGTGCTGTTCGATGCCCGGGCCAAGCGCGTGCCGCCCGGAAAGGACGACAAGGTCCTCGCCGACTGGAATGGCTTGATGATCGCGGCCATGGTCCAGGCCTCGACCGCATTCGGCCGCGCCGACTGGCTGCAGGCGGCAATCCGGGCGTTCGCGTTCGTCCGCGACGACATGACCGAAGACGGCCGTTTGCGGCACGCCTGGCGCGCCGGCCGCCTCAATCATCCGGCGACGCTCGACGATTACGCCAACATGGCGCGCGCCGCGCTGCTGCTGCACGAAGCCACGCATGATGCTGCGTACCTGGCCCAGGCCGTGGACTGGGTCGCCGACGTCGAGGGACATTATGGTGACCCTGACGCGGGCGGTTACTTCTTCGCCGCCGAAGATACGCCCGACCTGCTGGTTCGCAACAAGACCGCCGTCGACAACCCGACCCCGGCGGGCAACGGCGTGATGCTCGAGGTGCTCGTTCGGCTTTGGCTGGTTACGGGCCGGACGGCCTACCGCGACGCCGCCGATGCCCTCGTTCAGGCGTTCGCCGGCGAGGTTGCGCGGAATTTCTTTCCGCTGTCCACCTTTCTCAACGGTTTCGAGATGCTGACGGCGCCCCTGCAGATCGTCGTCATCGGCGATTTCGAGAGCGGCGAAACCAGGGCGCTCGTCGACGCCGCGTGCGGCATGTCCTTGCCCAACTCGGTGCTGCAGGTGCTGCGTTCCGGCGAGGACCTGCCCGACGGCCATCCTGCGGCCGGCAAGACCCGGGTCGATGGTCGCGCCACTGCCTACGTCTGCCGTGGCCAGACCTGCTCGCTTCCGGTAACGGCGCCCGGCGATCTTGCCGCTGCGGTTGCCGGGGGTTGAGGTGCCATCGATGCCGGCACGTCAGATCGCTACCCCGGTCGGGCCGGTGCTGCTGATCGAGGCCGATGGCCGGCTCGCCGAGATCCGGCTCGCCGCGGATGACGCGGGCGATTGCGACGGCACGCCGCTCCTGCGCCGGGTCGAGCGCCAGATTGCCGAGTATTTCGGCGGCTCGCGACGCCGCTTCGACCTGCCGCTGACTCCGGCTCCGACGCCCTTCCAGCAACGCGTGCGCGAGGCGATGCTCGCGATACCCTACGGCCAGACCCGGGCGTACGGCGAGATCGCGCACGAGGCCGGCGGGGCGCCTCGGGCCGTCGGCCAGGCCTGCGGCGCAAATCGCCTGCCGCTGGTGGTGCCGTGCCACCGCGTCGTTGCCGCGCACGGCATCGGCGGATACTCCGGCGGCGCCGGCCTGGCCACGAAGCGATTCCTCCTCGCACTGGAAAGCGGGGCGCCGGCCCGATAACATCCGCTCGGGCGGCCATCCGGTCCGACCCGAACAATCCGCGCCGACAGGGAGACAGCCAACGATGCCAGATATCACGATCAACGGCCGTGACGGCGAGTTTTCGGCCTATCTTGCGACCCCGCCGTCCGGTTCGGGGCCCGGGCTTCTGGTGATACAGGAGATATTCGGCGTCAACGACTCGATGCGTCGCATGTGCGACGAGTTCGCCGCGCAGGGATTCGTTGCGCTCTGCCCCGATCTGTTCTGGCGACAGGAGCCCGGCATTCAGATCACCGACAAGACCGACGAGGAATGGGCCAAGGCGTTCGAACTGTTCCAGGGCTTCGACGTCGATAAGGGTGTCGAGGACCTCAAGGACAGCCTTGCGGCCCTGCGCGGGCTCGACGCCTGCACCGGCAAGGCGGGCAGCGTCGGCTATTGTCTCGGCGGGAAGCTTGCGTTCCTGATGGCAACGAGGTCTGACGCCGACTGCAACATCTCCTATTACGGCGTCGAGCTCGACAAGCTGGTCGGCGAGGCGAAGGCCATCCGCCATCCGACGCTCCTGCACATCGCCGAGGAGGACGAGTTCGTGCCGAAGGAGGCGCAAGCCAAGGTTAAGAAGGCGCTCGCCGGACACGCGCAGGTGACGATCTTCAGCTATCCGGGGATGCCGCACGCCTTCGCCCGCGATGGCGGCATTCACTACGACGCCGAAGCCGCAAAGCTGGCCAACGGCCGCAGCGCCGAATTCCTGCAGCAGAACCTGACGTGAGGCGAGCGAGATGACACACGCGATCCGAATCCATGAGCATGGCGGCCCCGAAGTCCTGCGCTGGGACGAGGTCGAGGTCGGCGACCCCGCGGAAGGCGAGGTTCTCGTCCGGCAGACGGCGATCGGGCTGAACTACATCGACGTCTATCATCGCACCGGCCTCTATCCGATCGCCAAGCTGCCCAGCGCCATCGGCATGGAAGCGGCCGGTATTGTCGAGGCCGTCGGACCCGGCGCGACCGATTTCAAGCCGGGCGACCGGGTCGCCTACGCCGGGTACGCGCCGGGCGCCTACGCGGAGGCCCGGCTGCTGCCGGCCCACAGGCTGGTGCCGCTGCCCGACGACATCGACGATCGCCAGGCGGCGGCGATGATGCTGCAAGGCATGACCGCCGAGTATCTGATCCGCCGCACATTCCCGGTCCGCGCCGGTCAGACGGTGCTGTGGCATGCCGCGGCGGGCGGTGTCGGCCTGATCGCCTGCCAGTGGCTCAAGCAGCTTGGCGCCACCGTGATCGGCACGGTCGGTTCGGACGAGAAGGCGGAGCTCGCCAAGGCGCACGGCTGCGATCACCCGATCATCTACAGCCGCGAGAAGTTCCCCGAGCGGGTCAAGGAAATCACGGACGGCAAGGGCGTGCCGGTGGTCTTCGACGGCGTCGGCAAGGATACCTGGGACGGTTCGCTGGACTGCCTCGCGCCGCGCGGCATGATGGTCAGCTTCGGCAACGCCTCGGGACCGGTGCCGCCGGTCAATCTGGCCATACTCTCGCAGAAGGGCTCGCTGTACGTGACGCGGCCGACGCTCATGACCTACACCGCCAGTCGCGGCGATCTCCTCGAGAGTGCTGGAGCGCTGTTCGCCGCGGTCAAGGCCGGACTCAGGATCGAGATCAACCAGAGTTTCGCGCTCAAGGACGCGGCCGAGGCGCACCGCGCGATCGAGGGCCGGCGTACGACCGGGTCGACGATCCTGCTGCCGTAGCGGTCGAAACCCTGTGCGGACTGTGCGGATCTGCCGCTGCAGCGGCGGCCGGCCGTTTTGGAATTGGGACGAAAGCGCGGGTGTGCGGGGTGCGCGGCGGTGCTGGCTGCAAGCTCGTCGATTTTACGCTTTCTGCAGATACCAGTAGGCGCGACGCCTACTGATTCATCGAATCGAAGAAGTCCGCGTTGTTCTTTGCGTCCTTCAGCTTGCCGAGCAGGAACTCCATCGCGTCGACGACGCCCATCGGCAAGAGTATGCGCCGCAGCACCCACATCTTCGACAGCGTTCCCTTGTCGACCAGCAGCTCCTCCTTGCGGGTCCCCGACTTCGTGATGTCGATTGCCGGGAAGGTGCGCTTGTCGGACAGCTTGCGGTCGAGGATGATCTCGGAATTGCCGGTGCCCTTGAATTCCTCGAAGATCACCTCGTCCATGCGGCTGCCGGTGTCGATGAGCGCCGTTGCGATGATGGTCAGCGAGCCGCCTTCCTCGATGTTGCGGGCGGCGCCGAAGAATCGCTTGGGACGCTGCAGCGCGTTCGCGTCGACACCGCCGGTCAGCACCTTGCCGGAGCTCGGCACCACGGTGTTGTAGGCCCGTGCCAGACGGGTGATCGAATCGAGCAGGATCACGACGTCGCGCTTGTGCTCGACCAGGCGCTTGGCCTTCTCGATCACCATCTCGGCCACCTGCACGTGGCGCGAGGCCGGCTCGTCGAAGGTCGAGCTCACCACTTCGCCGTCGACGGACCGGTCCATGTCCGTCACCTCCTCCGGCCGTTCGTCGATCAGGAGGACGATCAGATAGACCTCAGGGTGATTCGCGGTGATCGAATGCGCGATCGACTGCATCATCATGGTCTTGCCGGTTCGCGGCGGGGATACGATCAGGCCGCGCTGACCCTTGCCCTGAGGCGCAACGAGATCGATGACGCGGGCCGAATAGTCCTTGGTCTTTTCCTCGTCGATCTCGAGCTTCAGCTTCTCATCGGGATACAACGGGGTCAGGTTGTCGAAATTGATGCGATGGCGGACGGCATCGGGTTCGTCGAAATTGATCTTGTTGATCTTCAGGAGCGCGAAATAACGCTCTCCGTCCTTCGGCGCACGGATCTGGCCCTCGACGGTGTCTCCGGTGCGAAGGCCGAAGCGCCGCACCTGGCTCGGGCTCACATAGATGTCGTCGGGCCCCGGCAGATAGTTCGCCTCCGGCGCCCGCAGGAAGCCGAAACCGTCCTGCAGGACCTCGAGCACGCCGTCGCCGTAGATGGCGATGTCGTTGCTCGCCAGCTGCTTGAGGATGGCGAACATCATGTCCTGCTTGCGAAGCGTGCTCGCGTTCTCGATCTGCAGTTCCTCCGCATAAGCGAGGAGGTCCTGCGGTGATTTGGTCTTCAGTTCCTGGAGATGCATGGCTGACTCTGACTACCGATCGCGAGTGGCATATGCCGGAGGCTCCGGCGCTTTGCGGCCACGTTCTGAAGCTTTTCGGCGATCGATTATTCCGGGGGGAAGATGATCTCGACAGATGGCGGATACTGCCCCTGTCGGTGTTCAACTTGGCGTACACAATAGCGCAATTCGTGTCAACGGCCAAGCTTGATCGCATGAATGCCCGGATTCGCTGGCCTTATCGCTGTTTCAGCACGCGCCGCTCGTTGCCCGGACAGCGTCGATATGGGAATCGCGTCGGGCATGCGCAAGTCCTGAAACCCGTGCCGTGTGCCGGCGCCGCCTCACGACCGCCGGACTTCCCGGGGCACCGGGCCGAGCGACGCGTCCGCCATCGCGCACTGCGAGGTCTCTGCAGGGCAGATCCGCGCGCCACAGCCGCTCGCGGGCGACGCGTCCGTGGCCATCGCTGCCCTCACGAGCCCGGCCAGGCCGGCGATGAATTGCTCCGCGTCGCCGACGGTCGGTACTCGCTCGTATGCCGGGACACCGTGCTCTTCCGCCAGTCGACGGTATTCGATGTCGAGTTCGACCAGGGTCTCCGAATGTTCCGAGACGAAGGCGACGGGCGCAACGACCAGCGGCACGCCGTCCCGACCCGCCCGTTCGATTTCGGCGTCGGTGTAGGGACCGATCCACTCGAGCGGTCCGACGCGGCTCTGGTAGGACACCAGCCAGTCCGGTGCCTGTCCGAGGCGGTGGGTCACCGCCTTCGCGATGGCCTGCGCGGACAGCTCCACCTGCCACTGGTAGGGATCGCCGCGCGCCACCGTGCGTTTCGGCAAGCCGTGAGCGGAGAAGAGAATTCTCGGTCTTCCCTTTTTCGAGCAGGCCTTCCAGCGTTCCGCAACCCGTTCCGCCATCGCTTCGACGAAACCGCCATTGTCCGGATAGCAGCAGACCGCGCGCCCGGCTTCGGCGAGGCCGGCCGCGCTCGCCGCGCGATACCAGTCGGTCAGCGAGGATCCGGTCGTCGTCGTCGAGAACTGCGGATAGAGCGGCAGCAAGACGGTCGCATCGGCCTCGAAGGCCTTGACGTCGCGCGCGGCCTCCGCGGCGAACGGATGCCAGTAGCGCATGGCGACGAAACAGCGCACATCGCCCAGGTCCGAGAGCTTACGCTGCAATGCGACGGCCTGCGCCTTCGTGTTCTCGAGCAACGGAGACCGTCCCCCGAGTTCGGCGTAGATCTCACGCGCGACCGGCGCCCGCCGTCGCGAGATGAACTGTGCCAGAGACCAGCGCAGCGGTGCCGGCGCCCCGATTATCGCGGGATCGTTGAACAGATTGAACAGGAACGGCTGCACCGCATCGGGACTGTCGGGTCCGCCCAGGTTGAAAAGCACCACCGCCACGCGTTTCGCGGACTGATCCATCACCGCCGACCCCGGACAAGTTCCACCAAGCGCGCGACGTGCTCCGGCGGCGTCTCCTTGACGATCCCGTGACCCAGGTTGAATATCAGCGGGCCGGCAGCCAGTTCGTCCAGGATCGTCGTCACGGCGCGCTCCATCGCTTCGCCGCCGGTGAGCAAGACCAAGGGATCGAGATTGCCCTGCATTGCTACGCGCGACTGCAGACGCTGCCGCGCCCAGCGCAGGGGAATGGTCGAGTCGAGGCTGACCGCGTCGACGCCCGTTGCATCGACGTAAGCCTCGTAGAGCACCCCGGCACCGCGCGGAAATCCGATGATCGGCACCTCCGGATGAGCGGCCTTTACGGCAGCAACGATCTCTTTCGTCGGGCCGATGACCCAGCTTCGGAATTCTGACTCGGTCAGCACCCCGGCCCAGCTGTCGAACAGCTGCAGGACCTGCGCACCCGCATCGGCTTGCCGACAGAGGTATTCGGCGGTCGCGGCGCTGACGAGGTCGAGCAGACGTGAGAACCCCGCGGCGTCGCCGAGACCCCATTTTCGCACCCGCGCGAAGTCCCGGCTGCTGCCGCCCTCGACCATGTAGGTCGCAACCGTCCACGGCGCGCCGGCGAAGCCGATCAGTGCCACCGTGTCCGGCAAGGCGGCGGCAAGGCGCCGGACGGTCTCGTAAACCGGCGCCAGATGCTCGTGGAACCCCTGCATCCCAAGCTGGGACAGCGCCTCAACATCGGTAACGGCGTCGAGGCGCGGACCTTCGCCTTCCGCGAAACGGACGCGCTGCCCGAGGGCGTCGGGTACGACGAGGATGTCGGAAAACAGGATCGCCGCGTCGAACCCGTAGCGACGGATCGGCTGCAGCGTGACTTCCACGGCCAGCTCGGGCGTATAGCACAGTTCCAGAAATCCGCCGACCTGCGCACGGATCCGCCGGTATTCGGGAAGGTAACGTCCCGCCTGGCGCATCAGCCAGAGCGGCGGTGGCTGGACCGACCCGCCGGCGAGGACTTTCATCAGAGGATTTTGTGGCGCGTGGATAGATGATTTCGTGTGCTTTGGATCGGTCATGAGCCCGGCGTTGCGCGATTGAGCGCCCTCAATACTATTCTTTTCTTGAAAAAGAAAAGGTTGTAGCGATGGTTGGACGGTTGCACTGCGGGGATTATCCGATATCCAACGAGAGGGCAAGGGTCGCTGTGCATAAGTGAAGGGCTGTTGACAGGAGGTGGAAAAAGTTCCGGCAACGGCGTGGATTGCAGCATCTCACACGCCGAAAAAGCCGGGGAAAAGTCGTCCGCCGCGACGTTTCCGGTGCAATTCGATGGGCGGGGACGAATCGATCCACGGCGGGAGAACGCGGGGACAGGAGGTTAAGTACGCCGCCAATGAATCGGTGGGCGGGCGGAGGCAACGCGGTTATACACAATCTGCCGGAAAACCGCCGGCGCGAGCAGCGAGTGCAAGCGAGAGCGATGAAATTCCACCTTCACCTCGTGTCCGATGCCACCGGCGAGACCGTGCACAGCGTCGCCCGGGCCTGCCTCGTCCAGTTCGAGGGCGTCGAGATCATCGAGCACAACTGGACGCTGGTGCGCACGCCCGGCCAGATCGACAAGCTGCTCGACGAGGTCGAGAAAAACCCGGGCGTCGTCATGTTCACGGTGGTTAACGACCGGCTGCGCTACGCCCTGCTCGAGGGATGCCGGCGGCTGCAGGTTCCGTGTATCGCGGTGCTCGACCCGGTCATCGCATCGCTCGCTAATTTCCTGGGGGTGAAGGCGCGCGGGCAGCCCGGCCGTCAGCACATCATGGACGCCGAGTATTTCGGCCGCATCGACGCCATGACGTTTGCACTGCATCACGATGACGGACAGGCCGTGCAGAACCTCGACGAGGCCGAGATCGTCCTCGTCGGCGTGTCGCGGACGTCCAAGACACCGACGTGCATCTACCTCGCGAACCGCGGCATCAAGGCCGCCAACGTCCCGGTCGTACCGGGCGTCGCGCTGCCGGCGGAACTGCTGGCGATGAAGAACCGGCCGGATGAGCCGTTCGTCGTGGGCCTGACGAAGGACCCGGCCCGGCTCGTCCAGGTGCGGCGCAATCGCCTGCAGATGCTGTCGCAGGACGTCAACACGGATTACGTGGATCTCGAGGCCGTGCGCGCCGAGGTGATGGTGGCGCGGAAGATCTTTGCCCAGCAGAGCTGGCCGGTGATCGACGTGACCCGGCGCTCGATCGAGGAATCCGCGGCGGCGATCCTGCAGCTCTACGAACGCCGCGGCGCGACCAGCGAGGCTTGATGACATTGCCCGGCCTCACCGTCGTCCTCGCCTCCGCCAGCAAGCCGCGGGCGCGCATGCTCGAGGCGGCCGGGATCGCCTTCTCGATCGATCCAGCCGCCATCGACGAGCCGACGGTGAAGGCGTCGATCCGTGGCCAGGGAGGGTCCGCCGAGGATGCCGCGGAGGCACTGGCAACGATGAAGGCGCAGCAGGTGGCCGCGCGCCACGGAGACGCGCTCGTCATCGGTGCCGACCAGGTACTGGAGTGCGAAGGCGAGTGGTTCGACAAGCCGGTCGATGCAGAAGCGGCGCGGCGCCAGCTGGTCGCGCTACGGGGCCGCACGCATGAGCTGGTGACGGCTGTCGCCGCCGTACGCGGCCACGATGTGTTGTGGCACCATGTCGACCGCGCCCGGCTGGCGGTGCGACCGTTCAGCGACCACTTCCTCGACGATTACGTCGATCGCGCGGGCGAGGCTGCTTGGCAGGCGGTCGGTGGGTACGAGCTGGAAGGTCTGGGCGTTCAGCTGTTCACCCGCGTCGAAGGCAATCATTTCAGCATCCTCGGCCTGCCGCTTCTGCCGCTGCTCGAGTTCCTGCGCGGACACGGAGTGATCGTCGAATGATTCTCTCGGCCATGGCGCGGATCTCTGGGGTGATCGGATGGCCGGTGACGCATTCGCGCTCGCCGCGATTGCACGGCTACTGGCTGCAGAAATACGGCATCGATGGCGCCTATATCGCGATGCCGGTACGACCCGTCGACCTGCCGACGGCGATCCGTGCCCTGCCCGCCCTGGGCTTTCGCGGCGCCAACGTGACGGTGCCGCACAAGGAGGCCGCGCTGGCGTTGTGCGACGAAGTCGACGAAATGGCGCGCCGAATCGGCGCGGTCAACACCCTCGTCGTCCGGAACGACGGCCGTCTCGTCGGCGCGAACAGCGATGCCTACGGCTTCCTCGAGAATTTGCGCCAGGCGAGCGACTGGCGCGCGGCCGCGGGCCCCGCGGTGATCCTCGGCGCGGGTGGCGCCGCGCGCGCCGTCGGCATTGCGCTGCTTGACGCCGGCGTGCCCGCACTGAAGATCGTCAACCGGACGGCGGAGCGCGCGCAAACGCTGGCCCGGAATCTCGGCCGACGGGCGACGGCCGTCGCCTGGGAGAAACGCAGCGCGGCGCTCGACGAGGCGTCGCTGCTGGTGAACACCACCAGTCTCGGCATGACCGGCCAGCCCGCGCTGGAGATCGATCTGCAGAAATTGCCGGCGGCCGCCACGGTCAACGACATCGTCTATTCGCCACTCCAGACGCCGCTGCTCGCTGCAGCGCGGGCCCGCGGCAACGCCGTCGTCGACGGAATCGGCATGCTGCTCCACCAGGCGCGACCGGGGTTCGAGGCGTGGTACGGCCGGCGCCCGGAAGTAGACGAGGCGCTGCGCCGGTTCGTGCTCGGGGACACTCCATGAAGCGCGTATTGCGAGGCGGGCGCCGGTGATCGTCGTCGGTCTGACGGGCTCGATCGGCATGGGCAAGTCGACGGCTGCGCGGGTGCTGCGGCGCCTCGGTGTTCCCGTGTACGACGCCGACGGGGCCGTGCACCGGCTGCTTGCGCGCGGGGGTGCGGCGGTCGACGTGGTCGGGCGGGCATTCCCCGGGGTTCTGGACGGCGGGACCGTCGATCGGCAGGAGCTCGGCCGCCGTGTGTTCGGCGACCCGGCCAAACTCGCCCGGTTGGAGCAGATCCTGCACCCGCTGGTGCGGCGGGATTCCGTTGATTTTCTGCGACGCTGCGCGCTGCAGCGACGGCCTGTCGCGGTGCTCGACGTTCCCTTGCTTTTCGAAACCGGCCGCGACCGGGACTGCGATTCGACGGTTCTGGTCACGGCGCCGGTCTTCATTCAGACGCAGCGCGTGATGCGTCGCCCGGGGATGACCCTGAAGAAGCTGCGCGAGATCCGCTCGCGGCAGATGCCGGATCGTGAGAAGCGCAGGCGTGCCGATTTCGTCGTTCTCACCGGCCTCGGACGTCGCGAGTCCTTGCGCAAGCTGATGCATATCGTCAGACTGCTGCGCACGGGCCGAGCGCGGCGGTCGCCACGCGCCCGCTGGATCCCCCAGTCAGCGAGGCTGTTCGCACATGCGTGAGGTCGTACTCGATACGGAAACGACGGGGCTGGTGCCCAGCGAGGGCCACCGGATCGTCGAGATCGGCTGCGTCGAGCTGTTCAACCACGTGCCGACCGGGAACGTCTGGCACAGCTACGTCAATCCGGACCGCGACATGCCGCTGCAGGCGTTCCAGGTGCACGGGCTGAGCGAGGAGTTCCTCGCCGAACATCCGCTCTTCACGGAGGTCGTGGGGGAGTTCCTGGAGTTCATCGGCGATGACCCGCTGGTCATTCACAACGCCGAGTTCGACATCGGTTTCATCAACAGCGAACTGGCCCGACTCGGATTCCCTCGGCTGCCGATCGACCGCGCCGTCGACACCGTCCGCCTCGCGCGACAGAGATATCCCGGCGCGCAAGCGAGCCTCGACGCGCTGTGCCGCCGCTTCGGGATCGATCTGTCGGCACGTGGCAAGCACGGCGCGCTGCTCGATGCGGAATTGCTGGCGGAGGTCTATCTCGAGCTGGTCGGCGGCCGCCAGCCCGGATTCGGGCTTGTCGACGCGGACGCCGATGCCGGCACGGCGGCGGCGGCTCGACGGCGGCCCGCCCGGCCGCCGCGCGCGCACCGTCCGAACGAAGCGGAGATCGCGGCCCACCGGGCGCTGCTCGCCAAACTGCGCGATCCGATCTGGGATTCCTGAACCGCGATCGGGGCCCGCAGCTCCGCCGGCGGCAACCGGACAGCGTGCCGGCTCAGGCGTCGGACTTCTGTTCGGCCGGGGGCTGCGCCGCTGACTTTCGGGCGAGCCGACGCTGGTAGAGGGCCGCGAAATCGATCGGCGTGATCATCAGCTGCGGCAGGCCGCCATCGCGAGTCACCGCGGCGACGACATTGCGCGCGAACGGGAACAGCAGACGCGCTGCCTCGATGTGGAGCATCGGCTCCACGTGCTCGGCGGGAATATTGTGCAGTCGGATCAGCCCCGCATATTCGAGTTCGGCGATGAACATCGGACTGCCGCCGAAGCTGCCGCGCGCCTCGATCTTGAGGACGACCTCGTGATCCTGTTCACCCAGCTGCCGGGGACTGACGGCCACATTGACCGCAACCTCGGGGGCCGCAGCGAGGTTCTCGAAGACTTTGGGCGCATCGGGAACCTCGAACGAGAGGTCCCTGATGTACTGATGGCGGATCTCGAAACGCGGTCCTACGGCGCTGTCTTGCGGCGCTGCCGCAGGGCTCTCGTCGGTCATGGGGAACTCCGTGAGTTGCGCGGTTGCGGGTGGCTAACACGGAACAACGCCGGAAACAAGGGTCCGCCCGCCGCGCGGCGCCGCTGTCAGCGGCGCCGCCGATCGCCGTCGTCGTCGGCGGAGTCGGGACGCACCTCCGTGTAATCGACGTCGATGGCGTCGCGCGGCGGCCGATGTCTACCGTTGCCCGGGCTCGTCACCTCTTCGCCGTCGACCCAAACGCGGGTCTTGGCACTATGCAGGATCGCCTCGAGCAGCCTGCGTCCGAGACGCTCGCGCAGCGGACGCACGAGCAGCAGGAAGCCCACGGCATCGGTCACGAACCCCGGGGTCAGCAACAGCGCGCCGGCGAGCAGAAGGCAGACGCCGGTGAACACCTCGGCGACCGGCACTTCGTTGCGCTGAACACTCTCTCTCGCGCGATTGAGCGCGGCGATTCCCTGGGCCCGCAGCAAGGCGACGCCGGCGACCGCGGTGGCGACGACCGCGGCCAGCGTGGGCCACAGGCCGAAGATATGTCCCGCCTGGATGAAGACGGCAATCTCGAGTAGCGGAACACCGAGGAAAATCAAAAGTATGAGGAGCGGCACGCTTGTTCTTTTCCTGCTGAAATCCTATCTAAGCTACCTCGGGCACGCCCCGCGAACCGGGCATGCAAATCGGGCTGGACCGGCCGGTGGGACGCCATGTTAGGTTCTGATGTAAGATCGATGTCGGGCGTGCACAACCCGCGACGGTGCGCCGCCCCCGGCAGGTGGCGGGGCCGTGTCGCGCACAATTTCAGAGAGCATCGATGGGTAGCGGTTTCCCGTTCATAGACATCGTCATTTATGCGGCCGTTGCCCTGTTTCTGATATACAAGCTGGGCACGGTTCTTGGTCGCCGCGGCGACGACCAGCAGTCCGGTGCGGATCGTTTCGGTATGCGCGAAAGCCGCAAGAAGGGTGCGGCGGGGGACAATGTCGTGAACATGCCCGATGCCGGACAACGCCCACCCGAGATGGATTACGGGTCGATGGATCCGATCGAGGCCGGAATTGCGCAGATCAAGGCCGCCGACAGCTCGTTCCGTGAGAAGGAATTTCTCGCCGGCGCCCGCAAGGCATTCGAGATGATCATCGATGCATTCGCAGCGGGTAACGCCAAGATACTGAAATATCTATTGGAATCTTCCGTTTACGAAAATTTCGCGGCGGCGATCCGCGAACGCGAGAAGGCGGGCCACACGCTCGAGACGACGCTGGTCGGAATCGACGACGCGGAAATCGTAGCAGCCGAAATGCGGGGCACGGATGCCGTCGTCACGGTCAAGTTCGTGACCGGTCAGGTGAACGCCACGCGCGATGCCGACGGGGAAGTCGTCGAGGGGGATCCGAACAACGTCGTGCAGGTCACCGATATCTGGACATTTGGCCGCAATACGCGTGCATCCGACCCGAACTGGGTCCTGATCGCAACGGGAACACCAGACTGAGCACGATTTTCATCTCCGGTGCCCGATCCGGACCGCGCGGGCCTGCGGCCGATCGCCGCGGAGGTGTCCGACGCACCCTCGGCGCCGGGCTCGGCACCGCGTTCCTGCTTCTCGCCGGCTGCGAACCGGAACCGGAAACCCGGGCCGAACGCGTCGTGCCGCCCCGGATCGACCGCGCCGCACTGACGGCGGTCGCTTTCGATAGCCTGCCCGACTGGGCGCTCGATCCGCATGCGCAGTCGATCGCGGCGCTGCGGCGCTCGTGCGAGCGGCTGCTGGCGATGCCGCCGGAGCGGCCGATGGGTCCTGCGGCGCTGAACGTAGCGGTGTCGGACATGGTGCAGCCATGCACGGCGATCGTCGCCGTGCCCGACGCCGACGCGGCTGCGGCGAGGCACTACTTCGAGCGCTGGTTCCGGCCGTTCCTCGTCTCCAACAACGGTGATCCGGAAGGGCTGTTCACCGGCTATTTCGAGATCGAGCTGCGCGGTTCGCTGGTGCGCAACGAAAAGTACGACGTTCCGGTCTATCGCCGGCCGGACGATCTGGTGACGGTGAATCTCGGGCAGTTCGACGCCGCCCTCGCCGGCAGGGCCGTCGTCGGACGCGTCGAGAATGGCCGCCTCCAACCGTACTTCCCGAGGGGTGCGATCCAGCAGGGTGCCCTGGATGGAAAGGGGCTGGAGCTGGTCTGGCTCGACGACCCGCTCGACGCGTTCATGTTGCATGTCCAGGGATCCGGCCGGGTCGTCCTGACCGACGGCCGGGCGACGCGCATCGGCTACGCCGCGCACAACGGTCATCCCTACAAATCGATCGGACGCGAGCTGATCGAGCGCGGCGAGCTCTCGCCGGACCAGGCGTCCTGGCATGACATCCGTGACTGGATGGAGGCGAATCCGGGCAAGGCCGCGGAGCTGCTGTCGGTCAACCGGCGCTTCATCTTCTTCGAGGAAAACGGCGGTGAGGGGCCAATCGGCGCCCAGAACGTGACCCTCACCGCGGGCCGAAGTCTCGCCGTCGATCCCCGTTTCATCCCGCTGGGCCTGCCGCTGTGGCTGGACATCAGCTGGCCCGGCGACGACGATCGACCGCTGCGTCGCCTCGTCGTGGCCCAGGACACGGGCGCCGCGATCAAGGGACCGGTGCGCGGCGATTTCTATTGGGGAACGGGCGATACGGCGTTGTCGTTCGCCGGGCGGATGAAGCAACGCGGCCGCTACTACCTGCTGCTGCCGCTGGCGGCGGCCGAACGGCAAACGGCGAGCTGAACGTCGGCGCGGTTGCCTTTCTGCAAGCTTCCGGCCATCTTTGCGCGGCAACGTGGCGGAGGCGAGTTCCGAGATGTCCAGCAACAATCCGAACGTGGCGCTTTTCGTGACGTGCCTGGTCGATCTGTTCCGGCCCTCGGTCGGCTTTGCGGCGTTGCGCCTTCTCGAGACCGCCGGTTGCCGGGTCAGCGTGCCGCGGGCGCAGACGTGCTGCGGGCAGCCCGCCTACAATTCCGGCGACCGCAACGACGCCGCCGGAATCGTGCGCCGCATGATCCCCGAATTCGAGCCGTTCGACTATGTCGTCGCGCCGTCCGGGTCCTGCGCCGGCATGGTGAAACATCACTGGCCCGGCCTGTTCGCGGACGATCCCGCCATGCGCTCGCGCGCGGAAGCGATCGCCGGGCGGACCTGGGAGCTGACCTCGTTCCTGACCGACGTCCGCGACCTGCAGGGCGTCGAGGCCAGCTACGAAGGCACCGCCACCTACCACGACTCGTGCTCCAGCTTGCGCGAGATGGGCGTTCGCGAGCAGCCGAGGCGGCTCTTGCGGAGCGTCGCCGGGCTGACGCTCAAGGAGCTCGGCGCGCCCGAGGAATGTTGCGGTTTCGGCGGCACGTTCGCGATCAAATATCCCGACATTTCGGGCCGCATGGTCTCGGACAAGGCCGACGACATCGAACGGACCGGCGCCGATACGCTGCTCGCGGCCGACCTCGGCTGCCTGCTGAACATGGCGGGCATGCTGAAACGCCGCGGCTCGTCGGTTCGCGTTCGCCATGTCGCCGAGGTGCTGGCCGGTGCGACCGGCGATGCGCCGCCTATCGGAGACCCGAAGCCGTGAGCGCGCTGCACCCGACGAGCCGCAATTTCATCGGCAACGCGCGCGCGGCGCTCGCCGACACGACGCTGCAGCGCGGCCTGGCCACGGCGAAGCTGGGATTCCGCGACCGCCGCACGGCCGCGGTCGAGCGCCTGCCGGAGTTCGAGACGCTGCGCGACGAGGCGCGCGACATCAAGAACCACGTGCTGGCCCATATCGACCTCTATCTCGAGGCCTTCGAGAAGCGCGTGATCGAGCGCGGCGGCCACGTCCATTGGGCGCGCGACGCGGCGGAAGCCCGCGACATCGTGCTTGCCATCGCCCGCGCCGCCGGGGCGAGGACGGTCACCAAGGGCAAGTCGATGATCTCGGAGGAGATCGCGCTCAACGATTTCCTCGCCGAGAACGGCATCGAACCCGTCGAGACCGATCTCGGCGAATACATCATCCAGCTTCGGAACGAACCGCCGAGCCACATCATCGCGCCGGCATTCCACGTCATGAAGGAGCAGGTCGCCGAGATCTTCCACCAGACCCACACCCAGTTCCCGCCCGACCGGCCGCTCGAGGAGGCGCGGCAGATCCTGGACGAAGCGCGC
>JBFHDX010000077.1:0-18478 GCA_041584475.1 Alphaproteobacteria bacterium
CCGGCGCTCGAGCTCGACGACGGGACGGTGATCTACGACAGCCTCGCGATCTGGCGCTATCTCGAGGAGATCAGGCCGGAGCCGCCGCTGCTGGGCGCCGACCCGGTGTCGAAGGCGATGGTCGAGCTCTGGCTGCGCCGCGTGGAGCTCGAAGGCTACCAGGCGGTGGTCGAGGTGCTGCGCAACGGTGCCGAGCGATTCCGGGACCGGGCCGTGCCGGGACCGGTGCCGTTCGCGCAGATTCCGGCGCTGGCCAAGCGCGGCAGGCAACGGCTGGCGCTGTTCTTCGAGATGCTCGATGAGCGGCTGCGGGCAAGTGCGCACGTCGCCGGACCCGATTTCTCGGCCGCCGACATCCATGCCCTCGTCACCGTCGATTTTGCGGCGAGCGCCGTGCAGATCGCGCCCCCGGACGGGCTCGCCGCGCTTAAGTCGTGGCATGCGAAGGTCTCCGCGCGGCCGAGCGCGAAGGCGTAGAGCCGGCGTGCGCATGCGTCCCGTGCGGGCCGGAGTGCGATCACCGGCCGTCCGTGCGACGCTGGCGCGTTGCCTTGTTCCGTTGGTGGCGACGTTCCTAGCCCTGGCGACCGCGGCGCCTGCGTTCGCGGACGGCATCGATTGTACCGCGCTCGAGGAATGGAGCGAACCGGTCGAGGGCTACAAAGTCAACCTGCACCACGTGTTCTGCGGCGAGGCGCGTCGCGACGGTCGCGCCAGGGGGTTCCACGCGATGCCCCACGGCGCGGCGCCAGGCAGCTTCGTCTCCGCCGAGGACGGCGCGGGTCCCAACGCCGCCGGCGTCTACACGCTGCGCGACGTCGAGCTGCGATTCTCCGGCGGTCGCTACCGCAAGCGCTTTTCCACCATGTTTCCGGACCATTGCACCGCGAACCAGGTGATCCGTTCGATCGCCTACTCGCGGGTCCACGGTACGGGCAGCTGCGCGAGCCCGGCATGGGCCCGCTGCGGGCCGAGCGCGCCACCGGCGGGCGACCGCACCGCCTTCTGCGTCGGCATGGACGGCACGACCTTCACCATCGCCTCGGCCGCGCTGCCGGGCGACGACACTCGGATCACCACGGGCTTTCCGATCTATGAACCCTGAGCGCGAGGCGCGTGCATGACGCCCGAACGCTTCAGCTGGCCTGGCTACGACGAGGCCGACCCGCGGCACAGGACGCTGCAGGGCTTGCTCGTGCTCGACGTGCAGTACGATGCGGCGCAGACGCGGCGAATGCTGGACGCCATCCGTGCGTTCAGGACGGGTGTCCGCGACGCCTTCGAAGGCAGCGGCAACGCCTACGAGTTCGAATGCCGTCGCGACGGCCTGTTCATCGACAGCCTCTACGAGGGCGACGCGTTGACGCCCGTCACCGTGGACTACGACGTTGTCGAGTTGGCGCTCGCTGCGTGGGAAAAACACTGCCGCGCCAGGCAAACTGGCAAATCGAGGCCGTGACCGTCCCTTGGCTCCGGGATGCGGGTGCTGCGGCGGTCGCGAGCTGCTCTTGAAGCCTGATCTTCAGACGATCATGCCATCTGCCCGATTTGGGCCACACCCGTTTTGGTGTCTCCGGCGCGCCCGGGGAAGGCGATCGTGACGCGCAGGCCGGGGGCGTTGTCGTCGAGCGACAGCTTGGCGTCGTGCAGCCGCGCCACGGCGGCGACGAGGCTCAGGCCGAGGCCGCTACCCGGCGATCTCGAGGATCGGCGTGTCCGCCCCGGCGGCAACGCTGCGAAACCCGACGCGCCAGAGGCCCCGTCCCAGGTGGAGTGAGCCGCACGCCACCCCGGGCCGCCGTCGAGCGCGGGGCAAGGACAGTCCGGCAGTCCAGGAACGGCCGGCCGCAGCCCGAGGCGCGCACCGTCCCGGTCCTGGCGAAGCAGGCGCTCCGCAATTCAGGATTGCAGCCTTCGCGTCGGAGGTCGGCGACCGTCCGGGGCGGCCGCCGGCCGGCAATCCCCTTATCCGTTGGTATGTAGCCCTGCGACACCGCGATCCCGCCCCCCGGGCCCCCATGCCATCGACGTCGCAGATGGCATGGGAATTGCACGCAACGGTGGTCTTCGCCGGAGGGACTCCCGGGAAACCGCCGATCCGGGCGAACGCGACGGGCAGATTGCGAAACGGACCGGTTGGGGAGAAGCAGAATGCGAAGCGCGGCGGGAATCGATGACGGAGTTCGGATCGGCCGCTCGGCTGCTCGGCCGGCGACCGCAACCGCTGTGCCAGCGCCGGCCTTCACGCATTCTTAAGTATTACACTATATAGGGTTTTGTCATGCGTATGCGGTCAGGGCTGAACGTCAGTTCGCGTGCGCACAGCACGATTCATTCGACTGACCAGATTCGGAAGGTACAGATGAACTTCAAGAAATTCCTGGGCATCGCTTCGATGCTCGTTCTTGCCGTGGCCGCCGGACAGGCGGGTGCGGCGGGGAAATACACCGGTAAGAAAATTCTCTTTATCGATTCCTACCACGAGGGCTATGCGTGGAGCGATGGCACCCTCGCCGGCGCGCGTTCGGTGCTCGACCAAAGCGGCGCCGACGTGCGCGTCGTTCGCATGGACACCAAGCGCAAGAAGACGGACGAGGACAAGCTCGCGGCGGCCGAGATGGTCCGGCAGACCATCGAGTCATACCGGCCGGACGTCGTCATCGCTTCCGACGACAACGCTTCCAAGTACGTCATCAAGCCGTTCTACAAGGACGCCGCCCTGCCGTTCGTCTTCTGCGGCGTCAACTGGGATGCCTCGGGTTACGGATTCCCGTACAGCAACGTCACCGGCATGGTCGAGGTGGCCGCGGTGGACGAGCTGTTCGCGTTCCTCGAGCGACTGACCAAGGGACGTCGTGTCGGTTATCTGGCGGCGGACGTGTTCACGGCGCAGAAAGAGCTCGCCAACATCGAGAAGACCTTCGAGATGCGTTTCGCCGACGTCCGTTACGCGACGACGCTCGAGGAATGGCAGACCGCCTATCGCGAGATGCAGGGCAAGGTCGACATCCTGCTGGTCGGCAATTCCGCCGGCATCGACGACTGGAACGACGAGGCCGCGGCGCGCTTCGTCGAGCGGCACAGCAAGGTTCCCAGCGGCGCCATCCATGAACACATGGTCGACTTCGCGCTGATCGGCTACACCAAGCTCTCGCAGGAGCAGGGCGAGTGGGCGGCGCAGACGGCGTTGCGCATTCTCGACGGCGTGCGGCCGGCGGATATCCCGATCACCCGCAACAAGCAGGGCGAGCTGATCGTCAACGCGCGGATCGCCGAGGGTCTCGGCGGCAGCGTAACGCTCGAGCTCGCGGAGATCATGCAGTCGGCGGACCGCGTGATCGAATAGGGCCGAGCCAGAAGAAGGATCGACAAAGGCCCATCCCGTAGAAGCGACTGGGGAGCGAAACCATGACCCTACGGCAACAATTCCTTCTGCCGTGCGCGATCGTGCTGGTGCTGGGACTCGGGTTCCTGACCTACGTTGCGTACGTCAATACGAACGACGCGGTCCGGATCTCGGTCGCCGGTCAGCTGCAGCGTTCGGCGGAGGGTCTTGCCAACTCGGGTGCCGGCTGGTTCGCCGACCGTCGCATGGATCTTACGGGATGGGCCGCCGATCCGCTCTACAGCAAGGCCGTGCAGTCTTCCTTCGTCGGTCGCGCGGCGCGCCGCGTCGCCAACGAGCGGCTGGCGGCGATCAAGGACGGCTACGGCTATTACGTGACGATCGGGCTGGTGGATACCGAGGGAACGGTCGTCGCATCCTCGGACCAGTTCGAGGTCGGCCGCGACCAGACGAAGAGTGAATTCTTCGCGTCCGGGCGGCTCGGCAAGTCATTCGTGTCGGATGCGCTGAAGGGCGAGGCGGACGGCGCGGTCGTGGTCACGATCGCGGCGCCGGTCAGCGACGCCGACGAGGTTACCGGGGTGCTCTACGCGGTGATCGATCTGAGCTATTTCGACGAACGTTTCGTCGCCCCGGTAAAGATCGGCAAGACCGGGCGCGTGCTCGTCTTCAACGAGGCCGGCCGGGCGATCATTCATCCCGACAAGAGCCAGGTGATGCGGCTCGACATCGCCTCCCTCGTGCAACAGCGCGTCGAATACGCCGGCGGTGCCGCGCTGACCGAGTACGACGATGCGAACAGTCACCGCATGGCTGCCGTGCAGACGGTTCAGGATATCGGCTGGACGGTCGTCGTCGACGCGGAGCAGGCGGAGATCGAGGCGCCCGGCGCCAAGGTCGGCTATACGAACCTCTCGTTGTCGCTTGCCATCCTCGCGGCGCTGTCGATCGCGATCACGATCCTCCTCGACCGCATCATCCGGCCGCTCCGCCGCAGCACCGAAGCCATGCGGCTGCTCGCCGGCGGCGACACCACGATCGACGTCCCGGCCTTGGATCGCAGCGACGAGATCGGCGAGATGGCCCGCGCCATCGGCGTCTTCAAGGACAACGCCATCCGCATGCGCGAGATGCAGGCGGACAAGGAGGAGAGCGAGCGTCGCACGCAGGAGGAAAAGCGCAAGATGATGCGCCAGCTGTCCGACGATTTCGAGGGACAGGTGAAGGGCGTGGTCGAGGCGCTGTCCTCGTCGGCCACCGAGATGCAGGCGACCGCCGAGCAGATGTCCGGGACCGCCGAGCGGGCGAATCGCCGCGCCACTGGCGTTGCCTCGGCCTCCGAGCAGGCAACCGCGAACGTGCAGACCGTCGCCGCGGCGACGGAGGAGCTGTCGAGTTCGATCACCGAGATCGGCCGCCAGGTCAACCAGTCGGCGAAGATCGCCTCGAAGGCGGTGTCCGAGGCCGAAGCAACAAACACGACGGTGCAGAGCCTCTCGGACGCGGCCCAGAAGATCGGCGAGGTGGTGACGCTGATCAACAACATCGCGAGCCAGACCAACCTGCTGGCGCTGAACGCGACGATCGAGGCGGCGCGCGCCGGCGAGGCCGGCAAGGGCTTCGCGGTCGTCGCCCAGGAGGTCAAGAACCTCGCCAACCAGACCGCCAAGGCGACTGACGAGATCGCCGGCCAGATCACCGCGATCCAGGAACAGACGAGCGGCGCGGTCGGTGCGATCGACCGCATCCAGGAGATCATCTCGGAGATCAGCGACATCTCGACGACGATCGCGTCCGCGGTCGAGGAGCAGGGCGTGTCGACGCAGGAGATCGCCCGCAACGTCCAGCAGGCGGCGAAGGGCACGCAGCAGGTGAACGGCAATATCGGCGACGTGTCGAAGGCCGTCAGCGAGGCCGGCTCGGCCGCCGACCAGGTGCTGCGGTCCGCCGGCAGCCTGTCGGAACAGTCGAGCCTGCTGCAGGACCAGGTCGAACGGTTCCTGAACCAGATCCGGGCGACCTGACGTGCCCCGTTCCGGCCGTGCCCGGGGCAGCGGGCAGCTGCCCGCCTTCACTCAATCGAGCATTTTACGCGCGATCTCGTAGACGTCGCGGGAGAGCGGCTGGCGGCGGATGATGCGATCGAGCTGGCCGCGCATCAGCTTGCGACTGGCTTCGCCGAAACGGCGCCAGCGGGCGAACGGCGTGAGCAGCCGAGCGGCGACCTGCGGGTTCAGGGAATCGAGCTTCAGCACGATGTCCGCGAGGAATGCGTAGCCGGCGCCGTCGGGAGCATGGAAGCGCACCAGGTTCTGCGAGGCGAAGGTTCCGACAAGCGCGCGGACCCGGTTCGGGTTGCGCAACGAGAAGACCGAATCCGACATCAGGCCGCGCACCCGCTCGAGCGTATCGGGGCGCGGCGACGTCGCCTGCACGGCAAACCATTTGTCGAGCACGAGGCGGTCATCGGCCCAGCGCTGGCGGAAGTCCGCGAGCGCGTGTTCGCGGTGCCTCGAGTCACCGGCCGCGAGCAGCGCCAGGGCCGCGATCGAGTCGGTCATGGTCTCCGCATTCTCGTACTGGCGCAGGCACAGCTCGTCCATTGCCGGGTCCCCGGCGGCGGTCAGATAGCCGAGTACGCGGTTCTTGAGGGCGCGCCGACCCGCCTCGACGGGGTCTCCCGCGAGTGCGCGGTTACCCGACTGGCGATGGTACACATCGAGCATCGGTTCACGCAGCGCGTCGGCGATGGCGCGCCGCAGTGCCTCGCGCGCCGTGTGCACTGCCACGACATCGATTACGTCGAGCCGGTCGGCGACCACTTCCTCGCCTGGCAGCGCCAGCATTTCAGCCGCGAAAGCCGCATCCAGCGACTCCTCCTCTAGCGTACGTCCCAGGGCCTCGATGAAGCGGCGGTCGTGCCGGGGCTTACGCCCGGCCCGGATGTCCCGGACCGCCTGCACCAGGGTTGCCAGCGCAAGGTCCTGGCCCGCCTGCCAGCGGTTGAACGGGTCGCTGTCGTGCGCCATGAGGTGCAGGCGCTGGGTCTCGTCGAGCTGCTGGTCGACCGACAGCGGGGCGGAAAAGCCCCGCAAGACAGACGGTGTCGGCGGCTCCGCGACGTTGGTGAACCGGAAGGTCTGTACCGGTTCACGCACTTCCAGTACGCGCGTCGTCGCTTTGTCCGTCGTCGGCGGGTCCGCGTTCAGCGACAGCGGCATGTCGGCGCCCTCGGAATCGAGCAGGCCGACGGCGACCGGGATATGCAGCGGCTTCTTGGACGCCTGCCCCGGCGTCGCCGGCGTCATCTGGCGTATCGTCAGGTCATAGGTCTTCGCCGCCGCATCGTAGTCTCCGGAGACCGAGAGCTTCGGCGTGCCGGCCTGGATATACCAGCGACGAAACTGTTTGAGATCGATGCCGCTCGCATCCTCCATCGCGGCGACGAAATCGTCGGTCGTCACCGCCGCGCCGTCGTGACGGCGGAAGTAGAGGTCGAGTCCTTTGCGGAATGCCCTCCCGCCCAGCAGGGTGTGGATCATGCGCACCAGCTCGGCCCCCTTCTCGTATACCGTCGCCGTATAGAAATTGTTGATCTCTATGTAGCTTTCCGGTCGGACAGGGTGCGCAAGCGGGCCCGCATCCTCGGGGAATTGACGCGCCCGCAGTGTGCGGACATCGCCGATGCGCTTCACCGGCGCGCTGCGCATGTCGGCCGAGAACTGCTGGTCGCGGAAGACCGTCAGCCCCTCCTTCAGCGAGAGCTGGAACCAGTCGCGGCAGGTGACGCGGTTCCCGGTCCAGTTGTGGAAATATTCGTGGGCGATGACGCTCTCGATGAACGCATAGTCCGCATCGGTCGCCGTCTCCGGCCCGGCGAGCACGTATTTGGCATTGAAGATGTTCAGCCCCTTGTTCTCCATCGCCCCCATGTTGAAGTCGCCGACGGCGACGATCATGTAGAGGTCGAGATCGTATTCGAGGCCGTAGACGTCCTCGTCCCATTTCATCGCGCGTTTCAGCGAATCCATCGCCCAGCCGCAACGATCCTCGTTGCCGGGCTCGACATAGATGTGCAACGCGATGTCACGCCCCGAACCGGTTGTGTACGAGTCCTCGACGCGGGCGAGGTCGCCGGCGACCAGGGCGAACAGGTAGGACGGTTTGGCGAACGGATCCTCCCAGACCACCCTGTGACGCCCGTCCGCAAGCGCCTCGGCACGGATCAGATTACCGTTCGAGAGCATGACCGGACAGCGCGCCCTGTCACCGGTGATCGTCGTCCGGTGGCGCGCCATCACGTCCGGGCGGTCGACGAAGTATGTGATGCGGCGGAAGCCCTCGGCTTCGCACTGGGTGCAGAAGATCCCGCCCGACTTGTACAAGCCTTCGAGCGCCGAATTGTCCTGCGGGCGAATCTTCACCTCGGTCTTCAGGGTGAACGTGTCGGGCGTCCGGGCGATGGTCAGCGACCGCTCGTCGACCGCATAGTCGGCCGGCGACAGCGTCCTGCCGTCGAGCGCCACCGAGACGAGTTCAAGATCGCGGCCGTCGAGCACGAGCGGCCGACGCCGGCCGCCATGGTTGCGCCGAATCGACAGCTGCGCACGCACGCGCGTGAAATCGTCCCCGAGATCGAAATCGAGCTCGACGCTCTCGATCCGCCAGTCGGGCGGCCGATAGTCCTTCAGATAGACCGGTTCGGGCGTCTTGGAGCCGACGCGGGCTTCGGCGCTCATGCGCGCAATGTTGTCGTCGAGCCGACGCAGGTCAAGGCGCGTCGGTACCCCTCGGGGTCGGGCCGTCCCACGACAGGCGGCCCCCGAGCAGGAAGAAGCGGACCGGGAATTCCGCCCGCGCACGGTCGATCAGCGTCGACCAGCCCTGGCGCAAATTGTTCGCCTCGTGCTCCGGCAGCGCTGCGCGCTCGGCCTCGTCGAGGACCGGCTCCAGCGTCGCCTCGAAGACGAACGGTTCGTCGACCATCAGGTTCGCGTCCTGCCGCGAAAGCAGCGAGCGGTAACCGTCGACGAGCTCGGAGGACGAGATCGCGACGTCGAGCCGCGCGCTGCCGCCCTGCAGGACCATGATGCGTTCGCCGGACACGAGCGGTTCCTTGTACAGCCGGTCGCGGACCTGCCAGCGCAGGGCGTACCCGCCGGCGCGGCGACCGTCCAGCCGCAGACGGGCGGCACCGTCGGCGCCGTATCCCGGCCAGTCGACCGAGAGTTCCGTGATCCTGTGTACCTCGCCCGCCAGCGTCGACCGGTAGGCTTCCGCCGCATCCCGGATTTCGGCCTGCTGCTGGAGCGCCTGTTCGCGCTCGTAACCCTGCCAGACATACGTGGCGGCGACGGCGAGGCCGAGCAGGATGAGCACGGTGGCAACCGCCGAACCGCGCTTCTTCTCGGTCGCTTGCCGCTTGTCGTAGCGCCGCGCCACCATGCGGGCCAGCGCCATGCAGATGAGGAAGACGACGAGCCCGACGGCGATGCCGAACCCGACGATCGCCCAATTCGCCCACTCGGGCCATGGATCGTCGCCGAACATGAAGATCCAGGCGAATCCGGCGGCGATGCCCATCGCCAGGACGGCGGCCGCGATGCCCAGCGTCGCACCCCAGATGAACCCGGCGGCAGTCATGAGGGCGCGCGTCGTCATGATGTTCGTCCCGTTCGCTGGATCGCGCCGCCGTGGGTCGAGGCCGGTCGGGCCGGCGCCGCAGGCCGACGCCGGCGCCTGATCCTATTTCGGTTCCCGGCTAAGGTTGTCGCCGAGAAAACGCAGGATCGGGGCCAGCTCGATGAGCTGGTCGACGATCGGCTGTTCGGATTCGTCGAGCGCGAAACGGATGCAATCCCAGTCGTCGTGCAAGGAGCGAATGTCGAAATCCGTCGGGCGGGCATCGATATCGTAGCGGCCCTCCTCGGGAACATCCCAATAATAGGTCTCGCTCAGCGGCAGCGAGGTGGCGCCGTCCTTCTCGATCTGGTCGAGAATCCTGTTCACGATCTTGCGGACGTCCGCAATCTTGACCTCCGGTCGACTCATCTGGCGTTATCCCTCAGTTCCGGCAGGCGCGTGCGCTGCGACAATGATACGCGGCAATTGGTTACCGCAGCCTTTAGATGCGGCAGGACGTGCGCCTGGGCGCATGGTGGCCGATGCCACGAAACCGAGGGGAAGTCCGGCGATGCGTACGCGTAAGATCGAGGCGGCCCTTGCCCGACGTGCCGCGCGGCCGCAAGCACGAACGTCCACCGCATGAGCCATGCGCTGGCTGATTTCGGCGCCGTTCGTCGCGCCTTCGGCAACCGCAACTTCGCGATCTACACCGCGGGCAGCTCTATCACGCTGGTTGGGTTATGGGTGCAGCGGCTCGGCGTCGGCTGGTTGACGTGGGAACTGACGAATTCGGGATTCTGGCTCGGCGTCGTGGCATTCGCCGACCTCTTCCCCGCCGTCGTCGTCGGACCGTTCGCCGGCGTGCTTGCGGATCGCCTGGACCGGCTCCGGCTGGCGGTGGTCTGCCAGACCCTGTCGCTCGCGCAGACGGTGGCGCTGTTCGCGCTGACGGTGACCGGCGTGGTCGGGTTGGCCTCGGTTGTCGCCCTGAGCCTGTTTCTCGGGATCGTGCGCGCGGTCTACCAGCCGGTGCGGCTGTCGCTGATCCCGGCGCTGGTACGCGAGGACGATCTGCCGGCGGCGGTCGCGATCTCGTCGGTGATCTTCAACCTCGCGCGCTTCATCGGGCCGGCACTGGCCGGTGTCATCATTACGGCGCGCGGCGTCGCGCCGACCTTTGCATTATACGCGCTCACCGTGATCGCGCTGTTGTTCGCGCTGTCGCGCCTGCGCATCGACGGCGTTGTCGCGGCCGCGGGCATGCGGCGCGGTATGCTGGCCGAGATCGGCGAGGGCCTCGCCTATACGGCGCGGCACGATGCCGTCGGCCCCCTGCTGCTGCTGATGCTGGCCGTGTCGGTCCTGGCGCGCCCGGTCGCTGAACTGTTTCCCGCGTTCGCCGATGCGATCTTCGGGCGCGGGGCGGCCGGTCTCGCTTGGCTCACGTCGGCGGTCGGGTTTGGCGCGGTGATCGGCGGTGTCTGGCTTGCCGTCCGCGGCACGGCGCAGGGTCTCGTCCTCGTGGCCGTGGGCGGATCGGCCTGGTGTGCGTTGTCGCTGCTTCTGTTCACCGCGACCACGGCGTTCTGGGTCGCCGTGCCGGCGATCGGCGTCTTCGGCGTCGCCGCGGTGGCCATCGCGATCGCGACCCAGACGCTTCTGCTCGGCGCGGTGGAGAACGCGATGCGGGGCCGGGTCCTGAGCCTGTACGGCGTGATCTTCCGCGGCGGTCCGGCGGTCGGCGCGCTGCTGATGGGCGCGGCGTCGGGCCCGTTCGGGCTGCGCATCCCCTTCGCGATCGGGGCGCTGCTCTGCCTCGCCGCGGCGATTCCCCTCTGGCGCTCCCGGCGACGCCTCATCGTGAGGTTGGAGCGGCTGCCGGCGCGAGCCGGCGACGGCGGCTGAGTTTCCGAAGTTGCGACCGCCCGGCAGACGGCTATAAAGGGAGCAGGGCGCGATTGTGCTCGGGCAATCAACAGAACAAAATCCTCACGGACGGGGGACGGATCGATGACAACGAAGACAAACCTTGCGGCGGTCGCAGCCGCGGTGATCGGGCTGCTTGCCGTGCCGGCGGCGGCCCAGACGGTCAAGATCGGCATGATCACGACGCTTTCCGGCGGGGGCAGCGGGCTCGGCATCGACATCCGCGACGGCTTCGCGCTCGCCATCAAGCAGGGCGGCGGCACGCTGGGCGGCGTGCCCGTGGAGCTGATCGTCGCCGACGACGCGCGCAAGCCCGAGACGGCCAAGCAGATCGCCGACCGCATGCTGAAAAGCGACAAGGTCGAGATCATGACCGGCATCGTCTGGTCGAACCTGGCGATGGCGGTGGTGCCCGGCGTCACCAAGGAAGGCGTGTTTTATATCAGCCCCAACGCCGGCCCGTCGGCTCTCGCCGGTCGCATGTGCCACAAGAATTACTTCAACGTCGCCTGGCAGAACGACAACCTGCACGAGGCGATGGGACAGCACGTCAGCGATGCCGGGTTCAAGAACGTGTACATCCTCGCCCCCAACTATCCGGCGGGCAAGGACGCGCTCGCCGGGTTCAAGCGCTACTTCAAGGGCAACATCGCGGGCGAGGTCTATACGAAGCTCGGCCAGAAGGATTACGCGGCGGAGATTTCGGCGCTGCGCGCCGCGAAGCCCGATGCGGTGTTCTTCTTCCTGCCGGGCGGCATGGGCATCAATTTTCTCAAGCAGTATGCCCAGGCCGGCCTCAAGGACGAGATACCCGTCTTCGGGCCGGCCTTCTCGTTCGATGAGACGATCCTCAAGGCGGTGGGCGACGCCGCAATCGGCGTGTTCAATTCGTCGCAGTGGAATGCCGACCTCGACAATCCCGCCAACGCGGCATTCGTCGCCGATTTCATCGCGAGTTACGGCCGTCGGCCATCGCTCTACGCGAGCCAGGGCTACGACGCGGCTCGGCTGATCGGCAGCGCGCTGAAGGCGGTGGGCGGCGATCTGTCGGACAAGGATGCGTTCCGCGCCGCGCTCACGGCGGCCGACTTCGAGTCGGTGCGCGGCGAGTTCCGGTTCGGATCCAACCATCACCCGATCCAGGACATCTATGTCCGGCAGGTCTACGTCAACGAGAAGGGCGAGCTGACCAACAAGATCGTTGGCCGCGTGTTCGAGGATCACCAGGACGCCTACGCGGCCGAATGCAGGATGTGATCCGGGAGGCGTTGCCTCTCCCGGCCGGCTGCCCGTGCCGCGTGCCTGCCGGCGGACGGCCGACGATGCCGGCGCGACAACCGGGCCGACCGTCGGCGACGCGGGGGACGGGCGACGGGCGCGGATGAACCCGGCGATGCGCGGCGCTGCATGAACGGTCTGCTGGTCCTCGAACAGATTCTCAACGGGCTGCAGCTCGGCGTCATGCTGTTCCTGCTCGCCGCCGGTCTTACCCTGATCTTCGGCATCATGGATCTGATCAACCTCGCGCACGGCTCGCTCTACATGGTCGGCGCGTACGTCGCGGCGACGGTCGCGCAGCTGACGGGATCGTTCATGCTCGGCCTGCTGGCGGCGCTGCCGGCGGCGGCGGTGGTCGGCATGGCGGTCGAAGTCATCGCCCTGCGCACGCTCTACGAGCGCAGCCACCTCGACCAGGTGCTCGCAACGTTCGGACTGATCCTGTTCTTCAACGAGCTGGTGCGCATCGTCTGGGGGCCGCAGGCGATCTTCATGGACGTTCCGGGGGCGCTGTCGGGAACCGTCGAGATCATCCCCGGTGCCCCCTATCCGACCTTCCGGCTGGCGATCATCGGCGCCGGCATCGTCGTGGCCGCGCTGCTCTACGTTCTCGTCGCCCGCACGCGGGTCGGCATGCTGATCCGCGCCGGCGCGAGCAACCGCGAGATGGTCGGCGCCCTCGGCGTCGATGTCCGGCTGCTCTACACGCTGGTGTTCGGGCTCGGTGCCGCGCTGGCCGGACTCGCCGGCGCCATGGCCGGCCCGCTGCTGGCGGTCGAGGTCGGCATGGGCGAAGGCATCCTGATCCTGACCTTCGTGGTCATCGTCATCGGCGGCATCGGGTCGATCCGCGGTGCCCTCGTCGGGGCCCTGCTGGTCGGCCTGGTCGATACGCTGGGACGCGCCTTCCTGCCGACGCTGCTGCGGCTCGTCATGGATCCGGCCACGGCCGACGGCGTCGGGGCGTCGCTCTCGTCGATGTCGATCTATATCCTGATGGCCGCGATCCTGGTGCTGCGACCGCGCGGCCTGTTCCCGGCCCATGTCTAGGCTGCGCAGGCCGCGGCGGCGGGACGTCGTGCTGTTGGGTGCGCTGGCCGGCGCGCTGCTGCTGCCGCCGTTGGCGCTGGCGCTCGACGAGCCGTTCTACGTCAGCCTCGCCAGTCGCATCCTAATCTACGGGCTGGCGGCGGCGAGCCTCGATCTGATCCTCGGCTTCGGCGGCATGGTCAGCTTCGGTCATGCCGCCTTCGTCGGTGCCGGCGGCTATGCCGTGGGCATCCTGTTCGTCCACGGTTTCGACGGGTCCGCTGTGCTGGGCCTGCTCCCCGGCAGCGACAACGCGCTGCTCGTCTGGCCGGCAGCGATGCTAATCGCCGGCACGCTCGCGCTCGTCATCGGCGCGATCAGCCTGCGCACCGGGGGCGTCTATTTCATCATGATCACGCTGGCCTTTGCGCAAATGCTCTATTTCTTCTTCGTGTCGCTCGAGGCGTATGGCGGCGACGACGGATTGAGCCTCTACAGCCGCAGCCGGGCCCCGGGCCTCGACCTGGCCGACGACACGACATTCTATTACGTCTGTCTCGGCGTGCTCGTGCTGTTCCTGTGGCTGGGCCGGCGCCTCGTCGACTCGCGCTTCGGCATGGTCCTGCGCGGCGTGCGCGAGAACGAACGGCGGATGCAGGCGATCGGCTTTCCAACCTACCGCTACAAGCTGGCCGGCTTCGCCATCGCCGGTGCCGTCGCTGGCCTGTCGGGCGCGCTGATCGCGAACCACACCGAATTCGTCAGCCCTGCCTTGATGCACTGGACTCGCTCGGGCGAGATCATGGTGATGGTCATCCTCGGCGGCATGGGCACCTTGTTCGGGCCGGTTTTCGGGGCCGCGGTGCTGCTGCTGCTCGAGGAGGTTCTGTCGACCTGGACCGAGCACTGGATGCTGGTTCTCGGGCCACTGCTCATCCTCGTCGTGCTGTTCGGCCGGCGCGGTGTTTACGGCTGGCTGGTCGGCGGCGACACGCGATGAACGAGCCGCTCCTGCGCGCCGAGGCACTCGAGAAGCGATTCGGCGCCGTCACCGCGACCGACAAGCTTTCGCTCGACGTCCGCCCGGGCGAGGTGCACGCGCTGATCGGGCCGAACGGCGCCGGCAAGACCACGGCGATCGCGCAGATCGCGGGCGAGCTTTCGCCCGATGCGGGCGAGGTCCATTTCGACGGTCGCCCGATAACGCGGCTGGGAATGGCGGCGCGGGCGCGGCTCGGCCTCGCGCGCTCGTTTCAGATCACCAGCCTGTTCGCGGGTTTCAGCGCCGAGGACAATGTCGCCATGGCGGTCCAGGCGCACGCCGGGCACAGCTTCCGGTTCTGGCGCGATGCGCGGCTCGATCCCGCCCTGCGCGGCCCGGCCCGCCTCGTGCTCCAACTCGCCGGCCTGCAGGGGCGCGAAGCGGTCCCCGCCGGACGGCTCGCGCATGGCGAGCAGCGGCAACTGGAGATCGCGGTGGCGCTGGCCACCGACCCGAAACTGCTGCTGCTCGACGAACCGATGGCCGGCCTCGGCCCCGACGAGTCGGTGCGGATGGTGAAGCTGCTGTCGCGGCTCAAGGGACGCGTCGCCATGCTGCTCGTCGAGCACGACATGGATGCGGTGTTCGCGCTCGCCGACCGCATCACGGTCATCGTCTACGGCCGCGCCATCGCCAGCGGTGCTCCGGCGGACATCCGCTCCGATGCCGCGGTGCGCGACGCTTACCTGGGAACGATGTGATGCTGCTCGAGGTCGAGGACATCGACACCTGTTACGGTGCGAGCCAGGTGCTTTTCGGCGTGAGCCTGGCGATCGCGGCCGGCGAGGTCGTGACGCTGATGGGACGCAACGGCATGGGCAAGACGACGACCGTGCGCTCGATCATGCGGCTGGCCGTGCCCAGCGCCGGGACCGTGCGGTTCGACGGCCACGACCTTCGTGGCCGGCCGGCCCACGAGGTGGCGCGCGCCGGAATCGGGCTGGTGCCCGAGGGCCGGCAGATCTTTCCCAATCTGACGGTGCGCGAGAATCTCGTCGCGACCGCCGCCAACCGGTCCGGCTCGGGCAGGCCGTGGACCTACCGCTCGGTCTGCGAGCTGTTTCCGCGCCTGGCGGAGCGCGCCGGCAACAGAGGCGATACGCTGTCCGGCGGGGAACAGCAGATGCTGGCGATCGGCCGGGCCCTGATGACCAATCCCAAGCTGCTCATCCTCGACGAGGCGACGGAAGGGCTCGCGCCGCTGATCCGTCAGGAGATCTGGCGGGCGCTGGCGGAGCTGAAGAAGTCGGGCCAGTCGATCCTCATCATCGACAAGGATATCGCGGCGCTGACGAAGCTGGCCGATCGCCATTACATTGTCGAGAAGGGGCGCGTCGTCTGGTCCGGATCGTCTACCGCGCTCACCGAAGAGTCCGGGCTCGCCCAACGTTATCTGGGAGTCTGAGTGCCATGATCGATCCTGCAATGGAGGCGCAGTACAACAATCGCGCCAACGTCCCCGAACATCCGCGACACATCGCCGAGTGGGCAGAGAAAAGCAGGCGCTGGGAGGCCGAGGCGCGGTCCGAACTGGACATCGCCTACGGCGGCAGCCCGGCGGAGCTGCTCGATCTGTTCCTGGGCGACGCCGAGCGGGCCCCCGTCCACATGTACATCCATGGCGGCTACTGGCAGGCCAATAGCCGGAAATCGTCCAGCTTCGTCGCGCGACCGCTGGTCGCCGCCGGCGCGCACGTCGCGGTGCTCGAGTACGGTCTCTGCCCCGACGTCAGCATCGACGAGATCGCCCGGCAGACACGGGCGGCGCTCGCCTGGCTCCATCGCAACGTCGCGTCGCGCGGCGGCGATCCGGACCGCATCACGGTCTCGGGCCATTCCTGCGGCGGCCAGCTGGTCGGCATGGCGATGGCGACGGACTGGCCCGCGTTCGGTGCCGGGCTGCCGATCGATCTGGTGAAGGGCGGTGTCTCGGTGAGCGGCGTGTTCGATCTCGCGCCGCTGATCGACACCAGCATCAACGAAAAGGTCGGCATGGACGTCGAGACCGCGCGCCGCAACAGCCCGCTGTTCATGAAGCCTGCGACGAAGGCACCCGTTGCCCTGATCTACGGCGCCGAGGAAACGCCGGCGTTCCACGAGCAGTCGGCGCGCTTCGCCGAAGCGTGGGCTGTGAGGGGTGCGCCGACGAGCTGCGAGGCGGTGCCCGGCGCCGATCATTTCACCGTGCTCAACGGCATGGACGGTCCGCGCCACCCGGCGACTCGTGCCATCCTGGCGCAACTCGGGCCGGGAGGGGCGCGATGAGCGGGCTTCGCCGTGCCGCCGCGGCGGCGCTTCTCGCGGCGGGTGCCGCTGCGCTGGCCGCGACGGCCGCGGGCGATATCCGACCGGCACCGCAGCGCGAGCGCATCGTGATCGCCCATCGCGGCGCCTCCGGGCTGCTGCCCGAGCACACGCTCGAAGCCTATGTCGCCGCCTACTTCATGGGCGCGGACTACATCGAGCCGGATCTCGTCATGACGGCGGACGGGGTGCTGATCGCGCTGCACGACATCCATCTCGAGCGGACGACCAACGTCGAGGAACTGTTTCCCGACCGGGCGAGGGGCGACGGCCGGTGGTACGCGGCGGATTTCAGGCTCGGGGAGATCAAGCGGCTCGCCGTCCACGAGCGCGCGCGTGCCGACGGCACTCCCGTCTTCCAGTCCGGCCGGTTCAGGATCGACAGCAAGGGCTTTCAAGTTCCGACGCTGGAAGAGGTCATCGAGACGATACAGGAGCTCAACCGGCAGACCGGCTGCAGCGTCGGCATCTATCCCGAGACCAAGGACCCGGCGTTTCACGATGCCGCCGGCCTGCCCATGGAAGCGACGTTGCTGCGGGTGCTCGCCGCGCACGGCTATGCCGGGCCGAACGCCCGGGTCTTCATCCAGTCGTTCGATGCGGCGAACCTCATGGAGATGCGGTTCGAGCGCGGCACCGAGCTGCCGCTGATCCAGCTTATCTCGGGCCGTGCCGACCACGACGGCATGGTCACCGCCGCGGGGCTCGACCGCATCGCCACCTATGCGAACGGCATCGGGCCGAGCAAGCGCCGGATCGAGGACGATGCGGGGCGGCCGGTCGACGGCGGCTCGCTGGTCAGGATGGCGCGTGCCCGCGGCCTGCTCGTGCACCCCTGGACGTTCCGCGCCGACATGCTGCCCCCGGCACACCATACATTCGAGGACGAGCTGCGCGCGTTCTACGATCGCTACGGCGTCGACGGGGTCTTTACCGATCATCCGGGACCGGCCGTCAAGGTCGCGCGGGCTGGCGCCAATCCTGGCCGCCGCGCCTGTCTGCCCTAGCGCGCCGAGCGAGTCGAAAGCCGGCGCCGGCCGCACGGCCCGCTTGACAATCGACTGCGGTGCATATATTTCTACATTTCTAGAAATCTCGAAATTCTTGTGCCATGCAGTTACAGACCGCCGCGAACCGCCTCGACGCGCTGGGTGCGCCGACCCGGCTCCGAATCTTCCGGCTCCTCGTTCGTGCCGGAACCGACGGCTTGCCCGTCGGCGGGATCCAGAGCCGGCTCTCCATTCCGGGCTCGACGCTGACGCATCACCTGCGCGGCCTCATCGCCGCGGGGCTGATCGAGCAGGAGCGACAGGGGGCGATGCTCGTCTGCAGGGCAGACTTCCGGGCGATGGACGAGCTGGTCGACTATCTGACGGCGGAGTGCTGCGCCGAGCAGCAGAAGGATGACGCCGCATGACGGCGGATTGCGACGATCGTGGCGGCGCGCCGGCGCCGCACGTGGTAACGGGGGCGCGCGGCGGCGGGTGGACGCGGGCCGCGTCTGCGGTCGATCCGGTGCTCGCCGTCATGGCGCTGGCGTTTGCCGGCCTGTCGATCCTGGATCCGGCGCAGGCACTCCAAAGCCTCGTCTTCACGGCCGAGAGCCTGGCCTGGATCTCGCCGTTTCTGCTGTTGGCCGTCGGCATCGCCGCCTATGTCCGGGCCGCGCGGGCGGACACGCTCATCACGCGCGCGTTCGCCGGGCGCGTGGCGCCGATGATTGTCGCGGCGGCGCTGTTCGGCGCGCTCTCTCCGTTCTGCTCGTGCGGCGTCATCCCGCTGGTCGGCGCTCTGCTCGGCATGGGCATGCCCTTGCCCGCCGTCATGGCCTTCTGGCTGGCGTCGCCGATCATGGATCCGGAGGTGTTCGTGCTGACCGCCGGCGGCCTCGGTCTCGGGTTCGCGATCGCGAAGACGATCGCGGCCGC
>JBFHDX010000078.1:0-18381 GCA_041584475.1 Alphaproteobacteria bacterium
GCGCCAGAAGCATGATTGCCTCGCGCAGCGCGAAGGTGAGTTCCGGGCCGACCTTGAGAAACACGTACCGGCTGTCGACGAGATCCTGCAGTGCGCCGACGGTCTGGTAGTCCGTCGAATGCGCTTCGTAGGCCATGCCCGGATGGTCGAGAATGATCCGGGCCAGCGCCCTGGCGGCGTCCGGTCGAAACGGGCGGACGGAGGAATCGCTGAAATCGACGCCGGGCTGTGTGACGACGGCGACGACGCGCCGCCAGGCCTCATCGAGGCCGTGCCGCGAGAACGCGATCCGGTGCGTGTCGATGGTCTCCGCGACGCTGTGCGCATCGGTGACCGCCAGGTCCGAGAGGTCGCCGGTCTCGCCGCCCGGCGTGGGGACCTCGGTTCCGATGACGTAGCAGGGGGGCGCGTCGCCGCTGGCCTGTCGCTCCGCCGCGACGCACAGCCGCGCCGTGCGCTCCGCGATCTCGGTCGGCGAGAGCGTGCCGTCGCCGGCGCAGCCCATGCTGGCATCGAGATGGATCTTGCTGAAGCCGGCGCCGACATAGGATCGCACGAGGTCGGCGGCATGCGACAGGGCCGTATCGACAGGCTCGCTCTTCCAGGGGTTTGGGCCCAGATGATCGCCGCCGAGCAGCGCGGCGTCGGGGTCGTAGCCGCAGTCCGCCGCGATCGCGCGGATGTACGCTCGACAGTCCGCCGCCTGCATTCCGGTATAGCCGCCGAACTGGTTGACCTGATTGCAGGTTGCCTCGACGAGAACCGGCAGCGAGCGGGCGGCGGCGAAATCGAAGATCGCTTCGAGCGCCCAGCGATTGGCCGTGCAGAACGACGGCAACCCCGCCCGCAGGCCCGAGCGGTTGCGATCGAGAAGCTGCGGAAGCGAAGCCGGGTCCATCACGCGTGCGCCTCGGCGCCACGTCCGGCGCCGGTGCTCCCGAGGTATCGGCGTATCTCATCGAGCGCGGGGTTGCCTTCCATCGGCCCCCGCCGGGTGACCGAGAGCGCCCCGGCCGCGTTGGCATAGCGTGCGGCCTCGGCGATCGGATGGCCGGTGGCGAGCAGGCCCACGAAGGTGCCGCAGAAGCAGTCCCCGGCACCGGTCGGATCGACGGCGTCGACGACGTGTCCCGGCAGTTCGAGCCGCGCGTCCCGGTCGGCGACGATGCAGCCCCGCTCGGCGCGTTTCAGCGCCACGATTCGCGCGCCGGAATCGAGCAGTGCGTCGATGGCGGCGGATTCGCCCATGCCCGGCATGAGAAATGCCAGATCCTCAGCGCTGGGCATGACGATCGTCGCCGTTGCCAGAACCGTTTCGATGGCGGTCCGGGCTTCCTCATCCACGAACAGCTCCGGGCGCACGTTTGGATCGAGTGTGATCTGCCAGCCGGCCGCATGTGCGTGCCCGACCAGGGTCATGATGTTCGCCCTGATCCGGGCATTGCCGAGCGACGAGCCCGAGACATGCACATAGCCGGGGCCGGCGTCGGCGCCGGCGGGCGAGATATCGTCGCCGATCTCGAACGAGTCGGCCGCCGTGTTCTCGATATGGAAGATGAACGTGCGCGACCCATCATCGAAATACGACACGAAGGCAACCCCCGTCGCCCGGCCCTGCGAACGCCGAATGCCGGTGATGTCGACCTTGTCCTGCGCCAGACGATTGCGGACGACCTCGCCGAAGCCGTCGGCACCGACGCCGCCAAAGATCGCGGCGTCACCGCCGACACGCGCGACCTGGTCGATGAAGATCGCGGGCGCGCCGCTCGCGTATGGGCCTGAGAATTGCGCGCTTCGCGACAGCGCGCAGCCGGTTTCGAGCGAGACGAATTCGACGAGGATCTCACCAGCGGTGACGACGGGTCCCTGCAGGATTTCCATTGTTGCGGACCGTATCCCCGTTGGCTCGCACTGAGCGGTGCGGCTCGGCACAAACATGCCGACGACAATCATTTAGCTATCGCGTGTTAACATAAAAGTTTACCTGTGTCCAATTATTCGCTATGGATTCTTGACACGGAACTGACGGGGCCAACAGAACGCGACTTTCTCAGCTCCGGCGCCGGACGATTACTGTGCGGGACCGCATGTCGGAAAAGTATCAGTCGAAAACCAGACTCAAGACGATGGAGGATCTGGCGCAGGCCATCGGCTTGTCTCGTCCGACGGTATCCAAATACTTCAACGATCCGGAGAGCGTTCGCGCGTCGACCCGCAGCAAGATCGAACGCGCCCTCGAGGAGTACGACTACACGCCAAATCTGCTGGCGATGAATCTCAATCGCCGGCGAACCCGTGTCGTCGGCATCGTCGTACCCGAGATCAACGACCCGTTCTTCACCCATCTGATCCGTGTCGTTCAGCTGTCTGCCCTGGAGTCCGGTTACCTGGTGATCGTGGAGAGCTCGCACGGCGACGCCGGGCTCGAAGCGCGCGCCATCGAGAGCCTCGCATCGATGCATGCGGCCGGAGTCATCCTCGCACCGCTCGGCATCGACGCCGATCTCTCGCGCCTGCACCGTCTTCGCGAGTTCATGCCGATCGTCTTCGTCGACTCGCGGCTGGACAGCGAAACGGCCTACGTCGGCACGAACAACGAACAGAGCATTTCGCTCATCGTCGATTATCTCTGCCGCTCCGGTTCGCCACCCGCGTTCTTCACGATGCCGGCCGTCAATTACAACGGCATCGAGCGCGAGAGGGCCTATACGACGAAGATGACAGAGATTGGCCACGAGCCCCGTATCATCAACGAGGGAATGCCGTACACGGGCTGGGATTTCGAGCAGTACGGCCAGACGGCGATGCTCGAACTGATCGATTCCGGCAAGCTCGACGCCGATACGATCCTCTGCGCCAACGACCGTCTCGCCTTCGGTGTCCTCAGCGCCGCCTTCAAGCGAGGGCTCGCCGTCGGGCGCTCGGGCGATGCCAGGCTTCGTGTCGCGGGCCACGACGACCAGCCGCTCAGCAAGTTCTGCTGCCCCGCGCTGACAACCGTTGCGCAGGATGTCGAAGCGATCGGAATCGAGGCCGTCAAATTGCTTCTGGACAAGCTCGGTCGCGATGGTCCAGCGGCCAAACATGACGTTGAGCGGCTCTTCGACGCCAGGCTCATGCTGCGCGAATCCGCCTAGGTCTCGCCCCGGTTACATCCCGCCGCCGACACCCCGAAACACCGGAGCCCGCAACCCCGAATTGCCGGCTCCGGACCGACGGCGAGCCGCCGCGCGCGCGCCCGGCGCGACAATCGTACATTTGCCGATTTCGGCCCACGACTTGTTGTAGTAACGTTGCGGTAGCGGAAAGCGACGGACCGGAGAATCGCGAACCGCGGGCCAGGGTTGGCAATGTCTTGACATGACGTTGTCGTGTGGCAATACTGAACTTTACGCGTGTTAAAAACACCGCACAACAATTTGCATCATGCAGGGAGGCAATCAGATGCGGACTTATCCACGAAATTTCGCGGCCGCGCTGGCCGTGACGGCAGGCTTGCTCGGAGCGTCGACGGCGGCGTCGGCGGTGGAGCTGACCATTGCCACCGTCAACAACTCGGACATGATCATCATGCAGCGACTCTCCCCGCAGTGGGAGAAACAGACCGGCCACAAACTGAATTGGGTCGTGCTCGAGGAGAACGTCCTGCGGCAGCGCGTGACCACCGACATCGCGACCAAGGGCGGCCAGTTCGACATCATCACGATCGGGGCGTACGAGACGCCGATCTGGGGCGCTAAGGGTTGGCTGACTTCGCTCGACGATCTGGGCGAAGACTATGACTACGAGGACATCTATGCGACCATCCGCAACGGTTTGTCGGCTGACGGCAAGCTCTACGCGGTACCGTTCTACGCCGAGAGCTCGTTCACGTTCTACCGCAAGGACCTGTTCGACAAGGCCGGTGTCAAACCGCCGAAAGATCAGATCACCTACGACCAGTTCAAGGAAATCGTCGCCAAGGTGCACGACCCGGGAAACGGCGTCTACGGTACCTGTCAGCGCGGGAAGGCTGGTTGGGGCGAGAACATGGCGTTTGTCGGTCCGTTGGTGAACGCTTTCGGTGGCCGCTGGTTCGACATGGACTGGAACCCACAGCTCACAAGCGAGCCATGGGTTAATGCGGTCAACTATTATGTCGATCTGGTCAAGACCTATGGCCCTCCGGGTGCCTCGGCCAACGGACACAACGAGAACCGCGCGCTGTTCGCCGACGGCAAGTGCGCCACCTGGGTCGACGCGACCTCGGCCGCGGGCTTTATCTATAACCCGAACGAATCGACCGTAGCTGACAAGACCGACTTCTTCCAGGCACCCAAGCAGGTGACCGACAAGGGAACCGGCTGGTTCTGGGCCTGGGCGCTTGCCATCCCGGCAAGCTCGAAGAAGGTCGACGCGGCCAAGCAGTTCTTGAAGTGGTCGACCTCGAAAGATTACGTCGTACTCGTCGGCGAGACCGAGGGTTGGGTCGCGGCACCTCCGGGCACTCGCAAGTCGACTTACGCCAACAAGAAGTACCTCTCGGCGGCGCCGTTCGCCGAGACCGTCGAAAAATCCATCCTGGCCGCGAACCCGGCCGACCCGACGCTCGAGCCGGTGCCCTACACCGGCGTCCAGTTCGTGGCGATTCCCGAGTTTCAGGGCATCGGCAACTATGTCGGCCAGCAGATCTCTGCGGCGTTGGCGGGTCAGCAAACTGTTGAACAGTCGCTTAAGAACTCGCAGGCCTTTGCGGTCCGCGAAATGACGAAGGCGGGATACATCAAGTAACCGTTTCTCCCTCGCGGGGCCGGTCCCTGACTGGCCCCGCACTTCGCCGGATCGCCCCGGGGTCGGCGATTGCCGACGACGGCCGCGGATTGGTGCTCAGGCTATCAAGTGCGAGGGGGCTTAGAATGGCCACACAGCATTCCCGAACCGCCGCCCGGATGATGATTTCGCCGGCCGTGATCCTGCTGCTGGGCTGGATGCTGATCCCGCTCTCGATGACCCTCTACTTCTCGTTCCAGTTCTACAACCTGCTACAACCGGGACAGGAGAGTTTCGCAGGCTGGATGAACTACCGATTCTTTCTGACCGACCCGTCGTTCTTCGATGCGATACGCAACACGCTGGTGTTGGTCGGCGGTGTGTTGGTCATTACCGTCGTCGGCGGGATCTTCCTGGCGCTCCTGCTTGACCAGCCGATGTGGGGTCAGGGGATCGTGCGCATCCTGGTGATCGCGCCGTTCTTTGTCATGCCCACCGTCTCGGCGCTGGTCTGGAAGAACATGTTCATGAACCCGGTCAACGGGTTGTTTGCTCATCTGGCGACGGGATTGGGACTTCAGCCTATCGACTTTTTCGCCCATTACCCGCTGGCTTCGATCATCGGTATCGTCAGCTGGCAGTGGTTGCCCTTTGCCACGCTGATCCTGCTGACCGCGATCCAGTCGCTGGACAGCGAACAGGTGGAGGCGGCCGAGATGGACGGGGCAGGCGCGCTGAGCCGCTTCTTCTACATCATTCTGCCGCATCTGGCGCGCGCGATCACCGTGGTGATCCTGATTCAGACGATCTTCCTTCTTTCGATCTTCGCCGAGATTCTGGTCACCACCAGCGGCGGCCCGGGGACGGCGACCACCAACCTGACATACCTCGTCTACATCCAGTCGCTCCTGCAGTTCGACGTGGGCGGCGGATCTGCCGGTGGCGTGATCGCCATCATCCTTGCGAACATCGTTGCGATCTTCCTGATGCGGATGATCGGCAAGAACCTGGACATCTAAGCCATGGCACGCGCTGTCACGACCCAACGCAAGACCATCACCACCGCCGTTGCGTGGGGCGTAGGGTTCTTGATCTTCACGCCGATCCTCTGGACGTTCCTGACCGGGTTCAAGACCGAGGGCGAGGCCATCGCGTCGCCGCCGTCGTTCCTGTTCTTCGATTGGAATCTTTCGGCCTACGAGGCGGTGAACCAGCGGTCAGACTACCCCAAGCACTTCTTCAACTCGGTCGTCATATCCTTCGGTTCGACCCTGCTGGGGCTGCTGATCGCGATCCCGGCCGCGTGGGCCATGGCCTTCGTGCCCGCCAAACGGACGAAGGACGTGCTGATGTGGATGCTCAGCACAAAGATGTTGCCTCCTGTCGGCGTGCTGATCCCGATCTACCTGATTTTCCGCGACACCGGGCTTTTGGACACCCGAATGGGCCTGGTCATCGTGCTGACGCTGATCAACCTGCCGATCATCATCTGGATGCTGTTCACCTATTTCCGCGAAATTCCCGCAGAAATCCTGGAAGCCGCGCGGATGGACGGGGCGACATTGCGCGACGAGATCCTTTACGTGCTGACCCCGATGGCGGTGCCGGGCATCGCCTCGACGGTCTTGCTAAACGTCATCCTGGCGTGGAACGAGGCCTTCTGGACGCTGAACCTGACGGCGGCCAATGCGGCTCCGTTGACGGCGTTCATTGCCAGCTTCTCCAGCCCCGAGGGCCTATTCTATGCCAAGCTTTCGGCGGCTTCGACCATGGCGATCGCACCGATCCTCATCGTCGGCTGGTTCAGTCAGAAACAACTCGTCCGCGGCCTGACCTTCGGCGCGGTGAAGTAGGGGACATGTGAGATGGGTAGCATTCACCTGAGCGAGGTCACCAAGAGCTTCGGCGACGTGAAGGTCATTCCGCCGCTGGACCTTGAAATCGACAATGGAGAATTCGTTGTCTTCGTCGGGCCCTCGGGTTGCGGCAAGTCGACGCTCCTGCGGCTGATCGCGGGTTTGGAGGACGTCACGTCCGGCAAGATCGAGATCGACGGCCAGGATGCCACCAAGCTTCCTCCAGCCAAGCGGCAGCTTGCGATGGTGTTCCAGTCCTATGCGCTCTACCCGCATATGTCGGTCCGGAAGAACATCGCCTTTCCGATGAAAATGGCCGCTATACCCAAGGACGAGCAGGACCGCCGCATCGACAACGCCGCGCGTGTGCTGAACCTCACCGAGTACCTCGATCGCCGTCCCGGCCAGCTGTCGGGCGGCCAGCGCCAGCGCGTCGCTATCGGCCGCGCCATCGTAAGGGAACCGGCTGCTTTCCTGTTCGACGAACCGTTGTCCAACCTCGACGCCGCGCTGCGGGTCGGAATGCGGCTGGAGATTAGCGAGCTGCACAAGCGGCTGGCCACGACCATGGTCTACGTGACCCACGATCAGGTCGAGGCGATGACCATGGCCGACAAGATCGTCGTGCTGAATGCCGGGGTGATCGAGCAGGTGGGCTCGCCGCTGGAGCTCTACCAGACCCCGCGCAACGTCTTCGTGGCCGGCTTCATCGGTTCGCCCAAGATGAATTTCATCGAGGGAGCCGAGGCCCAGAAACATGGCGCACACACAATAGGAATACGGCCCGAACATATCGAGGTCTCGAACAGCGAAGGCCCCTGGAAGGGCGTGGTTGGGGTCGCCGAGCACCTCGGCTCCGATACCTTCTTCCACATCCACGACACCGGATTGGCGGACCCGATGACCGTCCGCGCCAGCGGCGAGGTCAGCTTCAACCACGGGGACACGATCTACCTGGCCCCCCGCGAAGACAGGATTCACAAATTCGACGCACAAGGATTGAGAACCAGCTGAACCGCCTAGAGGGAAGAACAGCGCTGACCACCGGAGATGCGCGCGGCATTGGTCGCGCCATCGCCGAAGAGCATGTGCGCGAGGGGACAAAATTGGTCATCGCCGACCTGCTGGAGGACGAGGCAAGATCCCTGGCCGCTGACCTGGGCGCATCAGCCCGCAGCATTTCGTTCGACGTAACCGACAGGGCGTCGATCGCGGGGGCGGTTGCGGCGGCCAAGGACGCCTTCGGTGGCATCGACATTCTCTTGAACAATGCCGGCGTTTTCGACATGTGCCGGCTCGACGAGATCACCGAGCCGATGTACCGACGCCAGTTCGATGTCAACGTAGCGGACACGATCTTCATGTCGCAGGCCTACAACGTGGACGGCGGGAACTGCATGAACTGAGGGGGCTGGCGCAGTGTATCTCGAAAAGCTGAAGCTGGATGGACGGGTCGCGGTCGTCACGGGCGGGGGTCAGGGAATCGGCGCCGCATGCGCCCAGGCCCTGGGCGGGGCCGGCGCGACGGTGGTCGTCCCCGAATTGCAGCCGGACCGGGCGTCGAGGCCGACATGCGATGACGGGTGCGCCGTGAGCAGCGTCGGGGAAGCAGCATGAAACTCGAAGGAAAGGTCGCCGTCATCACCGGCGGTGCCCAGGGCATCGGCTACGCGATCGCCGAGCGGTTTCGGCACGAGGGTGCCCGTGTCTTCGTCGCCGACATCGCCGCCGACAAGGCGCGTGAAGCGGCCAAGCGGATCGGCGGAGGCGCCGCGCCGGTGCAGCTGGACGTGTCGGATGCCGCGTCGATCGACCGCATGGTCGAGGACGTCGTGCGTGCCGCCGGGGGGATCGACATCCTCGTCAACAATGCCGCGATCTTCGCCATGGCGCCCGTGCTCGAGGAGACGCGGGAGAGCTGGAACCGCATATTCGACATTAACGTGACCGGCCTCTTCTTCACGCTGCAGGCGGTGGCCCGCCAGATGGTCGCGCAGGGGCGTGGCGGTAAGATAATCAACATGGCGAGCCAGGCCGGGCGCCGCGGCGAAGCCCTGGTCGCCGCCTATTGCGCGTCGAAGGCGGCGGTGATCAGCATCACCCAGTCATGCGCGCTGGGCCTGATCGGGCACGGCATCAACGTCAACGGAATCTCGCCGGGCGTCGTCGATACGCCGATGTGGGATACCGTCGACGCGCTGTTCGCGCGTTACGAGGATCGGCCCATCGGCGAGAAGAAGCGGCTGGTCGGCGAGGCCGTGCCCGCCGGCCGCATGGGGAGGCCGGAAGATCACGCGGGCTGCGCCGTGTTTCTCGCCTCCGCCGACAGCGATTACGTCGTCGCACAGACGTTCAACGTGGACGGCGGCAACTGGATGAGCTGATCGCCGGCGAACGGTGGAGCCGTCGCGCAGCGGGGAAAGGACCATGGAAGCGCTGGTATACAGGGGTCTCAACGATTTCTCGATCATGCGGACGTCGGACCCGGAGCTGGAGCCCGGGCACGTCCTCGTCCGCACGCAATCCTGCGGCATGTGCCATACCGATGTCGACATACTGAGCGGGCGTTACGGTGCTTCGGCGTTCCCGCTCGTGCCCGGGCACGAATATTCGGGCGTGGTCGAGGCCGTCGCCGATGACGTGACGAGGTTTCGCACCGGTGACCGCGTGGTCGTCGATCCCAACATGTCGTGCGGCGAGTGTCGCGCCTGTCGCCGCGGGCTGCACAATCTGTGCGAGGACCTGAAGGCCTATGGCGTGACGACGAATGGCGGCTTCGCCGATTACAGCGTCGTCCGGGAAGGCAACCTGCATCCGATCGGCGACATGCCGTTCGACGTTGCCGCCCTGGCGGAGCCGTTGGGTTGCGTGCTCAACGGCGTGAACGCCGCAGGCACCGACGGCGTTCGCAACGCGATGGTGTTCGGCGCCGGGCCGATCGGCATGCTGATGGCGCTCACGCTCAAGGCCCGCGGCGTGGCAGAGGTCACGATTGTCGATGTTCGCGAGTCGCGGCTGGACTTCGCAACGTCGCTCGACCTGCGCGCGGTCGCGGCGGCATCGTCGGAGCTCCAGCAATACCGACGGGCGATCGATCTGACGGTGGACGCGACCGGCGTGCCGGCGGTCGCCGAGCGGCTTGTCGATTACACGGCGAACGGCGGTACCGCGCTGTTCTTCGGCGTCTGCCCGCCGGACAGCAGGATCTCGGTGGCGCCGTTCGAGATGTTCCGGCGCCAGATCAGGATCGCGGGCGCCCACTCGCTGAATCACGACAACATCCCGGAGGCACTCGATGTGCTGCGGAGCGCCGGCGCACGGATGCGCCGGATCATTTCACACAATGTGCCGCTCTCGGACATGGGGAAATACCTTCGCAAGGTCGGCGGCGACGATCTCATGAAGGTGCAGTTCACGGCAAGCTGAGACACGCATTCCGGTGTACGCCCGCAACACACGCATGGACAGGATTCGGCTATGACATCGCCCGGCAATCCCTCGCCGCTGTCGCTCGACGGCCTCGCGAACCTCCCGGCGGCGATCGCCAGGCCGGCCTACGACCGGCGCGACCTGAAGCCCGGAATCGTCCATATCGGCGTCGGCAACTTCCACCGTGCGCATCAGGCGGTCTACCTGGACGATCTGTTCAACCGCGGCACGGATCAGGACTGGGCGATCATCGGCGCGGGCATCCGTCGTCACGACTCCACCATGCGCGACGCGTTGCGCAGCCAGGACTGGCTGACGACCGTGGTCGAGATGGATCCGTCGGGTCATCGCGTGCGCGTCACCGGCGCGATGATCGGTTTCCCGGCCGTCGGCGACGATGGCAGCGAAATCGTTCGCGTACTCTCCGACCCGCAGATCCGCATCGCCTCGTTGACGGTCACCGAGGGCGGTTACTGCATCGATCCGGCGACCGGCGAATTCGACCCGCAGCATCCGGAGATCCGCCACGATGCCGAGAACTTCGCGCGGCCGAAGGGGGTGTTCGGCATCCTGCTTGCCGCCCTCGACGCGAGACGGCGGGCGGGCTCGCCGCCGTTCACGGTGATGTCCTGCGACAACATCCCCGGCAACGGGCACGTGGCGCGCAGCGCGGTCGCCGGTCTCGCGGAGATGGTGGACCCGGCACTCGCACGGTTCGTCCGCGAGGAGGTCCGGTTTCCCGACAGCATGGTCGACCGCATAACGCCGGCGACGACCGATGCGCAGCGCGATTTCCTGGTCCGGACCTTCGGGCTTCGCGATAGCTGGCCGGTCTTCTGCGAGCCGTTTCGGCAGTGGGTCGTGGAGGACAGTTTCTCGAGCGGCCGGCCGCAGCTCGAGGAGGTCGGCGTCACCTTCGTCAGCGACGTCCGGCCGTTCGAACTGATGAAGATCCGGATCCTCAACGGCAGCCACGCGGCGATCGCCTATCCGGCCGCGCTCATGGGCATCCATTTCGTCCATGACGCGATGGCCGAGCCGCTGATCCGGGGGTTCCTCGACAAGCTGGTACGTGAGGAGATCATCCCCGCGGTGCCGCCCGTGCCCGGCGTATCGTTGGCGGACTATTTCGCGCAGGTCGCGGAGCGGTTTTCGAATCCCGAGGTCGGCGACACGATCCCGCGGCTGTGCCAGGACGGTTCGAACCGACAGCCGAAGTTCATCCTCGCGAGCACGTCCGATCGCGTCGCAGCCGGCAAATCGATCGCCGGACTGGCATTGGAATCGGCGCTCTGGTGCCGCTACTGTGCGGGTATGACCGACGACGGCCGGCCGATCGAGATTGATGACCTGAGTGCCGACCTGCTGCGCCGCGCCGCCGCGGCGGCGCGCGACAACCCCGATGCGTTCCTCGCGCTGGACAGCATCTTCGACGACGCCATCGCCCGCTCGGCGGACTTCCGCGCGGCGTTCGCCGGCTGGCTCGAACGCCTGTGGCGCGACGGGACGGCGGCGACATTGCAGGCCTATGCCTCCGGCGAAGTCCGCTGAGCGCCGGTTCTCCGGTGATCGCGTGACGTCCGACGGCCGCTTTGGTCGCGCGGCGCTGAACGAGCGCTCGTCGCCCGGCCGCCGGCAAAACACTCTGGTCGGCGACCGCGCGCGACCCGGCCCCTCGACCGACCACCGGCGATGTTTCTCGGCATCGATCTAGGCACCGGCTCGGTCAAGGCGCTGCTGATCGACCGCGAGGGCCGCGTCGTCGGGCATGCGGGCCGCACGTACGGGCTGGAATCGGCGGCCCCGGGCTGGGCCGAGGCGGATCCTGCGATCTGGTGGGAGCGGACCGTCGCCGCCGTCCGCGAATGCTGCGCCGGCAACGCGGGCAACGTCAGGGGCATCGGGCTGTCCGGTCAGGCGCATGGGGTGGTCCTTTGCGACGGCGAGGGCATGCCGCTGCGTCGGGCGATCCTGTGGCCCGACACGCGAAGCGGCGACGAGATGCGCGCGTTCGCAGCGCTGCCGCGGGAACTGCGCCTGCGACTCGCCAACCCGGCCGCGACCGGCATGGCCGGGACGTCGCTGCTGTGGCTCAAGCGCCACGAGCCGGCGGTCCTGGGCCGCGCCCGGCACGCCCTCGCGGCCAAGGACTGGCTGCGGCTGCGCTTGACGGGCCGGCCCGGGGCGGAACCGTCGGACGCCTCCATGACGCTGCTCTACGACATGATCGAGGATCGCTGGGCGAGCGAGGTCATGGAGCGCCTCGGACTCGACGCGGACCTGCTCGCGCCGCTCGCGGCCTCGACCGGTATCGGCGGCGAGCTGCAATCCGGTCCGGCCTCGGCGCTCGGCCTCGGCGCCGGCATTCCGGTCGCCATGGGGGCCGCCGACTCCGCCGCGTGTCTGCTCGGCATGGGACAGGTTCGTCCGGGCCACGCGGTGCTGCAGGTCGGTTCGGGCATCCAGATCATGTCGGTCGGCGCCGACGTCGCGCCGATGCTCGACCCGCCTTTCCACACCTACCGCACCTGCACGGAGCGGCGCTATCGGATGGCGGCGATGCAGAACGGCGGGACCGCCTTCGAATGGGCGCGACGCGCCCTGCAGGTGTCGTGGCCCGAGTTCTACGACGCCGCGTTCGCCGCCGAGGAGGGCAGCGCCGGCGTCATCTTCCTGCCGCACGTCACCGGCGAGCGGACGCCCCACATGAACCCCGAGGCGGCGGGCGGCTGGATCAATCTGCGCCTCGGCTGCGAGCGCGCGCATCTGCTGCGCGCCGTCTTCGAGGGCGTGGCGTTTGCCGTGCGTGACGGCTGGGAGGTGCTCAAGTCAGCGGGAGCCGATGCGGATCACCTGATGCTGGCGGGCGGCGGCAGCAGCGACCGGCGCTGGCGCCAGCTGCTGGCCGATGTGCTGCGCATCCCGTTGCGCGCCGGCCGGGACGTCGGCGACGCTGCGCTGGGCGCGGCGTTCCTCGGCGGACTCGCCGCCGGACACTGGCCCGAAATCGAGGCGCTGCCGTTTCCCGAGGCCGCGGGCGCGGTCGTCGAGCCGCGTGCGAGCGGCGTTCTGGAAGCGCGCTACGCCGAGTTCCGCGAGGCCTATCGAAAGCTCAACGGGCCCTACTGAAGCGCAGCAGGGCCGATGCTCCCGCATTCGGCGGCGGGTCGGTGACCGCAGCGCGACACTCGCACTCGGTCCCCGCTCCCCGCTCGTCGCGGGCGCCGCAATCGGCGTTGCCTGCACTCTCGATCGCCCGGAACGGGGATGCTTCTGTGGGCAGAGATCGAGGATGCGGTGCGGTCGTCCACGACGTGAATTGCCAGCCCGCCCTCATCGGCCATCAGGTCAGGAACGGGGAATCGCAAATCACTGCGATACGACGCCACCGGATCACGTCCGATGTTTGACGCCCCCGCGCACGACTGCACCGGATTCTGGCGGGGATGACTGGAGAAGGTCCAGACGACTGATTTTCCGTTACGGTGACAGGATCGACGCAGGCCACTGCGCAGGAACGATTTCAGCAAGCAATCGTCCCGGAATTACAGCCGCGCAAGATCATGTGTCGTGCAGGGCGGCGTGTCGGTTCAGCGTGCACGACCCTCTCGCGCCTGTTGAGACAGGCGGAATTCCGCGCCGTCCCGGCGACCCAACTGACAGCTGCCGCCAATTCATGGAGCATTGCCGGAATGAACATCACGTCGCGTTGCCGGTCGCCATCCCGGCGTTGACACGTCACCATGACCGCGTCGACTATGCATCTGCCACGTCTCGCGTCATGGAATGCAGGTCGATAAGGAAGGGCGGCTAAGTCATGGGCGATGGGGGAAATCCGTCACTACGCGGTGCGTTGACGGAATCGCGCGGGTCGTTTGTCGCGACCGGTGTCTTCAGCCTCATCATCAATCTGCTCATGTTGACCGCGCCGCTCTATATGCTCCAGATCTACGACCGGGTACTGGCCAGCCGCAGCGAGTCCACGCTGATCGCCTTGACCGTCTTGGCAGGCGGGATGCTCCTCATAATGGGAATGCTTGATCTGGTTCGATCGCGGGTGCTCGTGCGGATCGGGACCAGGCTTGGATTGAGCCTCAATCCCAGCGTCTTCTCGGCGACGTTCGAGCGAAGTCTGCGGGGCGAGCAAGGCGGGCGCAGTCAGCCGCTGCGCGATCTCGACAACCTGCGGCAGTTCCTGACAGGGCCCGGACCGTTCGCATTGTTCGACGCACCATGGGTACCGTTCTATCTCGGTCTGGTCTTCCTGTTCCATCCGGTGCTGGGATTCATCGCTCTTGGTGGCGCGCTCTTGTTGTTCGTGCTTGCGGTTCTCAACGAGCTGCTGACGCGTCGACTCCTGAACGAGGCCAACACCGCTGTGACATCGGCGTATGGGTTCGCCGAGACGACGCTGCGTAACGCCGAAGCGCTCGAGGCCATGGGCATGCTGAGCGGTATCTTCAGCCGCTGGAATGCGAGGCATCGTCGCGGCCTTGCCTTGCAGGGTCAGGCCAGTGACCGCGCAGGCACCTTGACGGCATCCTCGAAGGCGGTCCGCATGTTCCTTCAGGTAGCGATCCTGGGGGCGGGAGCGAGCCTGGCCATCCAGCAGATCATAACGCCCGGTGTCATGATCGCGGCGTCGATCATCATGGGCCGCGCTCTGGCGCCGGTCGAGCAGGCGATCGGCCAATGGCGCCACTTCATCGCCGCCCGCTCCTCGTTTCGTCGGCTGAAGGAATTGTTGAACGACGCGCCCAGCAACCCGCCCCGTACCGCATTGCCTCCGCCAAAGGGTCGCTTGGCAATCGAAAACGTGATCGTCGTCCCACCCGGGGCGCAAAGGCCCGTGCTCAAGGGCATCTCGTTTCAGCTAGAGCCGGGTGACGCCTTGGGTGTCATCGGCCCGAGTGCTGCCGGAAAGACAAGTCTCGCACGACTGCTGGTTGGCGTATGGCAGCCCTACGCCGGATCCGTGCGCCTCGACGGTGCGGAACTCGACCGCTGGCAACGCGAAGACCTGGGCCCGCACATCGGATATCTGCCGCAGGATGTCGAACTCTTTACGGGCACGATCGCCGAGAATATCAGCCGGTTCGCGGAGGAGGTCGACCCCGAGAAGGTGGTGCGCGCGGCGCAACGCGCCGGCGTCCACGAAATGATCCTCAAATTGCCGCAGGCCTATGACACCCAGATAAACGAGGACGGCTCGATCCTCTCGGGCGGCCTGCAGCAGCGAGTGGGTCTGGCGAGGGCGATCTACGGCGAACCGGCCCTGGTCGTCCTCGATGAACCGAATTCGAACCTCGACTCCGCCGGCGACCAGTCGTTGACAGAGGCCATACTCGATCTGCGCAAGCGCTTGGCGACCGTCGTCGTCATGGCGCATCGGCCGAGTGCGATTGCTGCGGTCGACAAGCTTCTCATGCTGCGTGATGGCAAGATCGAAGCGTTCGGACCAAAGCAAGAGGTGCTTGCCAAGGTAACTCGCGGCACGCCGGTGCGCGCCACCCGCAGACCCGCCCCGACCCCGGCCTCGTGACGGGGATCGAAGGCGATGCTTGACCGCAGACCTTCACCGAGGGCAAACCCGGTTCCTTACATGTTGGCCGGGTTGGTCATCGTGGTGGTCATGTTTGGCGGCCTGGTGGCTTGGGCGGCCAAGGTGTCGCTCAGCGGCGCAGTGATCGCGCCCGGTGTCATGACAGTCTACTCCAAGCGCAAGACGGTGCAGCATCTCGATGGCGGGATCGTCTCGGAGATTCTGGTCCGGGACGGCGACTATGTCGAGCAGGGCCAGGTGCTGATCCGCCTCGACGCGACAAGGACAAAGGCAAATCTCGCAATCGTCGACGGACAGCTCGGTATCTTGCGGGTGCGGGCGGCAAGGTTGAGGTCGGAGCGCGACGGCCTGGACCAGGTAAACCTCGACCGAACATCGCTCGGACATGACGAAGATGCGAATCTGTCGGAAATCATCGCCGGCGAATTCCAGCTGTTCGAAGCGCGGCGCGAATCGCTGGGCGGCGAGGTGGCGATTCTGACCGAGCGAACCATGCAGCTCGAAGAGCAGATTCGCGGTCTCGAGGCGCAACTTCAATCAAAGAAACGGCAGATCCGGCTGCTCAGGGAGGAAATCAACGACCTCACCAAGCTCTACAAGAAGGGGCACGCCACGAAGACAAGACTCCTGGCCCTGAAACGCACCGCCGAGCAGCTCAACGGCGAGCGTGGCGAGCATATCGCGGATATCGCGCGAGCCCGCAGAAGCATCGGCGAGGCCGAGTTGCAGATGATTCAAGTGGAGAAGGAATTTCGGCAGGAGGTCGTCAACGAGCTGCATCAGGTTCAGGCGGAGATCTTCGATCTCGAGGAGCGGCGCGTCGCGGCGGCCGACGAGCTGCGGCGAATCGACATCCGCGCGCCGAAGGCGGGGACGGTCGTCGGTATGGAGATGCACACGGTGGGCGGCGTGATCAGGCCGGGTCAGCCGATCCTCGATATCGTCCCGATGGGGGACGAGCTGGTGGTCGAGGCCAGGGTCGCGCCACGGGACATCGACAAGGTCTCCAAAGGGCTATCCGCCATCGTGCGGCTCTCGGCGTTCAATGTCCGCACGACGCCCGAGCTCGATGGCACGGTGTTCGCTGCCTCCGCCGACCGGCTGATCGACGATGCCAACGGTCAGGCCTATTTTCTGGTCGGTGTGCGCATTACGTCGGACGAACTGGCAAAACTCGGCGACCTTGAAGTTCTGCCGGGCATGCCCGCAGAGGTCTTCATCAAGACCGGTGAGCGGACGGCGCTCAACTATCTGGTCAAACCGCTCATAGACGGACTGGCGCGCACCTTCACCGAAGACTGACCTTCCGCACGCGCAATGGCTTCTTCGACTCACGGTCCGGCGCATCCTGATCCTGCCTGATCGGGTCAGGCCAGGGCGGTGAGTCTGGGTCCGGTTCGGGCCTGCCGCAATACGTCGCGGAACGTGTGGATGAACCCCGCCGCGAGTTCGCCCACGGCTTGATCGGCGGGCCGCAGTACGGCGATCTCCATGGTGATTTCCGGCGTGAAGGGAATGATCCGGACCAGCGGTCGCAGCTCTTCGCCGATGCACAGCGGCGGCACCAGAAGGACGCCGACGCCTTCCGCGGCGAGAGCGCAGGCCACGGACACCGCCGAGCACTCGGCGCGTATCACCGGCACCACGCCGGCGTCGCGGAATATCTGCTCGGTGCAGTGCCGCAGTCCGCGAGAGGTCTCGCCGGCAAGTGCGACCATGTCGACACCGTCGAGGTCGTCCGGCGTGACGACCTGCAAACCGGCCAACGGGTGATTGGCATGCGTGATGCAATGGAACCGCAGCCGCGCGACCGGCGCGCACCGCACGTCCGGATGCGCGACCGGCAGCGTCGTCAATCCGAGATCGTACCGACGATCCACGACGGCCTCGAGCACCCGCCGCCGGGACCGGGTCTGGATGCTGATATGGGCGGCCGGATGCCTCGACAGGAATTCCCTTACGGCAACGGGTACCGGCCACACGGAGAGCGCAGGCAGCGCGGCGATGCGCAGTTGGTTGGCGGCACGGCGGCCGATGCGACTGGCCTCGCGCTCGATATGGCGCAGGCCGGAAAAGCTGCGTTCGACGCTCGCGTACAGCTCCTCCGCTTCGCCCCGCGGCACCAGCCTGCCCTTGCGACGATCGAACAGCCGGTAGCCAAGATCGGCCTCGAGATCCGCGAGCAGGCGGCTGACCGCCGGCTGCGACAGGTGCATCGCCCGTGCCGCGTTCAGCACCATGCCGTTATCCATGACCGCCTTGAACGCCTCGATTTGGCGTAGCGTTACCATCACCTGCCCCCATGCCAAGTCTTGCTTTTGCGGGCACTATAACACCAGCACATACGCGATCGACAATTAAGAATTTGACCAAATTTCTGTCGTCGGGGAGGGTGGCATGATCCGCGTTCGTGCAACGCGCCAAGTGCGTATCTCTCGATGGCTTGGCCAAGCGGCTGGTCCGAGACTAAAGGGGCTCACGAGGGATGATCCACCGTGCCAGTCTCGTTCGATCGTCTCGCGAGGACGTTAGGCGTCCTGTGCCGGATGTGCGGGGATCACCTATGGGCTTGCTGCCGTCCCTCCGACGTGCTGCGAGACTGATCGATCCCATCAATTCCGGTTTGCGACGAATCGCATTCACTCTCTTGCTTGCTGCGGCCGGACCGGTATTCCCACTTGCTGCCGAGGAAGTGCCGCTCACCCAATGCGACCGGCTGGCCGCCGATCCCGTCGACTACGAGCGGGTGGCGCCGCCGGTGGACGACCTAAAATTTCTGCCGAC
>JBFHDX010000079.1:0-18220 GCA_041584475.1 Alphaproteobacteria bacterium
CCGGACCTGGAACCGGCGGAGCGGGAGGCGGTCGATTCACTCGTCGCGGCCAACAACGACGCGGCGCCGGACGAGCCGTCGCCAGCCGCCGGCCCCAAGCGGACCGGCTGGTGGCGTCGGACGCTGAGCAAGTAGCGTCGCGCCGCTAACCGTCGAACGATACGGGAAAGGACGCCGCTTTCGGCGTCCTTTTTCGCATGCGCCGCGGCGCCGGGCCGATGGCGGTTTGGTTGACGATTCGTTAACGATTGTGGAGAATGAAACCACGCTGCCCGCGGCCGGATTGTGATCGGCGGCACAGAAGGATGGCAGTTGTCTGCTGATGTCAACGTGACACGGAACTGAGGCGGGCAATGAGCGGATTTGACAGGGATTATACGCCGGGATTCGACGTTCCGGATACGCAGGGGGCCGGCACAAAGGCGGAGCGTGAAGGCCCGCGCAAGCCCAGCGAACCCGGTGGTTCGGTTCTGCTGTTTCGTGCCCTTGCGCCGATCGTCGGGCTGTTCGCCCGGCGGGGTTCGCTAGAGGTTGTTTACCGCGATCTGGCCCGGGCCCGGTTCGGTGACGGTACCGGTCCGCATTTTCGCATGAGGCTGCATTCGTTGCGGCCGATCCGGCGCGTCCTGGCGAGCCCGGAGCTGGGGTGCGGCGAATCCTACATGGACGGCGAATGGACGCTGGAGCAGGGCGACCTCGCGCAGCTCATCGGCATGTTCCTGCGCAATCTGGGCGACCTCAACCGGACCCTGGTGGCCCGGACGGTCTCGGGCGTCGCCCGCTCGATCATGCGCTCGGGCGTCAACGACCCGCACAACAGCCGCCGCAACGCCGCGCATCATTACGACATCGGCAACGATCTCTACCGCGCGTTCCTCGACGAGGGCATGAACTATTCGTGCGCCTTCTTCGAGACGCCGACCCAGTCGCTGCGCGACGCCCAGCTTAACAAGCTTCGCACCACCATGCGCCGGCTCGAGATCGGGGCCGGCATGAATGTCCTCGACATCGGCTGCGGCTGGGGCGAACTCAGCCGGTTGATCATTCGCGAAACGCAAGCCGGCCAAGTGACCGGGATCACGCTGGCCGAGAACCAGCTGGCGCTGGCCCGCGAGCGGGCCGACGATCTGCTTCGGACACGGCTCGACTACGAACTGGTCGACTATCGCGAGCACGCGCGCGCGCGCGCCGGCACCTATCACCGCGTCGTCAGCATCGGCATGTTCGAACATGTCGGGCGCCAGCATTTCGCCGAATATTTCGAGGCCGTCCGCCGGCTGCTGCGGGACGACGGCCGCGCCCTGATCCATTCGATCATGCGGCCCGTGCGCGCCGAAACCAGCTCGTGGATACTGAAATACATCTTCCCCGGCGGCTACATCCCGACGCTCGACGACACGGTCGAGGCGGCACGCCAGGCCGGCCTGAAGCTCGTGCACGAGCCGTTCGTGCATGACAGCTTCCACTATGCGCAGACGCTGCGTTGCTGGCGCCGCAATTTCGACGCGGCGTGGCCAAAGCTCGACCGCGGCCATTACGACGAGAGGTTCCGGCGGATGTGGCACTTCTACCTGTGCGGCTCGGAAGCGAGCTTCGACGTCGGCGGCCTGTTCGTCGGCCAGATCGTGCTGGCCAGGCGCTAACGCCGGACGGTCAGCCGGTCAGCCGGTCCGCCAATCCTCGAGGGCACGGGCGCCGTCGGCGATGTCCTCGGTCGTCCCGGCGAACGAGAAGCGCACGAAACGGCCGCCACGCTCGGGGTCGAAGTCGACGCCGGGCGTGACCGCGACGCCCGTCTCGTCGAGGATCCGGCGGCAGAAATCCTCGCTGTCGCGCGTCATGTGCGATACGTCTGCGTAGATGTAGAACGCCCCGTCCGCCGGCGCCAGATCGGCGAACCCGGCCCGCGGCAGCCGTTCCAGCAGCAGCTTCCGGTTGGCGGCGTAGCGGGCGACGTTGGCCTCGAGTTCTTCGTGGCAGTCGAAGGCCGCCACCGCGGCGATCTGCGACAGCGTCGGCGGCGAGATGAAGAAATTCTGGGCCAGCGATTCGACCGGGCGCGCCAGGTCTTCGGGTACGACCATCCAGCCGAGCCGCCAGCCGGTCATCGAGAAGTATTTGGAAAAGCTGTTGATGATCACCGCGTCGGCGGTCATTGCGGCCGCCGTATCGGCTTTCCGTTCGTAGGTGATGCCGTGGTAGATCTCGTCGGATATCAGCCTGATGTCGTGCTCTCGGCAATAATCGACGAGCGTCCGCAATTGCCGTGTCCCCAGCATCGTGCCGGTCGGATTCGAGGGGCTGGCGACGATGAGGCCGGCGATCGGGCCGTCCCGGCGCGCCCCTTCAATCAGGTCGGGCGTCGGCTGGAAGCGGTGCTCGGCGGTGGTCATTAGCGACACCGGCGCCACGCCCAGGGCGGCCAGGATATTGCGGTAGCAGGGGTAGCCCGGCGCCGCGAGCGCGACCCGGTCTCCGGCGTCGAACGCCGCGAGAAACGACAGCATGAAGGCGCCCGACGACCCGGTCGTCACGACGATGCGCTCGGCCGGAACCGTCACGCCGTAATAGCTGCGGTAATGCCGGGCGATCGCCTCGCGCAGTTCGGGAATGCCCAGCGCCACCGTGTAGCCGAGGCGCTGATCGACAAGGGCCCGGCGCGCGACCTCGACCACGCCGGACGGCGCGCCGGTTCCCGGTTGTCCGACCTCCATATGATATACGGCGTCGCCGCGCCGCTCCCGAAGCGCGGCCGCACGCATCACTTCCATGACGATGAAGGGCGAGATGCGGCTTCGCTCCGCGACTTTGCACGCCATGCGCTGACTCCGTCCTATCGTGGATACGCGTCGAGGCCGAGGCCGCGCGGATCGCTCTCGGCCCAGCACAGGATCTTGTCGGGTTCCGCCGGGAATCCGGACGGGCAATAGATCGCGTTGACCTGACCCAGCGACGAGACGCGCCGCACGCCGTGGCCGCGCCGTTCGAGCGCCGACACCGCCTCCGCGGCGACGTCGCTCTCGATCCAGAGATCGGGCCCGCCCGTGCCGTGCACCCGCGGCCGCCCGACGGCGGCGGCCAGCTGCCGCCGGTTGACCACCGCTTCGGCCAGGACGCTCGTCAACGCGGTCACGCCCTCGGCCCCGTCGCCACCGGTCGCCGCAAAGGTGAAGTTCCGGACGAATGGGTTGGCGACGATCACGGCACCAAGCGACAGCGGATTGCGTTGGTCCGGCCCCGGCGCCGGGGCGATCAGGACGCCGGTGCCCGGTGCGATGACGCCGGTGCCGAACGGCTCGTAGGCGGTGAAATTGCAGGCGACCACGCCCCCGAGCACGTCGGCGGCGACGAACCCCGTGCTGGCCGGCGCGCCGCCGCCGCGCGGCGCCGGCAAGCCCGCCGCGCCGACGCTCGATGCCCTGTCCGGATCGTAGTCGCGCATCGCCTCGCGTGCATATCCCCCGGATATCAGACTCTCCGCATCGACCGACGTGCCGTCGTCGGCGAGCCAACGGGTACGCCCCGCGAATGCGCGCGACGCACTCTCGGCCAGCAGATGCAGGCGCTCGACCTCACCGGCGCGTTCGTAGCGGCGCCGATCCGTCAGCATGCGCCACATCTGTCCGGCGACCAGGCCGGCACCTGCCGGCGGGCTGCTGAAATAAACGTTGTCGTTACCGAATTCGATCGCCAGCGGCACCTGCCAGCTCGGCGCGAAGTTCGTCAGGTCCTGGTGCGAGAGCGTTCCACCGGCCTCGCGAACCCCGGCGACCAGCTCGCTCGCGAGCGGGCCCTCGTAGAACGCCGAAGCGCCGTGTATGCGCAGTTGCGCCAGCGTGTCCGCCAGATCCGGTTGCATGAACAGCTGGTTTTCCGACGGCACACGGCCGTTCGCCGCGAATACCCGGCGCGACTCTCCGTCGCCGAGTAGCTTGCCGGCCGCCGCCGCATAGGTCTGCGCGGCCGCCCGCGAGACCGGCACGCCGAGGCGCGCGCCACGCTCGGCGGGCGCCAGCACCATGCGCCAGTCGAGGTCGCCGAACCGGGCATGAAGCGCCGCCATCCCCCGTACGTTGGCCGGGACCGCGGTCGGACGAATCGCGCCGGGCGTCGGCGCCGCGCGCGGCGACAGGAAGCTGAGCGCGACGACGCCGGCCTCGTCGGGGTCATGGACGAGGCAGACGCCGCCACCGCCAAGGCTGGCGGCCGAAGGATACGTGACCGCCAGGGCGAAATAGAGGGCCACCGCGGCATCGGCGGCCGACCCACCTTCGCGCAGGATCCGCGCCGCCACCTGGGCCGCGCGCGGCTCGTCGGCGACCACGGCACCACCGAACGGGAATCCTGCCTCGGCATTGCCGGGACCCCGATCACCGCACGCGGCCAGGGCCAGCAGCATAACGAACGCGAGCGCCGCGCGATTGCACTGAGCGCGGCAGCTTACTAGATTGAGGGATACTTGGAGTCTTGCGCTGGTGAAACCCATACGTCCGTTCTTTCGCGCCTTGCTGGCCGTCTCTATCCTGCTCGTCGGGACGGAGGGCGTTTCGGCCCAAGGGTCAGGGAAAATCTCGCTGATCCGCGATGCGGAAATCGAAAATACCATCCGCTACTACGCCCGGCCACTGTTCAACGCCGCCGGCCTCGATATCGAAAGCGTCCGCGTACATCTCGTGCTCGACGACCGCATGAACGCCTTCGTCGCCGGCGGCCAGCGCATATTCATCCACACCGGACTGCTGCGCAATGCCGCCGGGCCGAACGCGGTGATCGGCGTGCTGGCCCACGAAACCGGCCATATCTCGGCCGGCCATCTGCTGCAGATTAACGACCGGCTGCGTTCGGCCAGCGCACAGGCGATCATCGCCATGGTGCTCGGCGCCGCCGCCGCCGTGGCCACCGGCGACCCGCAGGCCGCCGTCGGCACGACGCTGCTCGGCCAGTCGGTGGCCGAGCGTTCGTTCCTGCGCTACAGCCAGAGCATGGAAAGCGCGGCCGACCAGGCGGCGCTGCGCTATCTCGACGCGACCGGCCAGTCGGCCGAGGGACTGCTGCAGATCCTCACCAAGCTGCAGGACCAGGAGCTGATCGCCGGTGGCGGTGGCGATCCGTACTTGCGCACGCACCCGCTCAGCCAGGATCGGATCGCGACGGTGAGGCGCCATCTCGAGGTCTCGCCCTATTCGAACGTGCCGGTCGACGGCAATCTCGAGATCTGGCATCGCCGCATGCGCGGCAAGCTGAACGGCTACATCGATCCGCCGGCCAAGACGCTCGCCCGCTATCGGGAGGACAGCAAGGACGTCGAGGCGCTCTATGCCCGCATCTTCGCGTTCAAGAAGCTGCACCGCACCGACGAGGCGCTGGCGATCGTGAACCGGCTCATCGAGCTGTCGCCGAACGACCCGTTCTTCCAGGAAACGAAGGGGGACGTCCTGCGCGATGCCGGTCGCATCAAAGAGGCGCTCGCCCCCTACCGGCGCTCGGTCGAGCTGGTGCCGGATTCGGCGCTGCTGCGGCTCAACCTCGCGCAGGCCCTGCTGGAAATCGACGATCCCGCGCTTGCCCGGGAGGCGATCGAGCATCTCAACCAGGCGACTCACCAGGAGCCGTGGATCCCCCGGGCCTGGCGCCTCAAGGCCACGGCCCACGGCAGGCTCGGCGACATGGGCGGCGTCGCGCTCGCGCTCGCCGAGGAGGCGCTGCTGCTGCGCGACATCGAATCCGCGAAGCTGCACAGCAAGCGTGCGCTCGACCTGATCCCGGCCGACAAGGAGAATAGGGCGCGCCGGCTGCAGGCCATGGACATCCAGAACCGCATCGCCGGCGGGGGCAATTCCACACCGGCCGAGTAGTAACATCTGCGTGACCGCCGCTGTCGGCCAAAAAGCCGGCTATCGCCGCCCGCGCGACTTTCTGTTATGGTCCTGCGGCCCGGAAACCCGGCAATTCTAGAGGAGATTTCGGTTGATGAAGCAGATAGTTGGACGCGCCGCCCATGTTGCGCTGGCGGCGCTCGTGGCGATTGCGCTTGGCGCGGCCACCGCCGCCGCCGAGGAATTCTCGGCCAAGCAGAAGGCGGAGATCGAGCGCATCATCGGCGAGTACGTGAAGCAAAACCCCGAATTCATCGCCGACTATCTGCGCCGGAACCCGGAGATCCTGCTCGAAGTCTCCGAGATCCTGCGTTCGAAGCAGTTGCAGGCGGAGCGCGAGAAGCAGGCCGAAGCGCTGGCGGCGCTGCGCGAGCGAATCGAGCGCCACCCGATGACGCCGGTCACCGGCAATCCGGACGGCGACGTCACGCTCGTCGAGTTCTTCGACTACAACTGCCCGTACTGCAAGCGGGTGTTCGCTTACATGACCGAGCTCGCGCGCGAGGACGCGAACCTGCGCGTCGTCTGGAAGGAGTTCCCGATCCTCGGACCCGTATCGCACTATGCGGCGCGCGCGGCGATGGCGGCCGACCGCCAGGGCAAGTACATGGAATTCCACGGGGCGATGATGGAGGGCGGCCGACTGGCGTCGGAGCAGCAGGTTCTCGCGACCGCGGAGTCGATCGGTATCGATGTCGAGCGACTGCTCAAGGACATGGAGGACCCGGCGATCGAGGCGTATCTCAACGAGACGATCCAGCTGGCCAACGCGATCGGCATCACCGGCACGCCGGGCTTCGTCGTCGGCGACGAGATCATCTCGGGCGCCATCAGCAAGGACAACATGAAGAAGGTGATCGAGCTGACGCGGCGCAACGGCAGCTGACCGGCGACGCCAGGCGAATTGGCCAAGGGGGCGGCCCGACGGGTCGCCCTTCGCCTATTCGGCGTCCGGTTGCCGGCCCGGTGCCGCGGCGCGGAACGCGGGCAACGCCTCGCAGCTCCGCTCGATGCGCAGGATGGTCGGATAGGCCTCGAGCGGCGCGTCGAAGCGCCGGGCATTGAACAGTTGCGGCACCAGGCAGACGTCGGCCATGCCGGGCGTGTCGCCGTGGCAGAAATCGCCCGTGCGCGCGTCGGTGGCGAGCAACGCCTCGAACGCGGTCAGCCCCTCGGCGATCCAGTGCCGGTACCAGGCGAGCTTCGCGTCCTCGTTCGCGCCGAGCGTGCCGGTCAGGTAGTTGAGCACCCGCAGATTGTTGAGCGGATGTATCTCGCAGGCGACGATCTGCGCCAACGAGCGCACGCGCGCACGCCCCGCCGCATCGGCCGGCAGGAGCGGCGGCTCGGGGCGCGTCTCTTCGAGATATTCGAGGATCGCGAGCGACTGGATGACACGGATATCGCCATCCTCGAGCACGGGCACCAGCCGTTGCGGGTTCACGGCGGCGAAGCCCGGTGTCCGGTGCTGGCCCTGGGCCAGGTGCACGTAGGCGTGTTCCGCCGCGATGCCCTTCAGGTTGAGGGCGATGCGCACGCGGTACGCCGCCGACGAGCGGAAATAGCCGTGCAGCTTCATGCCGCCGCCTCGCCGGACGCGCCGTGTGGCCACAGCACCGGGAACCAGTCCTCGCGCATGCGGTCACCGGGCGCAAGGCCGATGCCCAGCTCCGGATAGGGCGGCGACGGACGGCCCGGCCGCTCGCGATAGCGGACGTCCTCGCCCAGCCAGCGCGTGGCGAAGCCACGCCGGCGTCCGGGGCCCGGATTCGGCGGCGCGTCGTGCAGCGTGCGGAAATCGAAGGCGATCGTATCCCCCGGCTCGAGCGACCAGTCGAGGATCCGGTACGACGCGACATCGCCATCGATATCGGGCACCGGCTCGTAGCCCGGCCCCGCATACTCGTAATCGGCACCGTCCTTGAACTTGCGCGGGTAGAACAGGCGCCCCCAGCGGTGCGAGCCGGCGACGAACCGCGGGCAGACATCCTGCGGCACCGCATCGAGCGGCGTCCACAGGCTGAGCGTCTGCTCGCCGTCGACGCAGTAATAGGGCAGGTCGTGATGCCACGGCGTCTGCTCCGCGGTCCCCGGCTCCTTGACCAGCACGTGCTCGTGGAAGAACTGCACGCGGCGCGAACGCATCAGCCGGGCGGCGATCGCGGCGGCCGGCGAGTCGGTGACGAAGGCGCGAAACTCGTCGATGCGTTGCCAGTTGCAATAGTCGCCGAAGAAACGCCCGGGCCGCCCGTCGTCGGTGTAGCCGACCGCCATCGGCCCCGGCTCCGCGAGGTTCCGCTCGATACCGCGGGCCAGCGTCTCGATCCAGCCGCCGGCGAAGACGCCGCGCAGCACGACGGCACCGTCGCGCCGGAAATCCGCAACGATGCGGTCGGGCACGAGGGTCGGCGGATCCACGGTCATGGCGATATTCTCTCGACGATGCGCCTGGCGCAAGGCTAGCGCCAACCGGCCTGCTTGACCAGACGCGCCGGTTGACGCCAAGCTCGGGCGGCAACCAGCAGGACAGACAGCGATGCCGCCGGCGCGAAGGAACCCGCTCAAGCTCAACAAACTGCAGCTCAAGACGCTGGCGATCCTGCAGGAGCTGGCCGCCGATCCGGCGATCACGCGCCGCGACGAGGCGAGCCGCGGCATCCAGATCACCGCCATCCCGGCGCCGCACGGCGATCACTTCCACGTCGGCAGCAAGGTCGTGCTGGCGCGCGACGCAACCGGCCTCGCCAACCAGGGCGTGTGGCTGGCGCTGATCCGCAAGGGGCTGGCCAGCGCCGGCGCCTTTCCGAGCACGATCGTCCTGACCCCGGCCGGGCTCGGCTACGAGACCGGCGTCGCCGAGCAGATCCTGCACGGCTCGGATCACTGATACGGAGGCCTACGACGCGCGCCCGCGCTTTACGGCCGACCATCAAAAGACGGCGACACATTGAACAGTTGCGGCGCCGGAAAGGGTAGCGTGGAAGCGGCTTTCGCGTGGCGGCACGGTGCCGGCGGGGACCGCCGGTCCGCGCACGATATCGCATTGAACCATGGCCTTGTATCGATGGCTTCATAATAGTACCATCAATAATCGCAGCCATTATTATAAATCAAATATAAATAAAATTTCTAATTTATTTGAAATATCTCCCGGAAAGCCATAATGCTTGAATATACGGCCCGGCGCGGCTTTGAAGGCGGCGAAGAACTGTTCGACTCCCACCGCGGCACCGACAGCTGGGTAGAGCCAGCCTCGCCGCCGCCGGCGGAGCCGCCGGAAGATCCCCGTCGGCGCGCCGACCGTGCGCGGCCCGACCCAGGGATCGCGCGCGGCGATGCGATCCCCGCTGTCCTGATCGTGGTCCTCGGAGTCGCCGGCTGGGCCGGCTACGGGTGGATCACGGACGATTCGCTGCCGCCGAATCAGGCGGCTCTCGTCGAGACCATAACGACTGGCCAACCTGAGGAGGCGCGTGACGCTGCCGAGCGTCTCCTGACGAGCGGGTGGGTCGCGGAGCGCACAGCCACGGCGCTCGCCGAACGGCTGGAGCGTTCGTCGGTGCGCGACCCCGAAGCCGCGGCGATCGCCCTCGGCCGGCTCGATGCTCCGGCAGCGATCACCGTGCCGGCGCTCTTGGGCCTGCTGTCGCATGACGACCCCGGCACGAGGCGTGCGGCGGTCGGCGCGATCGCAAATACCGGCGTTGAAGCGCGCTTTGCTTCCGCCGATCTGGCCCAGATCGCATCCACGGAGCCGGACGTCGCCGTGCTCGCGGCGATCCTGGAGGCATTCGCCAGGATCGGCGCGACCGACGAGGCATCGGTCGCCGCCATGATCGTCGTCCTCGACCATCGCGATGCCGCCTTGCGGGCGGATGCGGCGATGCGTCTTGGCGTGATCGGCACCCCTGCCCTGCCCGCGAAGCAGAAGCTGAGCCTTCTCGCGGACCAGGATCCAGAAGCCGCGGTCCGGATGCGGGCAGCGTTGGCGGCCGTCGCGGTCGACCCGGAGGCGTCCGTGCCACGGACCGAGCTGCTGCTTGGGCTGTTCGGCGACGCGGATGCCGCCGTTCGCGCGCTCGCCGAATCCGCGCTTGCCGGTGCCGCCGAAGGTAATCCGGAGGTCCAGTCGCAGCTTCTCGCGGCACTCCGGTCGGCAGACCCGAAGGCCCGGGCCGGCGCGGCGAAGGCTCTCGGACACGCCAAGAGTCCGGGTGCGCATATCGTGGCAGGCCTCATCGCGGCACTCGATGACGGTGACCCCGCCGTGCGCCGCAACGCCGCCGCGGCACTCGGAAAGTTCGGGGAGGCCGCTGCACCGGCTGCGACCGGCCTCATCGCGCTGTTGGCCGACCCGGACGAGGCGCTGCAGCGCGAGGCCTACATCGCGCTCAAGTCAATCCATGTCGACAGCAAGGGTACCGTTGCCGGAATCGAGGACGCGCTGAACGATCACCGGCTGCACAGCGAGCTGTGCGGGCACCATTGATCCGACGCGGCGACGACGCGCGCGTTGCCGACCGGCGGCGCGCCAAAGCGACGCCGGCCTACAGATTTTCGATCTCGACCGGCGCGATCGCGTCCGCCGGCGCGAACCCGAAGACCCGGCCGTAGAAGTAGAGCTCGGCCTCGAGCGCGCACTTGATGGTCTCGGCCCGGCGGAAGCCGTGCCCCTCGCCCTCGAACGGCACGTAGGCGACCGGGATGCCCTTGGCGCGCAGCGCCGCGACCATCGCCTCCGCCTGGTTCGGCGGCACGACCTTGTCGTCGAGCCCCTGGAAGAAGATCACCGGACAGCTCAGCCCGTCGACGTGGTTGATCGGCGAGCGCTCGCGCCACACCGCCTCCGCCTCGGGCAGCGGCCCGACGAGGCGGTCGACGTAGCGGCTCTCGAACTTGTGGGTATCGTCGGCGAGCGCCATCAGGTCGCCGATGCCGTAATGGCTGGCGCCGGCCGCGAAGACGTCGTGGAAGGCGAGCGCGGCGAGCACCGTGTAGCCGCCGGCGCTGCCGCCGGAGATCGCCATGCGGCCGCCGTCGACAAGACCCTCGTCGCCGTGGCGCCGGGCGACGGCGACGCAGTCCTCGACGTCGGCGACGCCCCACTGGCCGTCGAGCATGCGCCGGTAGGCGGTGCCGAAGCCGGTGGACCCCCGGTAGTTTACGTCGAGCACCGTGAATCCGCGGCTCGTCCAGTACTGGATTTTGAGGTTGAGTCCGAGCCGGGCCTGCGAGGTCGGCCCGCCGTGGATCTTGACGATCAGCGGCGGCAGTGTTCCGTCCGGTGCCCGGAAGTCCCTGTTTTTAGGCCCGTAGCGGAAGGCATGGGCGGTGCTGCCGTCCGCCGTCCGGAAGGCGACGCGTTCGCCCTGCGAGACGTAACCCGGATCAAGGCGGAAATCGGCCGAGGTGCGGACGATCGTGCGGCTTTGGCCCGCCGGGTCGAGCAGCACCACCGCCGGCGGTTCCGCGTGACCGGTGCCGGCGAAGGCGATCCGCCCGCCGCCGGTGCAGAGATGATCGAAATCGGCGAAGGGCAGGTCGAGCGGCCGCCGGCGGCCGCTGCGCCTGTCCTGCAGGCTCATCCGCCAGGCGCCCTCGCTCGCCTCCATGCGGACGATCGTCGCCGCGTCGACGAAGCCGTAGGTCGTCATGCCGAACTGCCAGAGCGGCCGCCCGGCCTCGGCGCCGTCGCCCGGATCGTCGACGATCGTCGCGGTCTCCCCGTCCCAACGGTACAGCTTCCACCGGCCGGTACGATCGGAGACGAAATGCAGCACGCCGTCCGGCGACCATTCGGGCTGGAAGATCGCCTCCTCCGGCCCACCGGCGATGCAGCGCGCAGCGGTCGGCGAGCCGTCGGTGGCCAGGTCGGCGAGCCACAGACCGGTGCCGTCCCATGGCATGTTGGGATGGTCCCAGGCGATCCAGGCGAGCCTTCGCCCGTCCGGCGAGAGGCGCGGGGCGGCATAGAAATCGTGCCCGCGATGCAGCGGCTGCACGCCGCCGTCGAACCCGACCGCCACCAGCAGGTTCTCCGGCTCCCCGTCCCGCCCGTGATCCTCGCACACGCAGATCAGCCGCCGCCGCACCGGATCGACCGCGAAGTCGGCATGGCGTGCGGCACCCTCGGGCGTCAGCGGGCGCGGCTCGCCGCCGGGCTCCGTGGTCCAGACGCGCTGGTCGGAATCGTTGCAGAACCAGACCGTCCCCTCGCGCACGGCGAAGGCGCCGCCGCCATATTCGTGGACGCGGCTGCGGGCGCTGAAATTGCGCGGGATCACGTCGCTGACGGTGCCATCCGCGGCACGCCTTACGATCGCCGTCCGGCCGTCCTCCGCCGGGCGCTGTTCGCCCCAGTAGATATCCTCGCCGTCGATCACGACCTGGGTGAACGAGATGCTGCCCCCGACGATGAGATCGGCGGTGATCGGCGAGGTCCATTCTCCGTAGGGCTTGATCCTGGGTGCGGCCAAGGCGTGTCTCCGGGGGCGAATCGGGCTGTCGCGTGGGAAGCGGACCTTATCACAAAGCCGCACACGGCATTGACCCCCTGCGCGGGCGGTGGGAAGCTGTCGGTCCTAGCCTCGCGAAACGGAGGGTCACGATGCCCGCCTTGCGCATGTCCCCGATACTGCCGTTGGTCATCGCCGCCCTCGTCGGCGCGCTGCCCGCGCCGGCGGCGGCGGCCCCGCAGATCCTCGCGCTGCTCGCGCTCGACGAACCGGTCGCGCTGGCCTGCCGCGACGGGCAATGCGCGGCGCGGTTCAGCAGCTACTGCCTGCAGCGCGAGCGGCCGGACCCGGCACCGGGCACCGCCTACCGCGTCGGCGGCGGCACGCTGTCGCTCGTGCTGACCGACGCCGCCGGGGACGTCCGGCGGCTGCCGGCGGACGGCATCGTCACGGTCACCGCCGGGCGGAGCTTCACGTCGGTCCGCATCGAACTGCCCGAGGCGGTGTTGCGGGCGGCGGGCGCCGTCACCGCGGCGCTGGAGGTGGGTGCTCGGGTCTCGCTCGTGCCGGCGTCGACGGAGCCGGACGACGACCCGCAGAGTACGGCGGAAATCGCGCTGACCACGGGGCCACGCCGTGCCCTGGGCGAGCGAATCGTCGACTGGCACGCGAGCGGCTCAGGGGCCGCACGACTCACGGCGCAGCTGCTCAACGCCCTGCCGCCGCGCGGCCGCATCAGCGAAGCCGAGCGCAACGAACTGTGGCGCAAGGTGGCGGCACCGCGCGCCGCGGCCTATCCGGCGGACAGCGTCGCCGAGGCGCACCGGGTCTACGAGCGCTGCCTCGGCAAGGTCTCGGAGGGACGGTATTTCAGCCTCCGCCAGTGCCTCGAGCGCGGCCATGACGGGCTGATGCTCGACCTCAATGTCGAGTACTGGAAGGCCGGGGCCGAGGGCTAGGCGGGCGGACACCCGCCGGTGCCAGGGGCGCAGCGGTGTCAGCGGCGGCGGCGCAGCCCGGCGATGGCCCGCCCGAACGCGCCGACGGCCCGACAGGCGCCGATCACCGTCTCGGCGATCGCACCGGACAGGAAATCGCCGGGCACCGTGGCGATCGCGGCCAGCGGCCCGATCGTCTGCCGATCGTCGTGTTTGCGGGTCATGGCTGGCGTCTCCTATGTGCAGGAAGCCGGCCGAGCGTCTTCGGCCGGCCATTGATTTCGGTTCGAAATCGGAACATAAGCCTCCAGAAGCGTGGAGAAATCCGCGAATATTGCAGTGCAGCATGGCGGCAATTGCATGGCTCGCGACGAGGATACCCAGCTCGGCGACCGATTGCGGCGGCGGCGTATCGCGATTCGCGCCGGCCTGATTGCGATCGGCGTGGCGGTGCTGCTCGCGCTCGCGGGAGTCGCTCTCCTCGTTACCGAGGGGCTGCTGTTCGACGGCAAGCCGCGCTACAGCGAAGCGTGGGCTAAATGCGCGGACGGCGACGTCTGCGTGGCGGTGTCGATCCCGTGCGGCTGGACCGGCGTGAACCGGCGTCACCGGAACGATGCCGAGGCCTATTACGGCTATCTGGCGACCGTGATCGACCTGCGCTGCTCGATCGAGGAGGTGCCGACCGAGCCGCCCCCGGCGACGTGCCGGGCGGGAGTCTGCATCCTCGAGTGATTTGCCGGCGGCGCGCTTGCCCCGGCGCCTTCGACTGCCCAGATTAGGCGCGTCGAACCATGGTCGATCTGATTCTCGATAACGAGCCGGCGATCCGCCTCACCGCCTTCCTCGGCGTGTTCGCCGCGATGGCGACGTGGGAGGCGCTGGCGCCGCGGCGGCGCCGTGCCTTCGGGCGCCTGGCCCGCTGGCCGAGCAATATCGGCATCGTGGCGCTCAACACGATCGTGCTGCGCCTCCTGTTTCCGACCGCGGCGGTGGGCTTCGCGCTGCTCGCCGAGGCGCGGGGCTGGGGCCTGCTGAACGTGGTCGCCCTGCCCTTCTGGCTCGAGTTCGCGATCGCCGTGCTGCTGCTCGACCTCGCGATCTACCTGCAGCACGTCATGTTCCACGCCGTGCCGGCGCTGTGGCGGCTGCACCGCATGCACCACGCCGACCTCGACTTCGACGTCACCACCGGCGCCCGCTTCCATCCGGTCGAGATCGTGCTGTCGATGATCATCAAATTCATGGTCGTGGCGGCGCTCGGCCCGCCGGCGGTCGCCGTGCTCGTGTTCGAGGTGCTGCTCAACGGCACGGCGATGTTCAACCACGCCAACGCGCGCCTGCCGCTCGCCGTCGACCGCTGGCTGCGCTGGCTCGTGGTGACGCCCGACATGCATCGCGTGCACCACTCGATCGTGCCGCGCGAGACCAACAGCAATTTCGGCTTCAACCTGCCATGGTGGGACCGGCTGTTCGGCACTTACCGCGCCCAGCCGGCCGCCGGGCACGAGGCCATGACGATCGGCCTCGAGCAGTTCCGCGACGGCCGCGAGCTGCGGCTCGACCGGCTGCTTCTGCAGCCGCTGCGCGGCGCCGCCGGCAACGCGATCGGGCAGCGCCACGACGCCGACGGATAGCCGACGCTACTGCGCCGTCCAGGCCCCGTCGATGCCCATCTCCTGGCCGGTGATCTGGTCGGCGCCGGGCGAGCACAGGAACACGGTAAGCGCGCCGATCTGCTCGGTCGTGACGAACTGCTTCGAGGGCTGCTTCTCCGCCACCAGGTCGACCTTCGCCTCCGCTTCCGACAACCCCTTCTCCTCGGCGCGGATCTCGATCTGCTTCTGGATCAGCGGCGTCAGCACCCAGCCGGGACAGATGGCGTTGCAGGTAACGCCGCGGCCCGCCGCCTCGAGCGCGACCACCTTGGTCAGCCCGACGAGCCCGTGCTTCGCCGAGACATAGGCCGCCTTGTTGACCGAGGCGACGCGGCCGTGCACCGAGGCGATATTGACGATGCGGCCCCAGCCCCTGTCGTACATGCCGGGGATTGCCGCGCGGATGGTGTGGAACGCCTGCGAGAGGTTGACGGCGATGATCGCGTCCCAGCGCTCGACCGGGAACTCGTGAATCGGCGCGGTGTGCTGGATCCCGGCGTTGTTGACCAGGATGTCGCAGCCGCCGAGCTCCTCCTGCGCCGCGTGGACGAGCCCGGCCGCCTGCCTGCCGCTGCTCATGTCGGCACCGTTGAAATGCACGCGGACGCCGGTCTCGTCGATCAGCGCGGCCCGCGCCTTCTCGATTTCGGCCGGCTCGCCGAAGCCGTTGAGCATGATGTCCGCGCCCTCTCCGGCGAGCGCCCGCGCGATCGCCAGGCCGATGCCGCTCGTCGAGCCGGTGACGACGGCGACCTTTCCCTTGAACATGGCGGGCCTCCCGGTTTCGCGGCGCAACAAGCCCCACTGGTTAGCGCCGCCGCGCGGTCAAGGCAAGGGCATTGGCCACGCGCGCGGGCGTTAACCGAAGAGCAAGGCCGCGCCCGGCATTGTAGGGCCATCTGTGGTGAGCCGCGACGGCGGGACGCACGCGAGATGACGCAATGGGAGCTCATCGGATTCGCCTGGCTGATCTCCGGCATGCTGACGCTGTCCGTGATGGACCGGCAGGAGCGCGCGGAAGGCGGCAGCGGGCGATTCAGGCCGATCAATCTCGCCAACGTGATGACGATCATCGCCGTCCTGATCTTCTGGCCGATCGCCATCGTCGGCGGCATGATCGCGGACCGTCGGCGCGCCCAGGGCAAGGACGACAGCGGAGTCCTCTGGAAGGCGACGCTTATCATTGTCGCGCCTTTCGCCGTCCTCCTGCTGCCGGTGCTGATCCTTGCGGTCTTCTATGGGCTGGCGAAGCGCCTGCTGCGCCGGCTTCGCGGGATCGCACCGCCCGAGCCGCGGCGACTTCTCCAGCTGCCGCCCTGGCCGGCGCCGGAAGCGCACGCGGCAATTCTCTCCCGCCTCGCGAGCGACAGCGGAACAACCAGCGATCCGGCCGCCGGTCCACCGCATGCACGCCTGATCGAAATCGCCTGGCTCTATGTCGGTCTGCGTCTGGCCGGCATCTCCGAGGAAGAGGCGTTCCGCCGGCTCGAGGCGTCCCGGGGTGCAACCCACTGCGCGCATCCGCAGGAGCTTCGCGCCTATCTGCAGTGGCGCCTGCAGCAGGACGATCCCGGCGGTCCCGGCATCGACCCGGCGGCCTTCCCCGCGACGGCGGCGCGCGCCGTCAACTGGGTTTGCGACCAGTATCAGGCCTCGCTCGAGCGCGACTTCGAGCCTCCCGAGAACCTCGTCGAGCTGCGCGCCCCCGAAGACGCCACCACGCATCCCGCGGAGGCAGCCTTGCTGCGCCTGATCATGGACGAGGGCGACGCGCTGTACCGCTGCGTCAACGACGAGGGCGACCCGGGTGACATCCTGCTGGTTCGCGATGGCTACGCTCTGGCACATCTGAGCGTGGCCGCGGCGAGCGGGCCCGCTGCGGCGTAGCCGGGCCGGGCGGTTCGACGCTGGGGACGGAACCGGCCGAGCGACAGGCACCCCACCCGTCCCCGGCTTGCCTCCGGCAATTGCACCCGGCCGCCGCCGTGCTATAAGGGCCGGTCGGCACAATCCGGGGGGATTCCTTGGCGCGACGGAACGGCGTATTGGTGCTCAACGGCCCCAATCTGAACATGCTGGGGACGCGGCAGCCGGAGATCTACGGCAGCACGACGCTGGCCGAGATCGAGGCGCGTTGCGTGAAGGAGGGCAAGGTGCTCGGGCTCTCCGTCACGTGCCGTCAGTCGAACGAAGAAGGCCAGCTCGTCACCTGGATCCAGGAGGCGCGCGGCAAGCAGGCGGCGATCATCCTCAATGCCGGTGCCTACACGCACACCTCGATCGCCATCGCCGACGCCATCGCCGCGACCGGCGTGCCGGTGATCGAACTGCACCTGTCGAACATCTACGCGCGCGAGGAGTTCCGCCACCATTCGCATATCTCGCGGCACGCGCGCGGCGTCATTTGCGGTTTCGGCGCCGACGGCTATAGTCTCGCGCTCGACGCGGCCGCCCGACTCGTCCACCAGCAACAGGGAAACGATGGCTCCTAAGCAGAAATCCGGCTTCGACAGCGCGCTGATCCGACGCCTGGCCGAGATCATGGCCGAGAGCGGCCTGACCGAGATCGAGCTCAACGAGGGCGACAGCAGCCTGCGTTTGTCACGGTTGACCGGCGCGGCCGCCCCGGTCGTGGTCTCGGCCCCGGCCGCGGCGCCGGCAGCGGCCGCCGCCACCCCTGCGGCGGCGCCGGCGGAAGCAGCAGCGGGCGCGGCCGCACCGGAGGCCGCTGCGGCGCATCCCGGTGCCGTGACCTCACCGATGGTCGGCACCGTCTACCTGGCGCCGCAGCCCGACGCCGATCCGTTCGTCAGCGTCGGCGATCTGGTCAGCGAGGGCGACACGCTGATGATCATCGAGGCCATGAAGGTAATGAACCCGCTGCCCTCACCGCGTGCGGGCACGGTCAAGGCGGTGCTTGTCTCGGATACGCAGCCCGTCGAGTTCGGTGATCCCCTGATCGTCATCGAATAGGCGTCAGGCGGTGTTCGAAAAGGTCCTGATCGCCAATCGCGGCGAGATCGCCCTGAGGGTCCACCGCGCCTGCCGCGAGATGGGCATCCACACGGTCGCTGTGCATTCGACCGCCGATTCGAACGCCATGCACGTCCGGCTGGCGGACGAATCCGTGTGCATCGGCCCGGCCTCGTCAAGCAAGAGCTACCTGAACATCACCGCGATCCTGTCCGCCGCCACGATCACCGGCGTCAACGCGATCCATCCCGGCGTCGGCTTCCTGTCGGAGAACGCCAAATTCGCCGAGATGGTGGAAGAACACGGCTTCACCTTCATCG
>JBFHDX010000080.1:0-17780 GCA_041584475.1 Alphaproteobacteria bacterium
GGCCGGCGGACGGTGCGCACGCCCTCGCCCCGGGACATCCCGTCGCCTGCGGCGAAACGCGCCGCGCCCGGCGCCCGGGTTTACCGTTGCGGCTTCGTAGAGAGTCGAATAGGAAAGCATGCTGTCGCACAGCCCGCGCGGGCATCGAAGCTCTTGCACACGGGAGACCAGGCGAAATGTCGGATCACGCTGATATCATTTACACCAAAGTCGACGAGGCGCCCGAGCTGGCGAGCGGCTCCCTGCTGCCGATCATACGGTCCTTTCTCAGACCGTCGGGCATAACCGTCGGCGTAAAGGACATTTCCCTGGCGGGCCGCATCTTGGCGCAGTTTCCCGACCGCCTGAGCGACGAACAGAGGCAGCCCGACGATCTGGCCGAACTCGGCGAGATGGTCAAAACACCGGCCGCAAACATCATCAAGCTGCCCAACATCAGTGCCTCGGTGCCACAGCTGAAGGGCGCGATCGCCGAACTGCAGGCCCAGGGCTATCCCGTTCCCGACTACCCGGACGACCCGCAGACCGAGGAGGAACGCCGGGTTCGGGTTGCCTATGACAGCGTCAAGGGCAGTGCCGTCAACCCGGTCCTGCGCGAGGGCAACTCCGACCGCCGCGCCCCGAACGCGGTCAAGGAATACGCGAGGAAGAACCCGCACCGCATGGGGACCTGGACGGCGGCCTCCAAGACCCATGTCGCATCGATGCCGGGGTCGGACTTTTTTGCCAACGAGGTGTCTACGACCATTACCGAGGCGCAGGCAGGTGATGCGCGGATCGAGTTCGTCGCCGCCGATGGCACGACAAGCGTGCTCAAGGAAAGCGTGCCCCTGCAACCGGGCGAAGTGGTCGATGCGAGCTTCATGAGCGTCGGCGCGCTGCGCAGCTTCCTTGCGGAGCAGATCGCCGAGGCCAAGGCGCAGGGTGTTTTGTTTTCGCTGCACCTCAAGGCGACCATGATGAAGGTCTCGGACCCGGTCATCTTCGGCCACGCGGTGTACGTCTTCTTCAAGGACGTCTTCGACAAGCATTCCGCGACGCTGGCGGAACTCGGCGTGGACCCGAACAACGGTGTCGGCGATCTGCTCGCCAAGATCCAGTCCCTTCCCGGCGGCAAACGCAGCGAAATCGAGGCCGACTTCAAGGCCTGCCTGGAGCGCCAGCCGGCGATGTACATGGTGAATTCGGACCGGGGAATCACCAACCTTCATGTGCCCAGCGACGTCATCATCGATGCCTCGATGCCCGCGCTGATCCGCGATGGCGGCAAGGGCTGGGGCCCGGACGGCAAGCAGCATGACGCCAAGTGCGTTATCCCCGACAACAGCTACGCCCCGGTCTACGCCGAGGCGATCGCGTACTTCAAGGAACACGGCGCCTTCGACCCGTCCCGCCTGGGCACCACCTCGAATGTGGGACTCATGGCGCAAAAGGCCGAGGAATACGGCTCGCACCCGCAGACCTTCAAAGCGCCGGGCAACGGTACCATCCGGATCGTGGACGCCGCGGGAGCGATGATCCACCAGCATACCGTCGAGGCCGGCGATATCTGGCGCATGTGCATGGTCAAGGACGCGGCGATCCGCGACTGGGTGCAGCTCGCCGTCAAGCGGGCCCGGATGACGGGCGCCCCCGCCGTGTTCTGGCTGAACCGTGAGCGGGCCCACGACGCGCAGATCATCAGGAAGGTCGAAGCCTATCTGAAGGAGCACGACACCGCCGGCCTGGACATTCGCATCATGTCGCCAAAGGACGCGACGCGGTTCTCGATGGAGCGCATGAGCCGGGGCGAGGATACGATATCGGTCACCGGCAACGTTTTGCGCGACTATCTGACGGACCTGTTTCCGATCCTCGAGCTTGGCACCAGCGCCAAGATGCTGTCGATCGTGCCGCTCCTCAACGGCGGCGCCATGTTCGAGACGGGGGCCGGCGGTTCGGCGCCGAAGCACGTCCAGCAATTCGTTGAGGAGGGGCACCTGCGTTGGGATTCGTTGGGCGAGTTCTGCGCCCTGGCGGCCTCGCTCGAGCATGTGGCCGAGGTGACCGGCAACCGGAAGGCAGCGGTTCTTGCCAAGACGCTGGATGCCGCCACGGCCAGGCTGCTGGACACCGGCAAGTCGCCGAGCCGCAAGGTCGGGGAGATCGACACCAGGGGGAGCCATTTCTATCTCGCGCTCTATTGGGCGCAGGCCCTCGCGGCCCAGGACGACGACGACACGTTGAAGGTCGAGTTCACGCCCGTCGCAAAGCGGCTGGCAGAGAACGAACCGAAGATCATGGCCGAGCTGACGGCGGCGCAGGGCGCGCCCGTCGAGCTTGGAGGCTACTACCACCCGGATCCCGACAAGCGCGACGCCGCGATGCGCCCGAGCGCATCACTCAACGCCATTATCGAGTAGCCGGTCAGGCTTCGGCTACTGCCTGCAGCGCCACCCCGCGAGCCGCGCGGAAGGGGCCCGTGCGTTTTGGGTTTTCCGCGGCCTTCGGGGCAGGGCTATGAAGACTCGAGGCGCCCCGCGCGCAGGATCAGCGGCCAGCGCACGGTGCGGGCGCTGCCGCCCCAAGCCTCGCGCAGCGGGCCGGCAAAAAGCGCCAACGGACCTTGACCGGCCTCCTGCGCAATAGCGGCTGACCGACGACCAGGTGTCGAAAAAGCCGATGCATGCCTCCGCTGTCCACTCGGCGGCCAGGAACCATCTCCGGCGTATCGATGTCCGCGAATGGGAACGGGATGTCTCGATAGCCGGCCTTGCTGTGGCGGCGCTCGGGCGGCCACCAGGGCCCCAGCACCGGCTCGTACAGGGAATCGGCCAGCGCGTCGATTTCGGGCGCGACGCGGTGCAATCCGAGGCCGCCTCGCGCCGCGGCGCGATTTCCGCCGGTCGTTCGAACAGCGCACTGGGATAGGTCGGTCGATACCGCGAATACCCGTCGGCGACAGCGGAAAAATTGTCCGCGTAGCCGGAGCTCTTCAGTGCCCGCCGGCGGCGGCCTTGGCGCCCTGCTTGAGGACGAAGCGCCGGCCGCAGTACGGGCAATCGATGCGGCCCTTGTCACCCATGTTCAGGAAGACGCGCGGATGCCCGAGCGCGCCCTCGCCACCGTCGCACGCGACCCTCGTGTCCTCCGTCTCGACGATCTCGTCCGGCTCCATCCGCGATGTCTCCCGCAAGGCCCCCAGTGACGGCCGCGGCGGCCATGCTTGACCGCCGGGACCGCCGGATGATACCCAAAGCGGCCCGACAATCAACCGCCGTGAACACGCGGTCCGCGCGCGTTTCGGCGGCACAACCGAAGACGCCATGAACCGACCCCTGCCCGAGTTCGCCGTCGAGGTCCGCGGCCTCACCAAATACTACCGGAGCAAGGGCGGTCCCGCAGCCCGTCCGGCATTGGATTCGGTCGATCTGGCGATCCCGAGGGGTTCGCTGTTCGGACTTCTGGGCCCGAACGGGGCGGGCAAGTCGACGCTGATCAACATCCTCGCCGGCCTCGTCATCAAGACGGCGGGCACGGCCCGGGTCTGGGGCATCGACATCGACGTCGATCCGCGCAATGCGCGCGCCGCAATCGGTGTCGTGCCGCAGGAGCTCAACATCGATCCGTTCTTCACGCCGCGGGCGCTGCTGGACCTGCAGGCCGGGCTCTACGCGGTGCCGCGCCACGAGCGCCGGACCATGGACATCCTCCGCGCGCTGCGGCTCGACGACAAGGCGGAGGCGTACGCGCGGACGCTGTCGGGCGGCATGCGCCGCCGCCTTCTCGTCGGCAAGGCGCTGGTCCACCAGCCGCCGGTCCTGGTCCTCGACGAGCCGACCGCCGGCGTCGATGTCGAGCTGCGCCGGCAGCTCTGGGATTATGTGGTCGGCCTCAACCGGCGGGGCGTCACGGTACTCTTGACGACGCATTACCTGGAGGAGGCCGAGGAGCTGTGCGACCACATCGCCATCATCAATCACGGCCGTGTCGTCGCCCATGACGAGAAACGGGCCCTGATCCGCCGCCTGGACGCCAAGACGGTGAACATCACGCTGACCGGCGAGGTGGCCGCATTGCCGGCCGGGCTCGAGGCCTTCTCGGCCGAGCTTGCGGCGCCGAATTGTATCACCGTCCATTACCAGCCGAGCCGGACGAGCGCCGGAGAGATTCTGGCCGCGGTCAAGGAGGCGGGGCTCGAGATCCTCGACCTGTCGACCGAGGAAACCGATCTCGAGGACATCTTCCTGCAGTTGACGCGTCAGCCCGACGGAGCGCCCGACACGGCATCCGACGCGGCCTAGGCGATGCGCGTCGCGGCAATCCCGCTCATCCTTGCCGCGGTCGGTCTTGCGGCAGGCTGCACGCCGACGGTCACGGGCCTCGGCGCGCCGGCCGGCGAACCGGTTCTCGCCGCCGACCATGTGCAGACCGCCGACGGTTCCCGGCTGCCGCTGCGCGTCTGGCGGCCGGACGGGCCGCCGCGGGCGGTCATCGTTGCGCTGCACGGCTTCGCCGACCATTCGAACGGATTCGCATCGCCCGCCAGCCACTGGGCGGAGCGCGGCATCCTCACCTACGCCTATGACCAGCGCGGGTTCGGCGCGACGGAAACGCGCGGAATGTGGCCGGGCGACGAGGCGCTGACGGACGATTTCGGCGCGATCGTCCGGCTGGTCCGCGCGCGCCATCCTGGCGTGCCGATCCACGCGCTCGGCGTAAGCATGGGTGCCGCCGTGATCCTGACCGCGATGGGATCGGCCGACCCGCCCGACGTCGACGGCGTCATCCTGTCTTCCGCCGCGGTGACCGGCGGTGGCGGGGTCGCCTGGTGGGAGCGCGGCGGGCTCTGGCTCGCGGCCCATCTCATCCCCTGGGCGACCGTCACCGGCGAGGGCGCCAACACGCATCTGTCGGACAATATCGAGATGATTCGCGAACTGGCCCGTGACCCGCTCGTCATGAAGAAGGCGCGCATCGACACGGTGTACGGCCTGCTGCGGATGAGCGACGCGATCGTTGCGGCAGCGCCGCGGATGCCTGTGCCCGCTCTGGTCCTCTTCGGCGACAAGGAGGACATCGTCCGGCGCCGCGGCCGCGAGGCGTTGCTTGCCGCGTTGCCGCCGGAGGGCGAGTGGCGCCTTGCGGAGTACGCCGGCGGATACCACCTGCTGCTGCGCGACCGCAACGCCCGGCTCGTGCTCGACGACATCGTCGCCTGGATCGGCGACAGCCGGGCGCCGCTTCCCTCAGGGGCCGAGCGGCCGGACCGAAGGCTGCGACCGCCTGCCGGCGGCGGTTGACGCCGCTTCAATTGCGGAGTGGAAACGCGGGGCGCTTTCCGTTAATGTGCGCCCCGCTCGACCCCAAGCGCCCGTAGCTCAGCTGGATAGAGCGTCGGCCTCCGGAGCCGAAGGTCAGAGGTTCGAATCCTCTCGGGCGCGCCACCACCTTCATGTTCGCGCCGCTCAGTCCGATTTTTCCGTCGGGATGCGCCGGAACTCGCCGGTCGGCCGATCCAACCAGTACAGTTCGCCCTCGGCGATGGAAAACCACGCACCGTCCAGCCGCAACCCACGCGACTCGACGGCCTTGGTGACGAAGGGGAACGTCTCGAGATTCGCCAACGACAGCAGGATCGCGGAGCGTTCGAGCGCGCGCCGAAGATCATCATCGGTCGCCCACTTCTCGGTGCGCAAGACCTCGGTGCGGGCGGGTGCGGCGATCTCCACCCAGGGACCGACGAAATAGCTGACCTTGCCGCCCTGCGCGGCGTCGAGGCAGGCGCGGATGCCGCCGCACTCGCCATGACCCATCACGACGATCTGCTCGACCTCGAGCGTGGACACGGCGAATTCGAGTGCCGCCGACGTGCCGTGGTGAAGCGCGTCCGCGGTGAACGGCGGGACGAGGTTTGCCACGTTGCGGATGACGAACAGCTCGCCGGGAGCCGCCGAAAAGATCGTGGCCGGATCGACCCGGCTGTCGCTGCAGGCGACAATGACGCTGCGCGGACGCTGTCCCGCGGCGAGCCTGCGCCATGCCTCCGCCTGCGAGGCGTAGCTCTCGCTCCGGAACCGCCGATACCCTTCGACGAGGTTTTCGTAAGGTGTCATACGGGCAGGCTGCCGCCAATGCGCGGGGCGGTCAACCGGCAATGGCGCGGCGCTTGTCGAAGCCGCCCGGAACGGCGATCATGGTCAGCTAAGGCGAGGCGGAGCCGGGGCATCATGAATCGGGCATCGCGACTCTGGCGTCGTGTGCGTATCGCCGGCGCTGCTCTGGCGTTGTTCGCGTCGAGCGCGGCCGCGGCCGGCTGGTTCGCGTGGGGGCGCGGCGACGGCGCGGTCGCCCAGCCGATGCCGGACTTCGCGGCGCTGACGCGCGCCGCGACGCCGAACCAGTACCTGCTCCTGCCTTCCGGTTTCCAAGCGGTTGCCACGCCCGATGCCGTCAGCCCGCGCTTCGACGTTTCCGTCGACAGGCTCGAGACCGAGGCGCTGCGGGTCATCAGGATGCAGCCGCGCACCGTCGAAATTGCCCGCGATCCGGAGCAGCGACAGTACGCCTTTGTCCAGCGGACACCGATCCTGCGGTTTCCGGACACGATCACGGTCCGGTTCGTGGATTTGCCGGATGGGCGGTCGTCGCTGGCGATCTACAGCCGCTCGCGGATCGGCCGCTCGGATCTCGGGGTGAATCGCAGGCGCGTCGACGGCTGGCTCGCAGCCATCGGCGCCGCCATCAGCGAATAGGCGCCTGCCCGATGCGGGCCATCTTGGGCGGCAGCGGCTGCTGCGGATCGGCGTAGAACATGCGTTCGCCGTCAAGGTGCCCCTCGAGGAACGGACCGCGCACGCGGACTGCCGTACCGCGCTGCTCGGCCTGGGCCCGTGCCCGGTGCAACTGCCGCGCCGCCTGCAGCGACCAGGGCAGCGTGTAGGCGCGCGGCTCGGGGTTCTCATCGAGCTGCAGCCACAAATAGATTGCCTCGCCTTCCCGCATTTCCGCGGCCAGAACGACGGCCTCCGAGACGTTCCGCGCGGCCCATTCGAAGTTAGTCGGCTTGGGCCGTCCCAACAGCTCGGCATAGCCCGCATACGCCGACACCATCAGAAAGCCGGCCAGAACGATCGCTCCGACCCGCATCAGCATCGGCCGCGGCGCGCGAATGGCGATTGCCGCGAGCCCGGCGCCGATCAGGACGGTTACTGCATGCAGGTAAGTGAGACTTTCCATCGCGCGGTTCCCGGAGTGGATGTCATTTGCGCGTCGCGCGCAGCGGCTTCGGCAGGTCGTGGACGCTGCCGGGGATCAGCATGGCCGACTGGTCCAGCGCGAAACGGACGACCGTGATCTCCTGGCCGGGTCGCGCCAGCTCGACACGCTTGCGCGCGATGACCTTGACCGGATCGCGTTCGTCCTTCTTGACGCCGACCGTCACCTCGGCCGGGACCAGCTGACGCCGATCGACGTTGCTGTAGAGGTGCAGGTTGACGGTGTATTCGCCGGCCGGCGCGCCGCGGCTGAAGGCGATCTCGTAGTTCAGCCTGCCGGTATCGTTGACCTGCCCCATGTCGTCGCGCAGGAGATTGAAGATGGCGCCGCCCTGGTTGGAATAGCCGACGGGGACGTCGCCGGGCGCCTGCACCCAGAGATCGACGTCGGTGTTCATGTCGTCGGGCCAGTGCAGTTCGACGACGAGGTTTCCCGGTTGCTGGGCGTCGGCCTCGCGGGTCGGCGGGTTGAGGTGCGGGAGCAGCAGGACGACGACGGTGACGAAGCCCAGCAGGGCGAGCATGATCACGTCCCGAAAGACCGTGCCGTCGTCCTCCTCGAAAAGATCAAGGCCGCGCATCGCGTTCACCGCGCCCGACCAGCCGGTCGATCAGGCTGACGCTGCCCCCCAACAGCATCAGGAAGTTGATCTTCAGCCACAGATGCAGGACCGCACCGACCAGCGTCGTGTAAAGCGCCACGGACATGCCGTGGATGAGTTCGGCGACCATCGGCGTGATCGCGTCGACGTTGCCGGCGGTCGAAGGGTCGACCCCGGACAACGCGATGATGAATCCGATCACGGTGCCGATCAGGCCGAGGATGACAAGGCTGTTGGAGAGGTGCTGCACGGGGGATATGCGCGCCGAGACCGTCAGTTTGAGCCGCGACGCCTCGATCGCGCGACTGCCCGAATCGCGTCCGACGATGGCCACGAGGTAACCCTCCGACCGGCTGCCGGCGCGCGGTCGCCGCGCCTGCGCCTGCTCGAGCTCGGCGCTGATTTCCCAGATGCGCCAGGCGCAGATCGCCAGCCCGACAAGGAAGACGAAGAAGATTCCGAGTGACAGGCCGGTATCGTCCGCCGTCAGCACGGCGTCGATCCACCCGCGTGCCCAGGCAGCGCCGAGCAGCGCGAACGTTGCCATGTTGAACAGCGTGAAGCGCAGCACGAGGAGATGGCGCGCCGCCGATTCCATGGTCCGCTGCAGGGCTTCCACACCGTCGCCGGCGGTGGAGTCGACCGGCAGGACACCGGCGTAGCCGCCGCCGCCGCCTTCGGGGGCAGGGAATCGGTTGGAATAACTGGCCTTCGTCATCTAACCACTCCAGTCTCGTTCCTAGGTGCGGACAGCGGGAGCGCATCCTGTGCCTCTCTCGCTGGCCGGACCGGCAGAGCACACGCTCCACCGGCAACCCCCCTGCCAAAACCGGAGCATTGTTCGGCACCACCCCCGCAACCAGCCCACAGGACAGATGATGGCACCCTGCTCCAGCGTTGGTGCGGCCGAACAAAAGGGGCCGCCACTGGATAGAGAGATTATGAGGCGGAAATGGTTAACGAAGTGATGTGGATCACCATCACAATTTGTTTATGGAGCGGGACCGACTGAAGCGTCTGGAAAGGCGGATTAGCCCCTGTATCTCATGAGTTTGTGGCTTGAGGCTTCGTGCGGCACCGCAAAATCGAAGGTTAACGGGCGTCGCCCATGCGTTGAATGGCGTCGCAGACCGCTGCTCGCGCGGGTTGTCAGAGCACGGCGGCGATGGCTTCGAGGTCCGACTGCACGCTGACCGGATCGCGGTCCGCGAACGGGATCGTCACCAGGCGGGCAATGCGCTGTTCGAGGCGGTCGGCGACCGCCGCAAAGGCGTCGCGCACCGCGGCTTCGCCGCCGAGTGCCGTGGCCGGGTCGGGAAGGCCCCAATGCAGCCGTATCGGGGATCCCGGGAAGTCCGGGCAATCCACGTCGGCGCTGTCGCAAACGGTGATGACCAGATCCATGACGGGGGCATCCGCCGTCCGGAACTCTTCCCAGCTCTTGCTGCGCAGGCCTGTGGAATCGATGCCGCGCGATTCGAGTTCGGCCCACGCCATCGGGCTGACGCTGCCCGCCGGACGGCTGCCGGCACTGAAGGCCGTGAAGACACCGTCGCCCCAGTGACGGAGCAGCGCTTCGGCCATGATGCTCCGCGCCGAATTGGCGGTGCACAGGAACAGGACGTTTTGCATGCGGCGGCCTCCCGAGACTGGCGGGATTGTACAACGCAAATGCAAACAAGTGGTTTCCGAGCGCGCCAGGGCTTTCGTACCCGTTTTGTTCGTGTTAGCGTGGATGCATGAATGCCGGGGGGCAGGCCTCATGGATGCCGGTGGGACAGGCCGGCGAACTGGCGCGCGGCGTCATGCGGCTGCTCGCGGACATGGGTTGCGCCTGCCTCGTCGAATTCAGGCTCGGCAACGGCCGACGCGCCGACGTAATGGCGGTCGATCGCGGCGGCACACTGCTCATCGTCGAGGTCAAGACCACTGCCACCGACTACCGGTCGGACCGGAAGTGGCCGGAATATCTGCCCTATTGCGACGCATTCTATTTCGCAGTTCCCGAAGAGTTCGACCGGTCTCTGCTGCCCGCCGGCGTCGGCATCATGGTCGCCGATGGCTACGGCGCGGCTATCCTCGAGACGTCGCCGAGCTTCACGCTTGCGCCGGCTCGACGCAAGGCGCTGACGTTGCGATTCGCGCGCACCGCCGGCAAGCGGCTGATGCTGCTCGACCGCACCGCACCTCCGACCCGGATACAGGCCGGGCTCATACCTGAATGAACGACCGCGTTGCGTCCTCGAGGACGAGCGCGGTCAGCTTGCCGCCGTAAACGGCACCGGTATCGATGCCGATGCGGTTGTGGTGAACGTCGGGAATGTCGGACGGCGTATGGCCGTGCACGACGATGTGCCCGTGGTCGCGATCGGAGTTCAGGAACTCGTCGCGAATCCAGAGCAGGTCGGATCGCCTCTGGTCGGCCAATGGCCGCCCCGGCCGGACACCGGCATGAACGAACAGGTAGTCGCCCTCGCAATGCCAAAGGGCCAGACCTTCGAGGAACCGGCGGTGAGGCTCGGGAAGGCGGGCGGCGAACTCCGTGCGCAGCGCATCGGTGTCGAGCGACCACGTTCCGAAATCCCGGGCGTCGACGTCGTAACTGGCCAGCGTCGCCTCGCCGCCATTGATGGCCCAGCCGCCCCACGTGCGCGGAACCTCCAGGAAATGCAGAAGGAACTCCTCGTGATTGCCCATCAGAAAAACGCGCTCGAACCCGGGCAGCGGGTCGCCCAGCAGGCGGTCGATGACGCCGGCGGAGTCAGGGCCCCGATCGACATAGTCGCCAAGATAGACCGCAATCTTGCGCCGCGGGTCGCGGCTGCGCGCATCGGCCAGGATCGCGGCGTGCAGCCGGTCGAGCCGGGCCGCCTCGCCGTGGATGTCGCCGATCGCATAAACGACGCTGCCTTCCGGGACCGACGCTCGGCCGGTTGCAGGCGCCGCGCTCATCCCGGTGCGGCCGTCAGGCGCCGCGCGCCTGCCATTCAACTCCGGGGCGCATATTTGGCCAGGATGCGCTGCAGCGTGCGCCGGTGCATCTTGAGGCGGCGTGCCGTCTCCGAGACATTGCGGTCGCACTGTTCGTAGACCCGCTGAATATGCTCCCAGCGCACCCGGTCGGCGGACATCGGATCCTCCGGTGGCGGCGGCAAGGGGCGGTCGGTCTCCAGCAGTGCCGCCGTGATGGCGTCCGCGTCGGCCGGTTTGGCCAGGTAGTCCACCGCGCCCGCCTTTACCGCAGCCACCGCGGTGGCAATGTTGCCGTAGCCCGTGAGCATGACGATGCGCATGTCCGCACGCGCCGCCCTCAGGGCCTCGACCACCTCCAGCCCGTTGCCGTCGGTGAGCCGCAGGTCGACGACCGCATAGGCCGGCGGTGCCGTCCTGCTCGCCGTGATCCCCTCGGCGACGCTGGCGGCGGTCGTCACGTTGAAGCCCCGGTCTTCCATGGCGCGTGCCAGGCGGGTGCGCAGCGGCGCGTCGTCGTCGACGATCAGAAGGCGCTTGTCCCCGCCCGAAAGGTCGCCGCTTTCACTCATCTCCGTCCCTCACTCAACGCCGATCCGGCGCTCGCCCGAACCCTGCAACTCCAATGCCTCAAGCATAGCGCGCGGCCAGCGTATGACAACCTCGGCGCCGCCCCGGTTGGCGAAGCGCAACTCGGCGCCGGTGCGCTCCAGCAGCGTCTGCGCGATGAAGATCCCGAGACCCATATGCCCCTCCTCGCCGGCCCGGCTCGAGACGTAGGGTTCACCGATGACCGCGAGGACGTGCGGCGGAAATCCCCGTCCGTCGTCCTCGATCGCGATCTCCGCTTCGGAGTCGGACCAGTAGACCGTCACCTCGACGCGCGATCGGGCGAACTGCAACGCGTTCTGTATCAGGGTCCCGACCGCCAGCAGGACCTCTGGGCTGCGAACCACGGCCGGTTCCGTCGCGCCGCTTTCCGCCTCCACGGCGATATCGAGCAGTACGCCGTCGACGCGGTGCGGCTCGGCCGCCTCGTGCACCACGGTGGAAAACGGAACCCGCTCGAATGCCCCGGCCCCCCGGGCCTCCGGGCGCCGTGACAGGTCGGCCAGGATCTCGCGACAGCGGTCCGACTGGCTGATGAGCAGGTCGACGTCGTCGGCGTATGCCCCGTCGCCGGCCAGTGATCGCTGCAGCTCCTTGGCCACGACCGCGATCGTCGCCAGCGGCGAGCCGAGCTCGTGCGCCGCCGCCGCCGCAAGGCCGCCAAGCGCGGTAAAGCGCTGCTCGCGCGCCAGCGCCTGGCGGGTTTCCGCCAACGCTTCGGACATGTTGCGCGCCTCCTCGGCGACCGACCATACGTAGGCGGACACGAACATCGCGGCGACCGACAGCGATGTCCACACGCCAAGCAGGTAGGGCAGCGGCAGGGCGAACTCGCCCGGACGCCAGGGCAGCGGCATGTGCAACGTCGCGAGCAGCGATATGAAGACGATCGCGAGCGCGACCAGCACGGCGGTCGCCGTGCGCGACAGCACGGTGGCGGAAACCGTCACCGGCGCCAGGATCAGGATGATGAAGGGGTTGAGCAGCCCCCCGGTCAGGAACAGCAGCGTGCCCAGCTGGACGACGTCGAACCCGAGCACGAGGGCGGCTTCCTGATCGCCGAGGCGTGCTTTGGGGGACCGTCGCCACGCCAGCCAGATATTGGAGGCGGCGAGCGCACCGATGGCCGCAAAGCAGGGTGACAGTGGCACCTCGAAGTCGAAGCCGTACTGGACGACGACGACCGTGATCGCCTGGCCGGCGGCGGCGATCCAGCGAATCATGGTCAGCGTTCCGACGCGCAGCCGGCCGGTATGTCCCGGATCGACCCTGTGTCGTTTGATCGGCAGTCGTCTGCGGGTCGGGTGCTCGTTCGTGTCCATCGTTTCCGGTTCCTGTCGGGTCGCGCGTCCTGCCGCCCTGTTTCGCGCCGATCCGGTCCTCGATCAAGTCCGGTCCGAGACGCCAGCCTCTTCGAACGTCGCCATCCCGGTATGGCATGCGACGGCGGCACGCAATAAACCGAGCGCCAGGGCGGCACCCGACCCCTCGCCGAGGCGCATGCCCAGATCAAGCAACGGCTGCTTGTCGATGGCTTGCAGCAGCCGCCGATGCCCGGGCTCGGCCGAGCGATGGGCGACCACGCAATGCTCGAGGAGCCCCCGATCGATGCGGTGCAATACCGCTGCCGCGGCGGTACTTGCGAAGCCGTCGAGAATCACGGGCACGCGGCCCATCCGTGCCGCGATCACCGCGCCCACGATGGCAGCGAGCTCGCGGCCGCCAAGCCGGCGCAGAACATCGAACGGATCGTCCAGCGCGGTTCGGTGCAGCGCGACGGCCTCCTCAATGACGGCGATCTTGCGGTCGAGGGCCCGGCCCTGCACGCCTGTGCCCGGCCCGGCCCAATCGGCCGATCCGCCGCCGAACAGGGCAAGGCAAAGCGCCGCAGCGCTGGTCGTATTGCCGATTCCCATCTCGCCTAGACACAGGACGTCGATGCCCTCTTCGACCGCCGTCATGCCGTAGGCCATTGCTCGCACGCACGCCGCTTCCTCCATCGCCGCGCCCTGTGTGAAGTCGAGAGTCGGCTGCTCGAGCGCCATTTCGTACACGCGCAACTCGGCGTCGAAGGTCAGGCACAGCTGATTTATCGCCGCGCCGCCGGACTGGAAATTGGCGACCATCTGTGCCGTGACCTCGGCCGGATACGCGGAAACGCCTCGAGCGGCAACGCCGTGATTGCCGGCGAAAACCGCAACGCGCGGCCGCGTGACCTTGGGCGGATGACGGCCCTGCCAGCGCGCCGCCCATACGGTCAGATCCTCCAGCCGCGCGAGCGCACCCGGCGGCTTCGTGAGCCGGCTTTCACGCGCCATCGCGGCAGCCGCCGCCGACTCGTCCGGTCCCGGCAGCTCCCGCAGGATGCGGCGCATCTCCTCGAACGAAGTGCTGGCTTCTCGCACCGGTCCTCTCCGTTTTCGGCGGAGCCGGGCCTCAAGGGTCTGTCTAGCCCGTCCCGCCTGTCCTATAACAGCATCGTGCCTGCCTCGGGGCAGGAAAATCGGTCAGCGGGAGTGCCGTTCCTGATGAGCGACCGCGAGACCGCCGCGAATGCCGGTGCCTTCAGAAGAAGCGCCGATTCGTTGGCGGTCGCCACGATGTTCCTGACGCGCCTGCCGGTGCGTGCGCGTCACACCCACGTCGCGGCTGCCGCGGCCGCCTTTCCGCTCGTCGGGCTCGTCGTCGGTGCGCTCGGCGGCGCGACGTATTGGCTGGCCGCGACGACTGGCCTGCCGCCAACGGCGTCAGCGTTCTCCGCGATCGCCGCGACGGTGCTCGCGACCGGTGCGCTGCACGAGGACGGCCTCGCCGATGCCGCCGACGGGTTGGCGGGGGCGACGCCCGACGACGCGATCCGCATCATGCGCGACAGCCGGACGGGCACCTACGGTGTGCTGGCATTGCTGTTCGGCGTCGGTCTTCGGGTTGCGGCCCTGGCCGCGATCGCCGATAGCGAGGCGGTGTTCCGTGCGATGCTTGCTGCCGGTGCGCTGTCGCGTGCCGCGATGCCACCGGCGATGTTGTGGCTGCGGCCGGCCGCCGGGACGGGACTTGCGGCGACGGCCGGACGGCCGGGTGCCGGCGGCGTGACGGTCGCCGTCTGCATCGGGGCGGTGGCCGCCGTGATCGTCCCCGGTTTGCCGGAGGCCGCGGCCGCGATTGCCGCCGCCGCCGGTGCCGCGCTGCTGGTGGCCGTGCTTGCGCGGCGGCGACTGGGCGGCTACACCGGCGATGTGCTGGGGGCGATCCAGCAGGCGTCGGAAGTCGCGGTTCTCTTGGTAATCGCCGCGATGCTGTAGGGTTTCGGAGGGATGCGATGGAGACGACCGTGACCCGCTGGTGGTGGGTCCGACACGCGCCGGTCCCGAACCCGGAGGCCCGTTGCTACGGCCAGACGGACCCGACGTGCGACATCTCCGATGTCGAGGCGTTCCGTGGCCTCAGCGCGATGTTGCCGGCCGGTGCCGTGCTCGTCACGAGCGATCTGACACGCACCAAGATGACCGCATCGGCGATCGCAGCCGCAGGGCTCGACCTGCCCGGGCCGATCGAGGAGCCGTCGTTGCGCGAGCAATCGTTCGGGGACTGGCAGGGCATGCGTTATACGGACATCTATGCGCAGCGGGGCGGTCGTCACCCCTTTTGGCTCGCGCCGGCGTTCGAGCGACCGCCGGGCGGCGAGAGTTTCGCCGATGTCCTGGCGCGGCTTGCCCCGACGGTCACCCGGCTGACGCGCGACCATGCAGGCCGCGACATCGTCTCGGTCGGCCATGGCGGAACGGTGCGGGCGGCGCTGACGATCGCGCTCGACCTGCACCCGGAGACGGCCCTCAGCTTCACGGTCGAGAACCTGTCGTTGACCCGCATCGACCATATCTCAGGGCCGAACGGTGCCGCGCAATGGCGCGTGGTAACGGTCAACCACCGGCCCCGCATCAACGGCCTTGCGGACTAGCGCCGATGCAGGCATCGCTGTTCGACGCCATCAACATCGCGGGCCTCGTCGCCCTTCTTGGTCTGTTCTTCGTCATGCTGCGCTATCGCAGGCAGCCGGGCAGACAGCGACAGGAGCGCGATATGGCGTACGAATGGGTCGCGGAGCCAGCGCACCGCGCGGCACCGGAACTGCTCGCGAAGTTCGGCCCTGACGCGCCACGCGGCAAGGACATAACATTGGTGCGCATGGGCTTCTTCAACGCCGGCACGAGCGAAATCCTGCCGGACGAGACGGTGCGGCCACTCGCGGTGCTGTTTCCGGAAGGCACCAGGGTCCTGCTGGCGCGCTTCGGCGAGGCGGTCAAGAACGATCGCCCGCAGCCGCCACCGCCGGTCGCCGGCGAGGCGCGCGTCGAGTTCCCGCCCTTCGCACTCGCGCCGGGTGGTGTCGTCGTGTTCAATCTGGCGGTTTCCGGTAACGCTCGTCCGCGCGGTATCGAGGGGACGATTCGCGGAATAGACTCCTTGCGGCGCCTCGCATGACCGAACGGTCGCAGGGTCCGGCACTGCCGCAGCTCACCCTTGTCCTCGGCGGTGCACGCTCCGGCAAGAGCCGCCACGCCGAGGCGGTCATCGAATCGGCGATCGAGCGTGGCGAGCTGGAGCGTGGGATCTACGTCGCCACGGCAGAGCCGGGCGACGACGAGATGAGGCGGCGGATAGCCGAGCACAGGAGTCGGCGTGGCAGCCGGTGGCAGACGGTCGAGGAGCCGCTGGAGCTCGCGGCGACCCTCGCCCGCGTTGCGCGGCCTCGTAGCGGCGTGCTGGTCGACTGCCTGACGCTCTGGCTTTCGAATGTCATGCGTGACCGCCGCGATGTCGAAGCGGAAATGGCCGCGCTCGCGGCCGGCCTGCGACGGTCCGTCGGACCCGTGGTGCTGGTCGCCAACGAGGTCGGACTCGGAATCGTCCCCGACAACCCGCTGGCCCGCGATTTCCGTGACCGCGCGGGTCAACTCAACCAGACGGTGGCGCAACTCGCCGATCGCGTGCTATTCGTCGCCGCTGGGTTGCCGATCACGCTCAAGGACAGGGACCGATAATAAATGGCCGCACGCATACCCGCGACCGTCATCACCGGTTTTCTCGGTGCCGGCAAGACCAGCCTGATCCGCCGCATGATCGAATATAATGGAGGGCGCCGGCTGGCCTTCCTGATCAACGAATTCGGCGATCTCGGCATCGACCGCGACCTGCTGCTCGGCTGCGGCCTCGACGGATGCAGCGAGGACGACGTGGTGGAGCTCGCCAACGGCTGCCTGTGTTGCACCGTCGCCGACGATTTTCTGCCGGCGATCGAGACGTTGCTCGAGCGGCCGCAACCACCCGATCACATCCTCATCGAGACGTCCGGACTGGCGCTGCCCAAGCCGCTGGTGCGCGCCTTCAACTGGCCGGAGGTTCGCGCCCGCGTGACGGTGGACGGTGTCGTCACGGTCGTAGACGCGGCGGCGGTGGCGGCCGGCCGCTTCGCCGATGACCCGGCGGCCGTGCAGGCGCAGCGCAGGGCGGACCCGTCGCTCGATCACGATAACCCGCTCGAGGAGGTGTTCGAGGACCAGTTGCTGTGCGCCGACATGGTCGTGCTCAACAAGACGGACCTCATCGAGCCCGGCGACATCGCGCGCGTGATCGCGCAGCTCGCCCGCTGCGTCCGCAACGGGGTCAAAGTCGTGCACAGTGCGCACGCCCGGGTCGACGCGGCGGCGGTGATGGGGATCGGCGCGGCGGCCGAGGATAATCTGGCGGCGCGGCCTTCCCACCACGACGATCTCGATGGCGAGCACGATCACGACGATTTCGAGAGTTTTTCGGTCGCGCTGGGGCCGGTGCTCGACGCCGTCCGGCTCGAGGCCTGTCTCCAGGACATCGTGCGGTCGCACGACGTCCTGCGCGTCAAGGGTTTCCTCGATCGGCCCGGGCGCGACCGGCGCGAGGTCGTGCAGGGCGTGGGACCGCGGTTCCAGCGCTATTTCGATCGCGAATGGCGGATCGGCGAGAGGCGGCGCAGCGAGATCGTCGTGATCGGGTTCGCCGGCCTCGATCGTGACGCGATCAGTGCGGCGATTCGCGGTGCGGTCTGTGCCGCGCAGGCGGCGGAGTAGGTTTCCGGCGCCGGCCGCACCATGACCGGAGATCGCGCCCTCTGGCGGTCCGGAACCGGGGCGCGGCTTCCCGTATCCCGTCTTGCCGTTTCGTGAAGCCATGCATCTTCTCGCAGCCCAGCCAGGAACGATCGACGACGGCAGCGAAGCCGTGGATCTCGGGCAGACACCGGGCGATATCGCGTTCCTGACCGCCGCCGATACCGAAATCACCGGCCTCGCGAAGGCCCAGGCCCGCC
>JBFHDX010000081.1:0-17452 GCA_041584475.1 Alphaproteobacteria bacterium
CGGCGGCACGCCTGTTCGGCGTTCGAGCGACGATCGTCATGCCCGACGACGCACCGCGCATGAAGATCGAGGGAACGCGTGCCTGGGGGGCCGACGTCGTGCTGTACGATCGCCGGACCGGAGACCGCGAGGCTATAGGCGTCGAGATCGCCAGCAGGAGCGGCGCCGAGATCATCCGCCCCTACGACGACGCGCGCGTAGCTGCGGGCCAGGGCACGGTCGGCCTCGAGATCGCGGAACAGGTAGCCGCAGCAGGGCTTCGCGCCGATACCGTCGTCGTGCCGTGCGGCGGCGGCGGTCTTTCGGCCGGTATCGCCTTGGCCCTTGCCGAAAAGTCGCCGGAGACGCGGCTCTGGACCGCCGAGCCCGAAGGCTTCGACGACACTGCACGTTCGCTTGCCAGCGGAGAGCGCGTGGGCAACAAGCCCGGAGCCGTGTCGATCTGCGATGCGCTGCTGGCTCCCGCGCCCGGCGAACTGACCCTACCGATCCTGCAACGGCTTGCGGCGGGCGGCGTTGCAGCGTCCGATGCGGCGGTCAGGCTGGCGATGCGAACGCTGTTCGCCCAATTCAAGCTGGTCGTCGAGCCAGGCGGCGCCGTCGCGCTTGCGGCACTTCTCGACGGGCGACCCGTCGACCATGGCGACGTCGTGGTGTGCGTGTCTTCGGGCGGCAACGTGGACGCCGCCCTGTTCGCCAAAATGCTGGACTCGCAGCGCGCGTGAAAAGGCCGGCCGGATCTGTCATCCGGCCGGCCCTCACGCCAATTCGAGCCTGCGATCTGGTCGCGGTCAGTTCGGAAGTGCCTTGCCGGACTCCTCGCCCTTGCCGTCCGCCGCCACCGCGCCGTCCTTGATCAGCAGGTTGGGCTTGGTTTTCGTCTCGGACCCGTTGGCCGCCGGCTTGAGCTTCTTGTCGTCGACGTGGGTGCACTGGCCCTGGATGTATGCCCCGGGTTCGATGGCCAGGCTGAAATGATTGATGTCGCCGGTAATTCTTGCGGTCCGGCCGAGTTCCACAACGCGTGCGGTAATCGAGCCGTTAACCGTCCCGGCGATGCGGGCGAGGTCGGCGACGATCGCGCCGTTGATGACGCCGTTCTCGCCGAGCGTCAGCAGCTTGCTGTTGACGTCGCCGTCGATCTCGCCGTCGATCTGTACGTCTCCATCGGTCTTGAGATCCCCGGTAATATGAAGATTGCTGCTGATGATAGACGGCACACCGGACTTGCTCGTGCTGCGCTCCGGCTCAATACGGGCCTTGGGGGTTTGCAGATCCTTGTCAGTTTTTGAAAACATAGCGTCCAGCCTTGATAAAGTTCATGGGATCCAAGGGTTTGCCATCGAACAGCACTTCGTAATGGAGATGTGGGCCGGTGCTGCGGCCGCTGCTTCCCAGCAGAGCGATACGCTGCCGGTGTCCCACGACGTCCCCGACCTTGACCAAATTCTTGTGCAGATGGGCGTAGCGGGTGCGGATGCCGAACCCGTGGTCGATTTCGACAACATAACCGTAGCGTCCCTTCTTCGAAGAATAGACGACGGTGCCGGGCGCCGCAGCCCAGACGGACGATTTCAGCCAGCCGGCCATGTCGAGGCCGTAATGCATGGAGCGCCGCTTGTTGACCGGATCCGTGCGCGGCCCGAAATCGCTGGTCAGGTGATAGTAGTCGACCGGAAGGCTCAACGGCAGCGCACGCAGGACTTCCGTCAGGGCCATCCACCGATTCATGCTGGAATCGAGGGTAAGCATGGTCTCGCCGAGCTCGTCCTCGCCGGGAATCTCCGCCGAAGCCGCGATGAACGGACCGCCCTGCCCCAGCTCGCTGCTGCGCACACGCGACAACAGCCGGTCGACCTTGAGCCCCGTCATGGCGATGATCTTCTCGATCTCCTGAACGCTGCTGGCGGCGCGCTCCGTGGCCCGTTGCAGGACCAGTTCCTCGGCCGCCTGCTGGTTCGTGAGCTCGGCCAGCAAGCTGTCGATCTGCGTACGTAGCGGCCGGCGCGCCGCCGCCAGCTCTGTCGGGTCGCCGGTGATCTCCTTCAGGCTCTGCGCAACGCCCAGAAGATCCTGCTGGAATGCGTCCTGCTCGGCGCGCGTCAGCTGGAGTTCGCCATCGAGCGCCGCAAGCTGTTCCTGCAGGCCGTAACGCTCGGCGATCAATTCGGCGGTCTCGTTGCGAGACGATTCGAGATTGGAAGCCAGTTCCGCATTGTGGCTCTCGAGATTCTGGCGGAGCTCATCCAGCTCCGCGAGTCGCTGACTGAGCGTCGCGATCCGCGCCCTGAGGTTCTCGCGCTGTTCGAGAAGGCCGTCGCGTTCGGCGGTCGTCATCTTGAGGTTGGAACTCAGCCCCGAATTCGCCTCTTCGACCCGCTGGTTGTGCTCGACGACGGACGCCAGCCTGACCTCGAGGCTCTCGGCGCGCTCCTTGAGCCGGGCCCGGGCCCGCGCGACCAGCGTTCGACCATCCTCGCTCCCGGCGAGATCCGCGCGGACCTTCGCGACCATGTTCTCGAGGTCTTCGCCATCGGTGGCGATTCCGGCCAGCGCCATGTTGACGACATCGAGATGCTGCCGCATCGCCTCGCGCGACATCGCCACAGCGGCGCGCGCACCGGCGGCCCGTTCACCCTGCTTGGCGAGGCTCTGCTCCGTCGCCTCGACCTCGGCGATATGCCCCTGCAGCGTCGTGCGGCTATCCCGCAGCGTCGCGGTCAGTTCGTCGACGTTCTGCTGGTAGGCGGTGATCTCCGCGAGCAGGTCTTCGTAGGCAAGCTTCGCCTCCAGGATCTGCTCGTTGTTCACCGATATGGTGCGGCCTTGGGTGACCGTGACGGGAACGGCGGTTGCCGCCCAGATCGCGCTGGCGAGCAGTACGCCCGCCGTCGCCATTTGCAGCCTCGGGCCGATGCGGAGGAACTGCACCTCGCCGTCGGTGCGTATGATGACCTCGCGCTCGCGGAAGATACGGGCCAAGACCCGCCTTATTCCGCCCTCGTCCGTGTCCTTGCTGAATCCCGACCATGTCTGGGCCTGCGCGCCGAATGTCATCGCACGCCTCCGCAGCAGGTCGGCAAGGGTTTAGAAAGAAAAACCCAAAACTTAGTCGCTGACATTTCCTGAATTCGCCCGGCAGTTGTCTATCGACGTTATCGACTCTCTCGTTCTTCCCCCTCTTGAGCCGAGCATCCCTGACCACCGCTCCTGCGTCTTAGCCCATCCCGGGCACAAAACGCAAGATGACTCGCCCGGTGACACATTATTACGCGGCCGGGGCAACCGTTCCGCCATGCTCGCATTGCCGCTGGCCCCGATCGCCACCCGAATATCGCCTCAATCCCTTTACATTCCGTAAACGATAACCGGTATTGTAGAAATGAAACGGGCGCTAATTCTTGCCCGCAACTGACGCTAAGCAAACAAAGATTCCGTGTCGCACCCTTCGGGGCCGAGAGGGTCGGTCGTGGAATTATCGTGCGTGGCGGTTGAGTTGCTCCTGGCGCCGGAGGATCTCCTCGGGCCAGCGTGACTTGATGTAGGCGAGCGACGCGAGAATTTCGCGATCGCTCAGAACGTCGGAAAAACCCGGCATGGCCGACTTGAAGCCCTTGGGTGCGAGGGCCTGTCCGCCGCTCCTGGTGATCGCTATGAGCACGCTGTCCGGGTGATGCCAAGTGTGGCCCGTTTCATCGTGCGGCGGCGCCGGCAAGGTACCGTCCGGATGTCGGCTGCGCCAGTTCGGTTCGCCCTCGAGATCCGCGCCATGACAACGCGCGCAATGCTCGGCATAGACGGTGATCCCGAGCTTCACCAGCTCCCGGTCCTTCGGGTCGGCATAGGCGTTGCCTTCGGCACCGAACGTCGCGAGGAAATACCAGAACGCGGCGATTCCGGCGACGGATATTCCCAGAATCACCGCAAGTGTTCGCCGTGATCGGGCTTCGGTGAAGATGCTCTGCTGCCGCGCCATATTTCCCCCTGACCGGCGATTCACACATCTGCAGCTTTATGGGTTAGGGCCCCGTCAAGATCAAGCGTTCGGGGGCGGTGCCCACGAACCGCCGTCCTGCACGCACCGCAGAACGTATACATCCGCGCGCCCGTGCCGTAGACTCGCCCCAGCAGACGCGTCGTCGAGCGAACGAGAGAGGGCCATCACGATGCGCGGGATGCTGCGGGCCGTCTTTTCTGCCATGTGCCTTCTGGCGGCGGCGGGGCCCGTGCAGGCAAGCGAAGAGATCGTGTTCTTCCGGATCGCGACGGGCGGTGTCGGCGGAACCTATTATCCGGTCGGCGGGCTGATTGCCCAAGCGATCAGCAATCCGCCGGGGTCGCGCGCTTGCAACCAGGGCGGCAGTTGCGGCGTGCCGGGACTGATCGCAGCGGCGCAGTCGGCGCACGGTTCGGTTGCGAACGTGGCGGCGATCGCACAAGGGCAGATCGAATCCGGCTTCGCCCAGTCCGACATCGCCTACTGGGCCTACACGGGCACGGGCACCTATCTGGGCAAGGGCAAGATCGATTCGATACGCGCCATTGCGAGCCTCTACCCAGAGAGCGTTCATCTCGTCGCGCGCGCCGGTTCGGGGTTGCGGTCGGTTCTCGACCTTCGGGGAAGACGGGTATCGCTCGACGAGGAAGGCTCCGGCACGCTCGTCGACGCCCGCTTGATCCTCGCCGCGTACGGGCTTGCGGAGGCGGACTTGCAGGCCGTCTACGTCAAGCCCGTACCGGCGATCGAGATGATGAAGTCGGGCGAGCTCGACGCGTTCTTCATCGTCGCCGGCTATCCGGCGCGAGCCGTCACCGAACTCGCGAAATCGGCCGGTGCGGAACTGATTCCGATCGAGGGACCCGAAATCGACGCGCTGCTCAAGAAGTATCCGTTCTTCTCGTACAGCGCCATCCCGGCGGAGATCTATCCAGGCATAGGCGAGGTGCGGACCGTCGCCGTGGGCGCGCAGTGGCTGGTGGGTGCCCAGGTGGCCGAGGACCTCGTTTACAAGGTCACCGCCGCATTGTGGCACACGACGAACCAGCAGCTGCTGGCGAAGGGACACGCACAGGCGCGGGCGATCACGCTCGAGACGGCACTGGACGGCATCGCGATACCGCTGCATCCGGGGGCGGAACGGTACTATCGGGAGGCCGGCCTGATAAAGTGACGTGCCGAGCTATCGGTCCGGGTCGTAGCGCGCCATGTATTTCGGGCTCGTGCGGGCGAGCCGCAGGCGGGTCTGTTCGCTGAGCAGCCGGCGAAGCGGCGCCGGCATCGCATCCCACCGGCCGTCGCGAATCTCGCGCGCGAGACGGCGGTTCAGGGCAAGCAGCGCCGCAGCCCGATCATCGCCCGCCGCGGCGATCGCATCCGTTCCGTACAGGTCTTCGAACAGGGCGATCTCCGCCGCCCGGTCGGCATCGCCGGTCGACAGGTCGCGCAGCGCGATGGCGAGCGCGTTCGCGACCATCAGCGCCGCGTATCGCGACCGGCCCGAGAGATCCGGCGCAATCTCCTCGAGCAGTGCCCGGCGCGCCATGTCGATCAGGTTCGCCGCGTCCGGGCGCTGCCTCATGCCCCCGCCTCCGCCTCGATCCGCGCGATCCCGGAGAGCGCGTCCATCTCCATCTCCGGCACCTGCAGCCCGGTCAGCGCCAGCTCGAGGGATGGCTCGGCGCCGGACAGGTGGCGCTCGCCCTGCTGCAGGGCGATGACACCCCAGCGCACCGCCGCCATGATCTCCCAATACGCGATGTGCTCGCGCGCCACCGGCCGCGCCGCCTCGCTTTCGTAGGCACGATAGAACGCCTCGCGGCTGCCGATGCCGCCCGCTTCCCGATCGTCCGCACCGAAGCGCCAGTAGCGGTAGCAGAACCAGGCGATGTCCTCGTTCGGATCGCTCCACGCCGCGAACTCCCAGTCGAGGATCCCGGTCACGCGGCCGTTTTCGACTTTGTAGTTGCCGGTGCGGAAATCGCTGTGGCACAGCACCAGATGCGCCGCGCGCGGCGCATTGAGCTCGAGCCAGCGCAGCGCCCGCTCGAGCGCCGGGCTCGGCTCGGACAGATCATCGAGATAGCGCCGGTAGGTGGCTATGCGCGCCAGCGCCGGGGGCAGTTCGGGCACCGGCAGGAAGCCGAGATCCTCGCGCGGCGGCACGATCGAATGAATCCTTGCGAGCTCGCGACCCAGCTGCCCGACCAGGTCGTCGCCGGCGCTCGCGATTGCCGGATCGCGCACCAGCCGGTGCCCCTCGGCGACCCCCGGCACGTACCGCATGACGTAGAAGAGCCTGCCGAGCACGGATTCCGTATCGCACAGGAACAACGGCTCCGGCACCGTCACGCCGGCGGCAGCGGCAGCCCGCAGCAAGTCGAACTCCTGCGGCCGACTCAGGCTCGTGGCCACGCTCGACGGCGCGTCCGTGCGCAGGACCCAGTGCTGCTGCCCGGCGTGGTCGCCACCGCTGACCCGCACGGCCAGCCGCCAGTTCTCCTGGATGGCACCACCGGCGAGCTTCTCGATAGTCTCGATGGCGACTGTGCGCGCGCCGGCGGCCCCGGCCAGCCACGTCGCAAGCGCCTCCTGCCATGACGGCCCCGTGGCCGTCGCGCCGGCCTCCGTCATCAGATGCCCCAGCTCCAGAAATCGCTGCCCTCTTTCATGTAGGCACGGGCCAGAACCATCTTGTGGACCTCCGACGCCCCGTCCACGAGTCGCGCCTGGCGGGCGTAGCGGTACATCCACTCGAGCGGGGTGTCGGTCGAATAGCCGCGCGCCCCGCACAGCTGGATCGCCGTATCCACGGCCTTGTGCAGGGTGTCCGCGACCTGCACCTTGGCCATCGAGACCTCCTTGCGCGCGAAGTCCCCCTGGTCGAGCTTCCACGCCGCGTGCATGACCAGCAGCCGGCCGATCTGGATCTCCCGCGCGACCTCGCCCATCAGGATCTGCACGCTCTCGCGCTCGGCGAGCCGGATACCGAAGCCCTCGCGCTCGGAGACGTAGTCGTTGGCGATTTCCAGGGCGCGCTTGGCGAGGCCGAGCCAGCGCATGCAGTGCGTCAGCCGCGCCGTGCCGAGGCGGATCTGCGTGACCTTCAGCCCGTCGCCGACCTGCAGCAGCCGGTTCTCGTCGGGGATCTCGAGCCCGTCGAATTCCAGTTCGCAGTGGCCGCCATGCTCCTCGGGGCCCATGATCGGGATGCGCCGGACGATGCCCCAGCCCGGCTGATCGGCGTGGAACAGAAACGCGCTCAGGCCCTTGCGCGGATCGTCGGACGTCTTGGCCACGAGGATGTAATGCGCGGCGCCGTCGGCGCCGGTGCTGAACCATTTGCGACCACGCACGACCCAACCGTTTCCCGACTTCTCCGCGGTCGTCAGCATCATCGCGGGATCGGAGCCTGCACCGGGGTGAGGCTCGGTCATGACGAACGCCGAGCGCACCTCGCCGTCGACGATCGGCTGCAGCCAGCGCTCCTTCTGCGCCTCGCTGCCGATCTTCTCGAGCACCGTCATGTTGCCGTCGTCGGGCGCGGCGCAGTTGAAGCAGACGGGGCCGAAGATCGAGCGGTTGGCCTCCTCGTAGAACACGGCGCGGCCGGCGACGTCGAGACCGAGCCCGCCGCGCGCCGCCGGCATCTGCGGCGCCCACAGCCCGGCTTTCTTCACCTTCGCCCGCGTCGCCTCCAGCGCCGCCCCGGAGATGTTTCCGTGCGGGTCGTAGTTCGCCCGGTCGGCCTCGAGCGGAATGATCTCGGCGTCGACGAAGGCGCGGACGCGCCGCCGGTAGTCTTCGGTCTCGGGCGAAAGCGAAAAGTCCATGCGTCTCTCCGTCCTGTATCCCGTTTTTCTGTCTCTTGCGGTGCTTTCGGCGCTCAGGGCAGCGGTACGCTGTGGCCACCGTCGACCGTCACCACGCTGCCGGTGACGTACGACCCGCCCGGCCCCGCCAGCATCAGCAGCGCGGCGTCGAGCTCCCCTTCGCGGCCGGTCCGCCGCATCGGGATCCGCCTGATCATGTCCCGCGCCGGCTCGGACTTCAGATAGGCATCGTTCAGCTCGGTCTCGAAATACCCCGGCGCCAGGGCGTTGACGCGGATATCGTGCCGCGCCAGCTCCAGCGCCATGGTCCGGGTCAGCTGGACGATCCCGGCCTTCGAGGCGGAATACGCGGCACCGCCCTTCTCCGTCCGCTCGCCGAGGATCGAGGCGGTATTGACGATCGCCCCGCCCTGCCCGCGTTCGATCATGCGCCGCGCCCCCTCGCGCGCCACCAGAAAGGCCGCGCGCAGGTTGACCTCGATCACCGCGTCCCAGTCTGCGCTCGAAAGTTCGGCGACCAGCCCCATGCGGGCGACGCCGGCGTTATTGACCAGGATATCGAGCGGCCCCAGCGCCGCCTCGGCCGTGTCGAACGCCGCCCGCACCGCCGCCTCATCCGTCACATCTGCGGGAACCGCCACCGCTCGGCCAGCGGCCCGTTCGATCTCTCGCGCGAGCGCCTGCAGACGTTCCTCGCGCCGCGCCACCAACGCGACCGCCGCCCCGGCCCCGGCAAGTGCACGCGCGAAGCGGGCACCGAGACCGCTGGATGCCCCGGTGACAAGCGCCACCCTGCCGTCGAGCGCGAACAGCGATGTCAGGAACTCCGTGTCGGCCATGCGCCGTCCTCCCGCGCCGCCCTGACTAGCGCGGCACGCACTGCCGATCAAGCGGATCGGGGATCGGGAGGGAGCAAGGGCGTCGCCGCCGCGCCTCCGACGGCCCACCTCGCGCCCGATCCGGCGGACGATCCATGGCACCGGAACTGCGGCCGCAGGTTGCAGGGCGCCCGACGGCACGGCACGGTGCATTGAACAGATGCGGCGCCGGGAGGCGGCTTTTCTTCGTCGATATGCGAGGCCAAGATGGGCAGGAGAAAATACACGGAAAAGTTGTATTTCCTACGCGCGTCTGTAGTCTCGCTCGAGGCGATCGACGAGCTCGGCGGTGGTCGGAATATCCTCGATCAGGGCGACGCCGTGGCCGGCGCTCCAGAGATCGCGCCAGGCCTTGACCGATTCGAGGATCCCCGCGGCCTCGGGCGGCGCGCCGGCGAGCAATGCCGGGATATCGATGCCGGCGCGTTCGAGGCTCGCGCGCATGTAGCTGGCGGCAACACCGGTGATGCGGTCGGTGGTGAGGATGTCATCGGCGGCGCTCTCGACCAGCATGCGCTTGTACGCCTCCGGCGCCAGCGACTCCGCGGTCGCGGCGAAGCGCGTGCCCATGTAGGCGAGGTCGGCGCCGAGCACCTCCGCCGCGCGCACCGCATAGCCGTCGGAGATGGCGCCGGCGAGGACCAGGCAACCGTCCCAGAAGCGCCGGATGCGGCGGACGAGCGAGAACGGGTTCTGCCAGCCAGTATGGCCCCCTGCCCCGCCGGCGAGCGCGATGATGCCGTCGACCCCGGCCTCGATCGCGTTGTGCGCGTGACGCTCGGTCGCCGCGTCGTGCAGCACGATGCCACCATATTCGTGCACCGCCTCGACGACGGCGTGCGGCTTGCCGAGGATGGTGATGACGACCGGCACTCGATGGCGGATCGTGATCGCGAGCTCGGCTTCGTAGCGCTCGTTCGTGCGGTGGATGCAGATATTGACGCCCCAGGGAGCGGCATCCGGCCGCTCCGCGAGCGTTGCCTCGATGCGCTCGACCCAGCGCTCGAATTCCGCCAGCGGCCGCGCGTTCGCCGCCGGCACCGTGCCGAGCACGCCGGCACGACACGCCTCGATGACCAGATCCGGGCCCGAGACCAGGAACATCGGCGCGGCGATGACGGGCAGGCGGAGGCGGCCCTCGAGCGAAGCAGGCAATGGCATGGACATTTCCGGCAAAAGCAATTGGTGTTGTCCGCGCAGTTATGTCCATCCCACCGGTCGAGGGCAACGCAATTGAGCCGCTGCACGGCTCTGGCCTCCGCGACACGGTGGCGCAGGGCGATCGTGCGGAGAAGGCGCGCCGGGTCGGCAATTTCGCGCCGTGACGACGGGCCGAATAGGGCTGGACGGCCGTCCGGCTAGGGCGCTATCCCTAGACCCGAACCGATGATCAAAGGCCGAGGACGACGCCGATGGCGAACGATGCGAGCAACGGTCGGGACCATGTCGGCCTGTTCCCGCAGGGCGAGGACGCGACCCCCTACCGTAAACTGAGCGGCGACCACGTATCGGCCGCGCGCTTCGAAGGCGAGGACATCGTCAAGATCGAACCGGAGGCGCTGCGGCTGCTGGCGGAACAGGCCTTCGTCGACATCAACCACCTGCTGCGACCGGGACACCTGCAACAGCTGCGCAACATCCTCGACGACCCGGAAGCGTCGGCGAACGACCGCTTCGTCGCGTACGACCTGCTCAAGAACGCGAACATCTCCGCCGGCGGCGTGCTGCCGATGTGCCAGGATACCGGCACCGCCATCGTCATGGGCAAGAAGGGTCGCCGCGTCTGGACGCCCGGCGGCGACGAGGCGGCGATCAGCGCCGGCGTGGCCGACGCCTACCTGAAGAAGAATCTGCGTTACAGCCAGCTGGCACCGGTCGGCATGTTCGACGAGAAGAACACGGGCACGAACCTGCCGGGCCAGATCGAGATCTACGCCGAAGGCGAAGACGCCTACAAGTTCCTGTTCATCGCCAAGGGCGGCGGCTCGGCGAACAAGAGCTTCCTGTTCCAGGCGACACCGTCGGTGCTGACGCCTGACCGCCTGATCGCCTTCCTCGACGAGAAGATCCGCACGCTCGGCACCGCCGCCTGCCCGCCCTACCATCTTGCGGTGGTCATCGGCGGCACCAGCGCCGAGCTCACTCTCAAGACCGTCAAGCTCGCCTCGTGCCGCTATCTGGACACGCTGCCGACCGCGGGAAGCGCCGCCGGCAACGCGTTCCGCGATCTCGAGATGGAGGCGAAAGTGCACGAGCTGGCGCAGGGGATGGGCATCGGCGCGCAGTTCGGCGGCAAGTATTTCTGCCACGACGTGCGCGTCATCCGGCTGCCGCGGCACGGCGCCAGCCTGCCGATCGGCATCGGCGTATCCTGCTCCGCCGACCGCCAGGCCCTGGGCAAGATCACGGCCGACGGTGTCTTCCTCGAGCAGCTGGAGAACAATCCGGCGAAATATCTGCCCGAGATCGACGAGGCGAGCCTGAGCGACGCGGTCGTGCGCATCGACCTCACGCGGCCGATGAAGGAGATCCTGGGCGAGCTGACGAAACACCCGATCCGCACGCGGCTGTCGCTCAGCGGGCCGCTGATCGTGGCCCGCGACCTCGCTCATGCCAAGCTGCGCGAGCGGCTGGAAGCGGGCGAGAAACTGCCCGACTATTTCCGCGACCACCCGATCTACTATGCCGGCCCGGCCAAGAAGCCCGAGGGCTATGCGTCGGGTTCCTTCGGTCCGACGACGGCCGGGCGCATGGATTCCTTCGTCGACCGGTTCCAGGCCGCGGGCGGCTCGCTGGTCATGCTGGCGAAGGGCAACCGCAGCGCCGTCGTTCGAGACGCCTGCGCCAAGCATGGCGGTTTCTATCTCGGGTCGATCGGCGGCCCCGCTGCGCGGCTGGCGCAGGACTGCATCCGCAAGGTCGAGTGCATCGAGTATCCGGAGCTCGGCATGGAGGCGATCTGGCGCATCGAGGTCGAGGACTTCCCGGCCTTCATCGTCATCGACGACAAGGGCAACGATTTCTTCGCGGAACTGAAGATCGGTTGAGACAGGCGCACCACACCATCACCGTCCGCACGCACGGACAGGGCCTCGGCGAGATCACCGCCGAGGTCGCCGGCTGGCTCGCGCGGCAAGACATCGGCGACGGGCTGCTGACGCTTTTCATCCGCCATACGTCGGCATCGTTGCTGATCCAGGAGAACGCCGACCCGGATGTCCAGCGCGACATCGAAGCGTTCTTTCGCAAGCTGGTGCCGGAGGATCCCAGCCTGTATCGGCACAACACCGAAGGACCCGACGACATGCCGGCGCACATCAAGGGGGCGCTGACCCAGACCAGCCTCGCAATCCCGGTGTCGGACGGCCGGCTGATGCTGGGCACGTGGCAGGGCATCTACCTGTTCGAGCACCGCACCGCGTCGCATCGCCGCGAGATCGTGCTGCATCTGGTCGGTTCCTAGCCGGACCGGCGCCGTGCCCGACACCGTTCCGTCGATCGACGACGTCCGCCGCGCGCGCGAAACGATCGGCGGTGCGGTCAGGACAACGCCCCTCGTCCGCTCGCCATCGCTGTCGCAGTTCGTCGACGCCGCGGTGCATCTGAAGCTCGAGAACCGGCAGATCACCGGGTCGTTCAAGCTGCGCGGCGCTATCAACGCGGTCGCCGGACTCACCGATGTGCAGCGCCGCCGCGGCATCGTCGGCGTCTCGACCGGCAACCACGGGCGTGCCCTCGCGCATGCCGCCCGCTCGGCCGGCATTCGCTGCGTCATCTGCATGTCGCGTCTGGTACCGCGCAACAAGGTCGCGGCCATCGAGGCGCTGGATGCCGAGGTCAGGATCGTCGGGGACTCCCAGGACGAAGCGCAGCTCGCAGTCGAGCGGCTGGTCGCTGGGGACGGCTTGACGATGCTGCCGCCGTTCGACCACGGCGCCGTAATCGCCGGCCAGGGCACGCTTGGCTTGGAAATCCTCGATCAACTGCCCACGGTCGAGACCGTCGTCGTGCCGCTGTCCGGCGGCGGGCTGATCGGCGGCATTGCGCTCGCGCTGAAGGCTGCCAGGCCGCGGGTGCGCGTGATCGGCGTCTCGATGGAGCGCGGCGCGGCGATGCATGCGAGCCTGCTGGCCGGCCGGCCGGTTTCGGTTGCCGAATTGCCGACCCTCGCCGACTCGCTCGGCGGCGGCATCGGCCTCGACAACCGCTTCACCTTCAGGCTCGTCCGCGATCTCGTCGACGACGTGCTGCTGGTCGGCGAAGACGCGATCGCCGACGCCATCCGTCATGCCGGCGTTGTCGAGGGCGAGACGATCGAGGGCGCGGCGGCCGTCGGCATCGCCGCGCTAGAGGCCGGGCTGATCAGCGACCCGGGGATCACGGCGATCCTCCTCAGCGGCGGCAATATTGACAAGGCCCTGCACGCGCGGATTATCGCAGGAGAGAAGATTGCGCTCGGGCAGCGATTGGGAAGCTAGCGTGGCGGCGCCATGGTCGGCATCAGAATACTCACGGAAGCCGAGTTGCGGACGTGCGTGGGCCTGGACGGCGATGCGGTCGCCTGTATCGAGGACGCGTTCCGGCGCCTCGCGACCGGGCGGGTCGTGATGCCGCCGGTGCTGCGCCTCGACATCGCCGAGCACAATGGCGAGGTCGACGTGAAGACAGCCTATGTCCCCGGCATCGACAGCTTCGCGATCAAGGTGAGCCCCGGCTTCTTCGACAATCCGAAGCTCGGCCTGCCGAGCCTCAACGGGCTGATGGTCGTGTTCAGCGCCAGGACCGGTCTCGTCGAGGCCGTACTGCTCGACAACGGGTACCTTACGAACGTGCGCACCGCCGCCGCCGGCGCGGTCGCGGCGCGCTGGCTCGCCCGCGAGGATTCGCGAACCGCGGCGGTGCTTGGCGCCGGCCGGCAGGCGCGGCTGCAGCTGCAGGCCATCGACCTCGTCCGCGATCTGGCGGCCGCCTGCGTCTGGGCCCGCGACCCGAAGAAAGCCGACGAATGTGCGATCGAGACGAGCGGCGTCCTCGGCATCCCCGTCACCGTCGCCGAGAGCGCGCGCGACGCCGTCGCCATGGCCGACATCGTCGTGACGGCCACGCCGAGCACCGAGCCCCTGATCATGGCCGAATGGCTGCGGGCCGGTCAGCACGTGACCGCGATGGGTTCGGACGCGGGTCACAAGAATGAGCTGGAACCCGCCGTGATCGCACGCGCCGACCGCTATGTCTGCGACCGCGTCAGCCAGTGCGCGACGCTGGGGGAGCTGCATCACGCCATCGCCGCCGGCCTCGTTTCGGCCGATCCCGGCTTCGACGAGCTCGGGGCGGTGATCGCCGGCCACGCGGCGGGCCGCACGTCGCCGTCGCAGATCACCGTCTGCGACCTGACCGGCACGGGCGTCCAGGACACCGCGATCGCCACCCTGGCGCGCGAACGCGCCCTCGCCCGGGGGGCCGGGCTGTCCTTGCAGCCCTGAGCGACACGCGCGATGAAACCCTCGCCGATCACCGCCACCCTCGACCTCGACAAGGACGGCGTGCAGCACGGCTTTCTCAAGCTGCCCTACTCGCACGACGACTCCGCCTGGGGCTCGATCATGATCCCGATCACGGTGGCGCGGCGGGGCGAGGGCCCGACCGCGCTGCTGACCGGCGGCAACCACGGCGACGAATACGAGGGCCCGATCGCGCTGATGAACCTGGCGAACGACATTCGCTCAGGCGATCTCAGCGGCCGCGTGATCATGGTGCCGGCCATGAACTATCCGGCGTTTCGCGCCGGTCGCCGGACCTCTCCGATCGACCGCGGAAACCTGAACCGCGCGTTTCCGGGCCGCCCGGACGGCACGGTCACGGAGAAGATCGCCGACTACTTCCAGCGCCATCTGCTGCCGCTGGCGGATTACGTGCTCGACATCCATTCCGGCGGCAGGACGCTCGAATTCCTGCCGTTCGCGGCGATCCATTCGCTCGCAGACAAGGACCAGGAAGCCCGATGTGCCGCCGCCATGGACGCGTTCGGCGCGCCCTACAGCATGACGCTGCTCGAGATCGACAGCGAAGGCATGTACGACAGCGCTGCCGAGGGAATGGGCAAGGTGTTCGTCTCGACCGAGCTGGGCGGTGGCGGCACCGCGAGGGCGAGTACCAATCGCATTGCCGAGCGCGGCGTCGCCAACTTCCTGAAGCACGCCGGAATCCTGGAGGGCAGCGTCGAGGCGGCGCCGACGACGCGGCTGGCGATGCCGGGGTCGGACTGCTACATCACCGCCGGTGGCGACGGGCTACTGGAAATGCGCGTCGATCTCGGCGAGCGGGTTGCGGCCGGAGACCTCGTCGCGCGGGTCCACAATGCGACGCGGACGGGCACGCCGCCGATCGAATATCGCAGCGCCATCGGCGGCCTCGTGGCCGGTCGTCACTTTCCGGGCCTGATCCAGAGCGGCGACTGTCTCGCCGTCGTCGCGGTGCCTGTGGAATAGCACCGATAGCGACATCGAGAGCTCCGTCAACCAGGGGAAACACCGGATATGCAGCCCCAACTCGCCGTATCGTGCCGCACGCGGCGCACCTTCTTCTCGCCCCGTGTCGAAGCGCTCGGAGTGAAGAGCTACACGGTCTACAACCACATGCTGCTGCCCGCGATCTTCCGGTCGCTCGAGGAGGATTACTGGCACCTGCGCCGGCACGTCCAGCTCTGGGACGTCGGCTGCGAGCGCCAGGTCGAGCTGCGCGGACCCGACGCCGCGCGGCTGGTGCAGCTGATGACGCCGCGCGATCTCGGCCGTGCGGCGACGGATCAGTGCCTCTTTGCCCCGCTGGTCGACCGCGACGGCCGACTGATCAACGATCCGGTCGTCCTCAAGCTGGCAGAGGACCGCTATTGGCTGTCGATCTCGGATTCCGACGTGCTGCTGTGGGCGAACGGGCTTGCCTCGGGCATCGGTCTCGACGTCGCGATCGAGGAGGCGGACGTCTGTCCGCTCGCCGTGCAGGGACCGAGATCGGACGACCTGATGGCGGCGGTGTTCGGGGAAGCGGTCCGGGCGATCCGCTTCTTCCGCTTCGCGCCCCTGCCTTTCGAGCGCCACGAGTTGATCGTGGCGCGCTCGGGTTGGAGCAGGCAGGGCGGCTTCGAGATCTATGTCGATGATCGAGAGGTCGGGCTCGCGCTGTGGGATGCGCTGTGGGAGGCCGGCCAGCCGCTGGAGGTCGGGCCCGGATGCCCCAATCTGATCGAGCGAATCGAAGGTGGGTTGAGCACCTATGGCAGCGACATCAGCCGCGAGCACAACCCGCTGGAATGCAACATGGAGCGGTTCTGCAACCTCGACCGGCCGATCGACTTCATCGGCCGCGAGGCGTTGACGCGGATTGCCCGCGAAGGCGTGCGCTGCCGCCTCCGCGGCATACGGTTCGAGGGCGTGTCCTGCACGCCCTGCGTCGAACCCTGGCCCGTCCTCGCCGGTGCCGCACGGATCGGCGCCATAACCTCGGCGGCCCATTCGCCGCGGTTCGCATGCAATATTGGGCTGGCGATGCTCGATCGGGAGCACTGGGCCGCGGGAACGCCGGTCGAAGTAAAGATGCCCGACGGCCCGCGGCCGGGTGTCGTCGCGGACCTACCGTTCGCATAGACGGGAATAATGGTGGGCAGGACGATCATGCCCCTTGCGGCAAGCCAAATAGGCTTCGATCATGGGTGAGAGCCACAGCTGGGACCGTCCCACCATGACACGCACGGGCGGATGTCTCTGCGGATCGATCCGCTATGCGGTTCGCGGCCGGCCGAACAACGTCACCAACTGCCACTGCCGCATGTGCCAGCGTGCCGTCGGTGCCGCCTTCGTCACCTGGGCGGAATTCCCGGCCGCCGCCGTCGACTGGACCCGGGGCCCGCCGCGCTGGCGCCGCTCGAGCGAAATCGGCGAGCGCGGCTTCTGCCCCGAGTGCGGCACCTCTCTGAGCTTCCGCTACGTCGGCGGCGATGCGGTCGACGTCGCCGTTGCCACGCTCGACGACCCCGCTGCATTGCCGCCGGAGGACGAGCTGTGGACCGGCAGCCGGATCGACTGGGTGAGCGCCGACGGCCGCCTGCCGCAGCATCGGCGCGGCCGCGGGGGCACGGACGAATCCGCGTGACGGGCGCCGGGCCTGGCCGAGCCGACCGGCGTGGAGATCATCGAACGGAGCGAGGAGTAGCCCATGCGTCTGGAAGGATCGTGTCACTGCGGCGCCGTGCGGTTCCGACTGGAATCGCGGCACCCCTACCCGTTCAACCTCTGCTACTGCTCGATCTGCCGCAAGACGCAGGGCAGCGGCGGCTACGCGATCAACCTGTCGGGCGATGCCGCGAACCTGGAAATCGACGGCGACGAGCACATTTCGGTCTACCACGCGCGCCTGCGGCGCGGCGGCGACGAGACCAGCCCGGCGGAACGGCGTTTCTGCAGCGTGTGCGGCAGCGGCCTGTGGCTGTGGGACCCGCGCTGGCCCGAGCTGGTGCACCCCTTCGCGTCCGCAATCGACAGCGAGCTGCCCGTGCCGCCGGAGCGCACCCACCTGATGCTCGGCTCGAAGGCCGGCTGGGTGCCGGCTCAGGCCGGCCCGCGCGACAAGCGGTTCGACGGCTATCCCGCGGAATCGATCGCCGAATGGCATGCGCGGCTCGGCCTCGAGCGTTGAGCAAATCAGCCTGAATCGACGTTTTGTCGGTCGTCCCGTTTGCCGCTATACAG
>JBFHDX010000082.1:0-16943 GCA_041584475.1 Alphaproteobacteria bacterium
CCATGTGGAGGCTGCTACGGGGTGTGCCATGCAGCGGGTTCGCGAATCGTCCGGAAAGCGCGCGGATGCCGGCAGGAGTCGCGGCGGCCGCCGTGGCCGGCGCATCGGCGCTGCACGTCGCGAAACGGCGGCGCCGGCATATATCACCCGCCGGATCCCCACCTTCGAGCTGCTCGACGAGGACGGGTTGACGGCGATCGAGGAGCACGCCGAGTCGATCCTGCAGGAGATCGGCATCGAGTTCCGCGGCGACGCCGAGGCGCTGCGGCTGTGGCGCGAGGCCGGCGCCGACGTGCAGGGCGAACGCGTGCGCATGCCGCGCGGTCTCGTCCGCGAAATCATCGGCACCGCACCCCCACGTTTCACGCAGCACGCGCGGAACCCCGCGCGCTCGGTCGAGATCGGCCATCCGCACACGGTGTTCTCGCCGGCCTACGGCTCGCCCTTCGTCTGCGACCTCGACCGCGGCCGGCGTTACGGGTCGCTCGAGGATTTCGAGAATTTCGTCAAGCTCGCCTGGGCTTCGCCGTGGCTGCACCATTCCGGCGGCACGATCTGCGAGCCGGTCGACGTGCCGGTGAACAAGCGCCACCTCGACATGGTGTACGCCCACATCCGCTATTCCGACAAGGCGTTCATGGGCTCGGTCACGGCGCCCGAGCGCGCCGCCGACTCGATCGAGATGTGCCGCATCCTGTTCGGCAGTCAGTTCGTCGACGGCAATTGCGTCATCCTCGGCAACATCAACGTCAACTCGCCGCTGGTCTACGACGTGACGATGTCGGCGGCGCTCCGGACCTACGCCGCGGCCAACCAGTGCGCGGTCGTCGTGCCGTTCATCCTCGGCGGCGCCATGGGGCCGGTGACGACCGCGGGCGCGGTCGCCCAGGCCCACGCCGAGACGCTGGTCGGCGTGGCGCTGACGCAGCTCGTGCGTCCGGGCGCGCCGGTGATCTACGGCAATTTCCTGAGCTCGATGTCGCTCAAGACGGGGGCGCCGACCTTCGGCATGCCCGAGCCGGCGCTCGCCTATCTCGCGGTCGGGCAGCTGGCGCGACGGCTCAACCTGCCGCTGCGCTGCGGCGGGGCGCTGACCGCATCCAAGGTCCCCGACTACCAGGCCGGGCAGGAGAGCGCGGATTCGCTGATGCCGGCGCTGCTCTGCGGCGCCAACTTCATCCTGCACGGCGCCGGCTGGTCCGAGGGGGCGCTGGTCATGGACTACGAGAAATTCATGCTCGACGCCGACCATCTCGGCATGATGCACGTGTTCATGAACGGCCTCGCGCTCGACGAGGACGCGTTCGCGCTCGACGCCTTTCGTGAGGTCGGGCCGGGCCAGCACTTCCTCGGCTGCGCGCACACCATGGCGAACTACGAGACGGCGTTCCACGAGCCGGCGCTGACCGACAACGCCTCGTTCGAGCAGTGGGAGCAGCTCGGCTCGAAGGATTCGCGGACGCGCGCCAACGAGGCCTGGAAGACGGCGCTGCGCGAGTACGAGGCGCCGCCGATCGACCCGGGCGTCGACGAGGGGCTGCGCGAGTTCGTGGCGCGCCGCAAGGCGTCGATGCCCGACGCCTGGTACTGACGGTCGGGGCGGCCGGGGACGACGGCATGGCGGCACGGCGACACGGGGACGCTTCCGGCGGCCGATGCGGACCTCGCGCGGCGGGCGACGGCGCCGCCGGGATCGGCGCATGAGCACCGCCTTCCCACACCTCTTTCAACCCACCGCGCTGCGCCACCGGACGCTGCGCAACCGGCTCGTATTCGGCGCCCACACCGCGAACATGGCCGAGGACGGGCTGCCCGGGGCGCGCCACCGGAGCTACTACGAGGAGCGGGCGCGCGGCGGCGCGGCGATGATCGTCGTCGAGCCGGTGCCGGTGCACCGCACGGGCGTGCTGACGCGCGGCAATTTCCGGTACGGCGACGATTCGGTGATCCCCGCGTTCCGCGCCATCACCGAGGCCTGCAAGGCGCACGGCGCGGTAATGATTCACCAGCTCTACCATGTCGGTCAGCACGGCGACGCCGACAACTCGTTCGCCCCCAACTGGTCGCCGTCGGGCCTGCCCTCCTACCACGATTCCGACGGCAGCCACGCGATGACCGAGGCCGAGATCGACGAGGTCATCGAGGGCTACGCCGAGGCGGCGCGGCGCGCGTACGAGTCCGGGTTCGACGGCGTCGAGCTGTTCGCCGCCTACCACGCGCTGATCGACCAGTTCTGGACACCGTGGTCGAACCGGCGCGACGATCGCTGGGGCGGTTCGTTCGACAACCGGATGCGCTTCTCGTCCGAGATCGTCGGCCGCATCCGCCGCCGCACCGGCGACGACTTCATCGTCGGCATGGCGGTCAGCATGCACCCGGTCGTCGAGGCCTCGCTGTCGGTCGAGGCGATGCAGGAAATCGCCGCCTGGCACGATGCGCGCGGGCTGATAGATTACGTCACCTGCGGCACCGGCAGCTATTTCGACTTCTACCCGCTGATGCCGACGGTGCTTTACGAGGACAAGCTGGGCGCGCCCTTCGCGCAGGCGCTGAAGCAGGTCGTCAGGCACGCACGCGTACAGTGCGAGAGCCATGTGCGTACGCCCGAGAACGCCGACTACGTGATCGCCGCCGGCCAGGCCGACCTGGTGTCGATCGTGCGCGGCCAGATCGCCGATCCGCACCTCGCCAACAAGGCGCGCGACGGCCGGCCCGAGGACATCCGCCCGTGCCTGAGCTGCAACCAGATGTGCTGGGGCCGCCGCTACCGCGACTACTGGATCTCGTGCCTGGTGAACCCGTCGGCTGGCCGCGAGTTCGAATGGGGCGGCGACCGCCTCGAGCCCGCGCCGGCGCCGCGGCGGATCCTCGTCGTCGGCGCCGGCCCGGCGGGGCTCGAGGCAGCGCGCGTCGCCGCCGGGCGCGGACACCGGGTGACGCTCGCCGAGGCCGGGTCAAAGCTCGGCGGGCGCTTCCGGCTTGCCGGCCTGCAGCCGCGCCGCGGCCAGATCCTCGATCTGATCGACTGGTACGAGACCACCCTGTCGAAGCTGCAGGTGGACGTACGGCCGAACACGCCGATCGAGCCGGAGGACATCCCCGCGTACGGCGCCGATGCGGTCGTGCTGGCGACCGGCTCGCTGCCGGCGGGCACGGGCTTCCAGCGCGCGCTGCCGCATGTCGAGCGCCTGCCCGGGATCGACGCCGGCAACGTCTGGGCGGTCGAGGACGTGATGGCGCGCAGCGCCCGCCCGGGGCGGCGCGTCATCGTCCTTGACGACATCGGCCACTGGCACGGCGCCGGCACCGCCTGGCATCTGGCGGAGCAGGGCCACGCGGTGACCATCGTCACCCGCTTCGCGATGGCGGCGTGGGAGCTGGTGCGCACCGCCACCGACTGGCCGCTGCGCCGGAAGCTGGCGCAGCTCGGCGTGGCGACGGTCGGCGACGCGGCGATCACCGCCTGGCACGGGGACGGCGCCGATATCGTCGACCTGCGCAGCGGGACGACGCGGCGCATCGACGCCGACGCGCTCGTTATCGCGGCGACCAACGACGCGCAGACGGCGCTCGGCGATGCGCTCGCCGGCGGCGATCTCGAGGTTCATTCGATCGGCGACTGCGTCGCCCCGCGGCTCGCGGTGATGGCGATCTACGAGGGCCGCGCGCTGGCCATGCGGCTGTAGGCGCGCGGCGGCAACCGGGAAGACGACGATGACGAGCAAGGACCCGCTGCTGCAACCTTACCGGCTCAGGCATCTGGAGCTGCGCAACCGGATCATGTCGACGGCGCACGAGCCCGCTTATTCCGAGGACGGCATGCCCACCGACCGCTACCGCCACTATCACGTCGAGAAGGCGAAGGGCGGCATCGCGCTTACGATGACCGCGGGCTCGGCGCTCGTCGCCGAGGATTCGCCGGCCGCGTTCGGCAACCTGCACGCGTACAAGGACGAGATCGTGCCGTGGCTGCGGCGGCTGTGCGACGAGTGCCACGAGCACGGCGCCGCGGTGATGATCCAGATCACCCATCTCGGGCGCCGCACCGGCTGGAACAAGGCGGACTGGCTGCCGGTCCTCGCCGCCTCGCCGATCCGCGAGCCGGCGCACCGCGCCTTCCCCAAGCAGGCCGAGGACTGGGACATCGACCGCATCGTCGGGGCCTATGCCGCGGCGGCGCAGCGCATGCAGGCGGCGGGCATGGACGGGATCGAGATCGAGGCGTACGGCCACCTGCTCGACGGTTTCTGGTCGCCGGCCACGAACCGGCGGACCGACGAGTACGGCGGCTCGCTCGACAATCGGCTGCGCTTCACGCACCGCGTGCTCGACGCCGTCCGCGCCGCCGTCGGCGACGACTACATCGTCGGCATCCGCATGGTCGCCGACGAGGACTGGGAACAGGGGCTGAGCCGCGAGGAGGGCATCGAGATCGCGCAACGGCTCGTCGCCGGGGGCCGGGTCGACTTCCTCAACATCATCCGCGGCCACATCGATACCGACGCCGCGCTGTCGCGCGTGATCCCGGTACAGGGCATGGCATCGGCACCGCATCTCGACTTCTCCGGCGAGGTCCGCGCGGCGACGAAGTTTCCGGTGTTCCACGCCGCGCGCATCGCCGACGTCGCCACGGCGCGCCACGCCGTCGCCGAGGGCAAGCTCGACATGGTCGGCATGACGCGCGCCCACATCGCCGACCCCTACATCGCGGCCCGCGTCGCCGAGGGCCGGGAGGCTGAGATCCGCCCCTGCGTCGGCGCCACCTACTGCCTCGACCGCATCTACGAGGGCCACGAGGCGCTGTGCATCCACAACCCGGCGACGGGCCGCGAGGCGACGATGCCGCATGTCATCCGGCCGACGACGGGGACAAAGCACCGGGTCGTCGTCGTCGGCGCCGGCCCGTCGGGCCTCGAGGCGGCACGCGTATGCGCCGGACGCGGCCACGCCGTGACGCTGTTCGAGGCGGCGCCGCAGGCGGGCGGGCAGGTGCGACTCGCGGCACGCATGCGGCGACGGTCGGAGCTCATCGGCATCGTCGACTGGCGCGTCGAGCGCTGCGCGGCGGCGGGCGTCGACATGCGGTTCAACACCTATGCCGAGGCCGGCGACGTGCTGGTCGAGGAACCGGACGTCGTGATCGTCGCCACCGGCGGGCTGCCCAACACCTCGTTCCTCGAGGACGGCGAGCCGCTCGTGGCGACGAGCTGGGGCGTCCTCTCCGGCGACGTCAAGCCGGGCGAGGACGTGCTGCTGTATGACGACAACGGTGCCCATCCGGGGATGCAGGCCGCCGAGTTCCTCGCCGAGGCCGGCAGCCGGCTCGAGCTGGTGACGCCGGAACGCTTCTTCGCGCCGGAGGTCGGCGGCCTGAACCATGTCGCCTATGCGCAAAGCTTCCAGCGGCACGGCGTCACGATCACCATAAACACGCGCCTCGTCTCGGTGCGGCGCGAGGGCAATAAGCTGGCGGCGGTGCTGGGCAGCGACTATACCGAGCGCACGCAGGAGCGGCTCGTCGACCAGGTGGTGGTCGAGCACGGCACGCTGCCGCTCGACGACGTCTATTTCGCGCTGAAGCCCGGCTCGTCCAATCTCGGCGAGGTCGACTACCAGGCGCTGATAGCCGTGCGGCCGCAGGAGATCGTGCGCAACCCCGCCGGCAGCTATCGGCTGTTCCGCATCGGCGACGCGGTTTCGAGCCGCAACATCCACGCTGCGATCTACGACGCGCTGCGGCTCTGCGTGGCGATCTGACGACCGGTGTCCGGCAGGAAATTCCATTGCATCGTTCCATATTTCGACTATTATCGAATTATGGAAACAAAGGACGCCCTCGATGCGCTCGCGGCCCTTGCCCACCGGCACCGGCTCGACGTCTTCCGGATGCTGATCCGGACCGGTCCGAACGGACTCCCCGCCGGCACGATCGCCGGTGAGCTCGAGCTGGCGCCGTCCAGCCTGTCGTTTCACCTGGCGCAGCTCGAGCGGGCCGGACTGATCCGCTCGCGGCGCCAGAGCCGGAACGTGATCTATGCTGCGGACGTCGAGGGAACGCGCCGCCTGCTGGCGTTCCTGACCGAGGATTGTTGCGGCAGCCAGCCGGAACTGTGCGGTGAGCTCGCCAAGATCAACGAGTCCTGCGGATGACCGAGCGTGTCCACAGGGTGCTGTTCCTCTGCACCGGCAATTCCGCGCGCAGCATCATCGCGGAGAGCGTCATGAACCGCGTCGGCGCCCCTCGTTTCGTCGCCTACAGCGCGGGCAGCCATCCCACGGGACTGCTGAGCCCCTATGCGCTGGAACTGCTGCAGGTCCTCGATTATCCGACGGATCGGCTGCGGTCCAAGAGTTGGGACGAGTTCGCGCGGCCCGGCGCACCGACGATCGACTTCGTGATCACGGTCTGCGACGACGCCGCCGGCGAGGTCTGTCCGGTCTGGCCGGGACGGCCGGTGACCGCCCATTGGGGCCTGCCCGACCCTGCCGCCGCGCCGGGCAGCGCAACGGAAAAGCGGGCCGGCTTCGCCGATACGCATCGCCTGCTTTACGACCGTATCGTCGCCTTCACGCAACTGCCGCTCACGAAGCTTGACCCCGCAAGCGTTCGATCGCGGCTCAACGAGATTGGCCGCCTGTTTCCGGCAAACGCCTGACGCGATCGCAGCGTCGCGCGGTCCGACCGAAGCATAGAGACAATTCTATGTCCCTGTTCGAACGCTACCTGACCGTCTGGGTCGCGGCCTGCATCGTCGCCGGGATCGCGCTCGGCCACGCCGCGCCGGAGCTATTCCGGCTTGTCGGAGGGCTCGAGGTCGCACAGGTCAATCTGCCCGTAGCCGGACTTGTCTGGCTGATGATCATCCCGATGCTGGTGAAGGTCGACTTCGGAGCGCTCCATCGCGTGCGTGAGCACTGGCGCGGCATCGGCGTCACCCTTGTCATCAACTGGGCGGTCAAGCCGTTCTCCATGGCGGTGTTCGCATGGCTGTTCATCGGCTGGCTGTTTCGGCCGTGGTTGCCGGCAGAGCAGATCGACAGCTACATCGCCGGCCTCATCCTGCTGGCCGCGGCCCCCTGCACGGCGATGGTGTTCGTGTGGAGCAACCTGTCGGACGGCGAGCCCCATTTCACGCTTACGCAGGTCGCACTCAACGACATCATCATGATCTTTGCGTTTGCGCCGATCGTCGGGTTGCTGCTGGGCCTATCGGCAATCGTCGTGCCGTGGGAAACCTTGTTGCTCTCGGTCGTGCTCTACATCGTCGTCCCGGTTATTGCCGGCCAGCTGCTTCGTCACCGCCTGCTCGCGGGCGGCGGCGAGGCGGCGCTGGCGCGGGCCCTGAAACCGATGAACGCCGTCTCGCTGCTGGCACTCCTGACAACACTCGTCCTTTTGTTCGGGTTCCAGGGCCGGCAGATCATCGCGCAGCCCATCGTCATTGCCCTGCTCTCCTTGCCGATACTGATCCAGGTCTATCTGAATTCCGGGCTCGCCTATGCCCTCAACCGCGTTCTGGGGGAGGCGCACTGCGTCGCCGGCCCCTCTGCACTGATCGGCGCGAGCAATTTCTTCGAGCTTGCCGTCGCCGTGGCGATCAGCCTGTTCGGCCTCGAATCGGGGGCGGCGCTGGCCACGGTGGTCGGGGTCCTCATCGAGGTCCCCGTCATGCTCTCGGTCGTGCGCATCGTCACCCGCACGCGCGGCTGGTACGAGATGGCCGCATCGATTCGGGAGCAGGTGCCGAAAAGCCGGCGACACGCGATCGACGCCTGAGTGCTGCTGTTCTTGCGTGAATATATGCGTTTCTTACAGATTTAGCGTCATTACTGGACAAAATGACGATTGGTGCATAATTTCTCCATCGACGGTGGAGAGAATCGACCATGCAGGATTTCGGCGCGGCGTTCGGTGAGGCGTTCCGGCTGCTCGCGGTCTTCGACCCGGCGCTGATCGAGATCATCGCCCTCTCGTTGCGCGTCAGCCTGACGGCGGTGCTGATTTCGGCCGCCATCGGCCTGCCGCTCGGCGCCGCCCTCGCGATCGCCCGCTTCCCCGGCCGCGGCGCTCTCATCGTCCTGGTGAATTCGCTGATGGGCCTGCCACCGGTCGTCGTCGGCCTCGTCGTCTATCTGATGCTGTCGAACGCCGGCCCGCTCGGCCCGCTGGCGCTGCTCTATACGCCGGCGGCGATGATCATCGCCCAGGCGATCCTGGTCACGCCGATCATCGCCGCGCTGGCGCGGCAGACGGTCGAGGATCTGCGCGCCGAGTACGACGAGCAGCTGCGCGTGCTCGGCATCGGCGCCTGGGAGACCATCGCCGCCCTCCTCTGGGATGGCCGCTACAGCCTGCTGACGGCGCTGCTCGCCGGCTTCGGCCGCGCCGTGGCGGAGGTCGGCGCGGTGCTCATCGTTGGCGGCAATATCAATCACGTGACGCGCGTCATGACGACGGCGATCGCGCTCGAGACGTCGAAGGGCAACCTTGCGCTGGCGCTCGGGCTCGGCATCGTGCTGCTGGTCCTCGCCGTCGCCGTGAACGCCCTGGTCATGGGGCTGCGGCGCACCGCGGTTCGCATGGCCTATGCGTGAGCCGGCGATGCCGCTCGACAGCGCAAACGCATCCGAGGGCAGGGTCGGCACGGCGCGCCGGGTGCTGCCGATCGAGGCCGCGGGCCTGGTGCTCGCGCGCGACGGCCGCCGGCTCATCGATATCGTCGAGTTCGCGCTCGACGGCGACGCCGTCACCGTCATCATGGGCCCGAACGGCGCCGGCAAGAGCCTGTTGCTGCGCCTGCTCGCCGGGCTCATCACCGCCGATCGCGGAAGCGTCCGCTGGGCCGGCCGCGCGCCCGACCGCGAGCGTGCCCCGAAGCTCGGCTTCGTCTTCCAGAAGCCGGTCATGCTGCGCCGCTCGGCGCTGGCCAACGTCAGGTTCGCGCTGCGCCGCGCGTCGCGTGCCGAACGCCAGCGCGATGCGTTGGTCGCGCTGCGCCGCGCCGGGCTCGACCACCTGGCGCGCACGCCGGCCCGCCTGCTGTCGGGCGGCGAACAGCAGCGGCTCGCCATCGCCCGCGCGCTGGCGCCGCGGCCCGAGGTGCTGCTGCTCGACGAGCCGGGAACCAATCTCGATCCGGCGGCGGTGTCGGCGATCGAGGCGCTGATCCTCGATGCGCGCGAGCGCGGCACGAAGATCGTCCTCGTCACCCACGACATCGGCCAGGCGCGCCGGCTCGCCGACGAGGTCGTCTTCCTACACCACGGGCAGATCACCGAACGCACGCCCGCGGCAGGTTTCTTCGACGGCCCGGCGAGCCGCGCAGCCGCCGCCTATCTGGAGGGACGGATCGTGCTGTGAGGATCCGGCGCATGAAAACGCACTCAATCCCCAATTCCCGAGGAGGAACGATGTACTCGAAGCCACGCGCAATGCGGCTCGCGGTTCTGGCTGCGGCCGCCCTGATCACGGCCGGCGTGGCGTCCGGCAGCCGTGCCCAGGGCGACTTCATCGTCGTGCAGTCGACCACCTCGACCCAAAATTCCGGGCTGCTCGACTACCTGCTGCCGAAATTCACGGCCAAAACGGGGATCGAGGTTCGCGTCGTCGCGGTGGGCACCGGCCAGGCGATCAAGAACGCCCGCAACGGCGACGGCGACGTGCTGCTGGTGCACGCCAGGGCGGCGGAGGAGCGGTTCGTGGAGGAGGGTTTCGGCGTCAAGCGCCACGACCTGATGTACAACGACTTCGTCATCGTCGGACCGGCCGGCGACCCGGCCGGCATCGGCGGCACGCGCGACCCGATCGCCGCGCTTCGGACGATCGCCGCGGCGCGCGCCCCCTTCGCCTCGCGCGGCGACGATTCCGGCACCCACAAGAAAGAGATGCGGCTATGGGCGCAGAGCGGCGTCAATCCCGTGGCGGCCAGCGGCACCTGGTACCGCGAGACCGGCTCGGGCATGGGCGCGACCCTCAACACGTCGGTCGGCATGGCGGCGTACACGATCACCGACCGCGCGACCTGGATCGCCTTCCGCAACAAGGGCGATTTCAGGATCCACGTCGAGGGCGACGAGATGCTGTTCAATCAGTACGGCGTCATCGTCGTGAATTCGAAGAGGCGCCCCAATCCGAAGGCCCGTCTCAGCCAGACCTTCGTCGACTGGCTGCTGAGCGGCGAAGGCCAGTCGGCGATCGCCTCGTTCAAGGTGGAGGGCCAGCAGCTGTTCTTTCCGAACGCGCGGCCGGCAAGCTGAGGGTGCGTCACGGCCCGTTGTAGTGGACGGTGCCGATGCCGCCGGTATCGTAGCCGCCGAGCTCGCCGGCGCGCGCGGCGAAGGCGGGCGTCCGGCAGAAGCCGAACAGCGCCTGCAGCGGCGCCTCGAACCAGTCCCGTCGCCAGACGGCGAGGTCGTAGCGCTCCTCGAACAACGGCACGAAATCGAGCCGGTACTGGCGCGCAACCGCCTCGATCGCCAACCCCGCATCGGCCTTGCCGTCGGCGATGGCGAGCGCGACGTCGCCCTCGCTGCGCGCCGGCGGTTCGATGAAGGCAAGCGCCGCGGCGTCGAGCCCCTCACGCCGCATCAGATGCTCGAGCAGCACCCGGCTGCCGGCCTGTTTCTGACGCGGTAGCACGCGCCGGCCGGCAAGATCGCCCAGGGCGCGGATGCCCAGCGGGTTGCCCGCCGCGACGACGAGCCCCTGGCGGCGCCGCGCCCACTCGACCAGGACGACGGGCAGGCCGGGCATGGCGCCGGCGACGTGCGCGCGGTTCCAATCCTCGGAATCGGGTTCGTAGACATGCATGCCGGCCGCGACGGCGCCGCCCTCCGCCAGCCGCTGCAGGCCCGCGAGGCTGCCGTCGAAGACGGTGGCGAGGCCGCTGGACGATTCGCGCAGCGCCCAGTCGAGCAGCGGGTCGTGGCTGCCCGCCAGGACCGGCGGTCGCGCGACCAGCCCTTCGGTGCCGCCGCCGAACTCGACGTGCCGGCGCACCCAGGCCTCGACCATGTCGCGCGGGAACAGGAGCTTGCCGGTGACCCGGCTGACCGGGATCGCGCTCTCGCTGACCAGCTCGTAGACCTTGCGCTCGCGGATGCGCAGCAGCGCCGCCACTTCGCGTGTCGTCAGGAATTCGGCCATGGCGCGGTTCCGGCGGTTGACGCGGTTTGCCCCAAGATAGCGCGTCCCGCTGTCATGCCCCACCGGACGCCGTTCTGGCAAGCGCCGGTGGCAGCGCGGCCGTCCGCACCTACATGATTGGCGGACCGCAAGGAGGTATACGGATGAACGATGTGCAGACCCCGGCCGACGCCGGCAGCCCGGTGCAGACCGTCATTGTCCCGCGCACGCGCGACATCGGCGGCTTCGAGGTGCGACGCGTGCTGCCCTCGTCGCGCCGCCGCATGATCGGGCCGTTCGTGTTCCTAGATCAGATGGGCCCGGCGGTGCTGCCGCCGGGCGAGGGCATCGACGTGCGGGCGCACCCGCATATCGGGCTCGCGACCGTGACCTACCTGTTCGACGGCACGATCATCCACCGCGACAGCCTCGGCAGCCGGCAGGCGATCCGACCGGGCGAACTGAACTGGATGACGGCGGGCCGCGGCATCGTCCACTCGGAACGCTCCGACGCCGAGATCCGCAAGCGCGCGGAGCGCGTCGCCGGCTTGCAGATCTGGGTCGCGCTGCCCGAGCGCGACGAAGAGTGCGACCCCGACTTCGTGCATTACGGCGCCGGCGATTTGCCCGTCGTCGAGGGCGACGGCAAGGCGCTGCGGGTGATCGTCGGCGCGGCGTACGGCGCGCGGGCGCCGGTCGCAACCCTGTCCGAGATGGTCTACGTCGACGCGAGCCTGCGTGCCGGCGCGGCGCTGCCGGTCGACGCCGATCACGAGGAGCGTGCCGTCTACCTCGTCGAGGGCGCTGTCACGGTCGATGGTGCGGCGTACGAGCCGGGACAGCTGCTGGTGCTGGCACCCGGCGCGACGCCGACGATCCGGGCCGCGGACGATTCCCGCGTGGTACTGCTCGGTGGCGAGCCGATGGACGGGCCGCGCCACATCTGGTGGAACTTCGTCTCGAGCCGGCGCGAGCGCATCGAGCAGGCCAAGGAGGACTGGCGCCAAGGCCGCTTCGACCCGGTGCCGGGCGAGAGCGAGTCGATCCCGCTGCCCGACGACGCCTAGCAAATCATCCACTTACGTGGAATCGACACCGGCCCGCTCCCCCTTTCCCCCGCCCACCAGGGGACGGGGCAACCTTTTGCCGTGGCAAATGAATTTACCCTCCCCCTCAAAGGGGGAGCGCAGGGTGGGGGTCGGACTCACCGCCTCGGCAGGGGGACTCCGCGTTCGGGTTGACCGCGGAATGCGCCGGACCGGCGGTTCCGAATTCCACAAGAAGCGCGACCCCGGCCCTCGCCGAGGGCCGGGGTCCAGAGGGGGGAGGAGATCCCTCTGCTGGATCAGGCGGCGAGCGCGGTCTCCGGCGGCACGTACTCGTAGTCGAGATCGTGCGCGACCGCCGGCTCGGTGACCTTGCCCTTGTAGACGTTGAGGCCGCCGCGGAAATTCGGATTCTCGAGCAGGGCCCGGCGGTAGCCCTTGTCCGCCAGGGCCAGCGCGTAGGGCAGCGTCACGTTGTTGAGCGCGTGCGTCGAGGTCCGCGGCACCGCGCCCGGCATGTTGGCGACGCAGTAATGGACGATGCCGTCGACGACGTAGGTCGGCTCGGCATGGGTCGTCGGCTTCGAGGTCTCGAAGCAGCCGCCCTGGTCGATCGCGACGTCGACGAGCACCGCGCCCGGCCGCATCCGGCCCAGCATCTCGCGGGTCACGAGCTTCGGCGCCGCGGCACCCTTGATCAGCACGGCGCCGATCACGAGGTCGGCGTCGGTGACGTACTGTTCGAGCGCGGCGCGGCTCGAATAGGCGGTCTTGAGCGACGATCCGAAGCGCCGGTTCAGCGTGCCCAGCACATCGACGTTGCGGTCGAGCACGGTGACGTCGGCGCCCATGCCGAGCGCCATCAGGATCGCGTTCTCGCCGACGACGCCGCCGCCGATCACCACGGTCTTCGCCGGCGGTACGCCGGGCACGCCGCCGAGCAGCATGCCCTCGCCGCCCTGCGCCCGCTCGAGGCAGTGGGCGCCGGCCTGGATCGACATGCGGCCGGCGACCTGCGACATCGGCGCCAGCAGCGGCAGCCCGCCCTTGCCGTCGGTCACCGTCTCGTAGGCGATGCAGACCGCGCCGCTGGCGACGAGGTCCTTCGTCTGTTCGGGATCCGGCGCCAGGTGCAGGTAGGTGAACAGGATCTGGCCCTCGCGCAGCATGCGGCGCTCGGCCCCCTGCGGCTCCTTGACCTTCACCACCATCTCGGCGCGGGCGAAGACCTCCTTCGCTTCGCCGACGATTTCCGCACCCGCCGCCGCGTAATCGGCGTCGGCGGCGCCGATGCCGGCGCCGGCGTCGGTCTCGACGATCACCGTATGGCCGTGCGCCCGGAACTCGCGGACGCTGTCCGGGGTCAGCCCGACCCGGTATTCGTGATTCTTGATCTCCTTCGGCACACCGACAAGCATTTCCACCTCCCGTGCTTCGGCGCTGAATCCTCGGTCAATCCTAGCGGGGAGCGGGGGTGCATGTCCTTGCAAACTTCGCCAGCACACGGAACATTATTCGCATTTTCTTGCTTCAAACGTCGCTTTAGCGGTAGTTATTTCGAATGATCGATCTCGACGCGACGGATCGTAAGATCCTCAACCTGCTGCAGGCGAACGGCCGCATGACCAATGCGGAGCTCGCCGAGCGGGTCAACCTCTCGCAGTCCGCCTGCCTGCGCCGCGTCGCCCGGCTGCAAGACGACGGTGCGATCGCCGGCTACGCCATGCTGCTCAACCAGGATGCCGTCGGGCTGCGCACCAACGTCTTCGTCGAGGTCTCGCTGACCAGCCAGAGCACCGACACGCTGGAGGCGTTCGAGTCGGCCGTGCAGGACGTGCCGGCGGTGATGGAGTGCTACCTGATGGCCGGCGACGCGGATTACCTGCTGCGCGTCGTCGTCGCCGACGTCCAGGACTACGAGCGCATCCACAAGCAGTACCTGTCGCGCCTGCCGAACGTCGCCCGCATCCGCTCGATCTTCGCCATGCGGACGGTGTACAAGAGCACGGCGATCAATCTCTGAAGCGCGAGGGTTGACGCCCGCGGGGGGCGAACGAGATTGCTTGCAGGCACGAACCAACGGGCATATCTCTCGGCAACCCGGCAGTCAGGAAAGGTCTCCCCATGGCGCGATTCGTCTTGAACGGGTCGGAACGCACGGTCGACGTGGAATCCGACACCCCCCTCCTGTGGATCATTCGCGACGAGCTAAAGCTCACCGGCACCAAGTTCGGCTGCGGCATCGCCAGCTGCGGCGCCTGCACCGTGTACATGGACGGCATGCCGGTGCGCTCGTGCCAGACCTTCGCGGAGGACATCGAGGGGTCGCGAATCACGACGATCGAGGGGCTGTTCACCCGCGAGGCCGAAGCGGTCCGCGCCGCCTGGCGCGAGCTCGACGTGCCGCAATGCGGCTACTGCCAGTCGGGCCAGATCATGAGCGCGGCGGCGCTGTTGGCAGATACGCCGCAGCCGACCGACGCCGACATCGACGCGGCGATGTACGGCAATGTCTGCCGCTGCGCCACCTATCACCGGATCCGCGCCGGCATCCACCGCGCCGCCGAGATCCTGGAGGGCTGAGCCATGTTTCCGATCAAGCGACTCGCCTCGTCTCCGCCCCGGCCCAGCCGCCGCGATTTCCTCAAATTCACCGCCCTCGCCGGCGCCGGCCTCGTCATCGGCGTGCGCCGCGGCGCACGCGGCCCGGCCGCGGCCCAGGCAGGTCCGGCAGCGGGGCCCAACTTCACGCCGTTCGTCCGCATCGGCGCGGACGGTATCGTCACCGTCTTCTCCAAACATCTCGACAAGGGCCAGGGCTCCGCGACGGGCCTGGCGACGCTCGTCGCCGAAGAGCTCGACGCGACGTGGGAGCAGACCCGCGTCGAATTCGCACCGGCCAATGCCGAGCTCTACAAGAACCTGTTCTTCGGCATCCAGGGCACCGGCGGCTCGACGGCGATCGCCAACTCGTTCGAGCAGTACCGCCGCGCCGGCGCCACCGCGCGCGCCATGCTGGTCGCGGCGGCGTCCAAGCGCTGGGCGGTGCCGGCCGACGACATCTCGGTCGAAGACGGCGTGCTGCGCCATCCGTCGGGCCGCAGCGCCGGGTTCGGCGAGCTGGCGGAGCTGGCGGCGCGCGTCGCCGTACCCGAAACGGTCACGCTGAAGACCCCCGATCAGTGGGTCCATATCGGCAAGGCGTTCCCGCGCGTCGACACGCGCGACAAGACGGTCGGCGCGCCGCGCAGCTTCGGCATGGACGTGCAGCTCGACGACATGCTGGTCGCGGTGCTGGCGCGCGCGCCGAAATGGGGCGGCACCGTCAAGTCGGTCGACGACGCGGCGGCCCGCCAGGTGCGCGGCGTCGTCGACGTGATCCGGATCCCGCAGGGCGTCGTCGTCCTCGCCGAGTCGACCTGGCCGGCGATCAAGGGCCGCGACCGGCTCAAGATCGACTGGGATTTCACCAATGCCGAGACACGCTCGACGGCGCTGCTCGAGGCCGAATACAAGGCGCTCGCCAGGCGCGAGGGTATGCCGTTCCGCAACGACGGCGACGCCGCGGCGGCGCTCGCCGGCGCCGCGACGGTGGTCGAGGGGACGTACGTGTTCCCCTACCTCGCGCATGCACCGATGGAGCCGATCGACATCACGATCCTGTTCAAGGACGGCAAGGCGACGCTGTGGACCGGCTCGCAGCTGCAGACGCTCGATCAGAACGTCGCCGCCGCGGTCCTCGGCATCGAGCCGCAGGACGTATCGATCCATACGCTCTGGGCCGGCGGCTCGTTCGGGCGCCGGGCGATCTATGATTCGCACTACGCGGCCGAGGCAGCCGCGATCGCGAAGGCGTGGGGGCGGCCGCAGCCGATCAAGCTCGTCTATACGCGCGAGGACGATATCCGCGGCGGCTACTACCGCCCGCTGTACGTGCACAGCGTGCGGGCCGGCGTCGACGCGAGCGGAAGGCTGACCGGCTGGCACCATCGCATCGTCGGCCAGTCGATCCTCGTCGGTTCGATCTTCGAGCAGGCCCTCGTCCACGAGGGCATCGACGAGACCTCCGTCGAAGGCGTCAAGGATGCGACTTACGCGATCCCCAATCTGCGCGGCGAGCTGCACACGACCAATGTCGGCGTGCCGGTGCTGTGGTGGCGTTCGGTCGGCCATTCGCATACCGCCTATGCGATGGAAACGATGATCGACCGCGCGGCGAAGGCCGCCGGGCGCGATCCGCTCGACTTCCGGCTCGAGCTGCTGCGCGGCGACGCCCGCAAGACCGGCGTGCTGAAGCTCGTGGCGGAGAAAGCGAACTGGGGCGCGAAGCCGCCGGCCGGACGCTGGCGCGGCATCGCCGTGCAGAAGTCGTTCAGCTCCTACGTCGCGCAGATCGCCGAGGTCTCGCGCCGCGCCGACGGCAGGTTCAGGGTCGAGAAGGTGTGGTGCGCGGTCGATTGCGGCGTGCCGGTCAACCCCGACAACATCCGCTCGCAGATGGAGGGCGGCATCGGCTACGGGCTCGGGCACGTGCTGCGCAACGCGATCACGCTGACCGAAGGTGCGGTCGATCAAGACAATTTCGACGGCTACGAGCCGCTCCGCATCGACGACATGCCGGACGTCGAGGTCCATGTCGTCGACAGCCGCGAGCCGCCGACCGGCGTCGGCGAGCCCGGGGTGCCGCCGATCGGGCCGGCGGTCGCGAACGCCATCTTCGCGGCCACCGGCACGATGCCGACGGAGCTTCCGCTGACAAGGACCGGGCTGGC
>JBFHDX010000083.1:0-16743 GCA_041584475.1 Alphaproteobacteria bacterium
GATCATGTTCTTCACGTAGTCCGCGTGGCCCGGACAGTCGACGTGCGCATAGTGACGCGCCTCCGTCTGGTACTCCACGTGCGCCGTCGATATCGTGATACCCCGAGCCTTCTCCTCCGGCGCCTTGTCGATCTGGTCGAATGCCGTGAACTCGGCCCCTCCGGACTCCGCCAAGACCTTCGTGATCGCCGCCGTCAGCGTCGTCTTGCCATGGTCGACATGGCCTATCGTACCAATGTTGCAGTGCGGCTTCGTACGCTCAAACTTCGCTTTCGCCATCGGTCCTACTCCGTTCCCCTCGCCCGTCACGCCATCTTGTTGCGGATCTCGTCCGCAACGGCCTGCGGCACCTGCTCGTAATGGTCGAACTGCATGGTGTATTGCGCGCGGCCCTGGCTCATCGAACGCAACGTATTGATGTAGCCGAACATGTTCGCCAGCGGCACCATCGCGGTAATGACCTGGGCGTTGCCGCGCGGCTCGGTATCCTGGACCATGCCGCGACGGCTGTTCAGGTCGCCGATGACGTCGCCCATGTATTCCTCGGGGGTCACCACCTCGACCTTCATCATCGGTTCCAGCAGCTTCGGTCCGGCCTTCTCGACGGCCTCGCGGAACGCCGCTCGCGAGGCGATCTCGAAGGCGAGCACCGACGAGTCGACGTCGTGATACGAGCCGTCGACAAGGGAGACCTGGAAGTCGATCACCGGAAAGCCCGCCAGCACGCCGGTCTCGCGCGCCGCGTCAAGACCCTTCTGGACGCCGGGGATATACTCCTTCGGCACGGCGCCGCCGACGATCTTGCTCTCGAACTTGAAGCCGGAACCCGGCTCGAGCGGCTCGAACTCCATGATGACGCGGGCGAACTGGCCGGAGCCGCCGGTCTGCTTCTTGTGCGTGTAGTCGACGCGGGTCGGCTTGGAGATCGTCTCGCGGTAGGCGACCTGCGGCGCGCCGACGTTGGCGTCGACCTTGAACTCGCGCTTCATGCGATCGACGATGATGTCGAGATGCAGCTCGCCCATGCCCTTGATGATGGTCTGGCCGCTCTCGACGTCGGACGAGACGCGGAAGCTGGGATCCTCGGCGGCAAGGCGCTGCAGTGCCGTCGCCATCTTTTCCTGGTCGGCCTTGGTCTTGGGCTCCACCGCGATCTCGATGACCGGATCGGGAAACTCCATCCGCTCGAGCACGATCGGGTGCGACGGGTCGCACAGCGTATCGCCCGTCGTCGTGTTCTTGAGGCCCGCGATGGCGACGATGTCGCCCGCCGTCGCGCTCTTGATGTCCTCGCGATGGTTCGCGTGCATCAGCAGCATGCGGCCGATCCGCTCGCGGTTGTCCTTCACGGTGTTGAGCACGGCGTTGCCGCTGTTCAGCACGCCGGAATAGATGCGCGCGAAGGTCAGCGACCCGACGAACGGGTCGTTCATGATCTTGAAGGCGAGCGCCGAGAACGGCTCTTCGTCGGACGGCAGCCGCTTCATCACGGTCTCGCCGTCGACGCTGACGCCGCGTACCGAGCCGACATCCTGCGGCGACGGCAGGAAGTCGACAACGGCGTCGAGCAGCGGCTGGACGCCCTTGTTCTTGAAGGCGCTGCCGCACAGCACCGGGACGATCGACAGATTGACCGTGCCCTTGCGGATGCAGGCCTTGAGGGTGGCCTCGTCGGGCTCCTGCCCCTCGAGATAGGCCTCCATCGCCGCATCGTCCTGCTCGACCGCGGTCTCGATCAGCTTCTCGCGGTACTCGGCCGCCGGCCCGGCAAGGTTTGCCGGGATATCCTCGTAGACGAACTCGGCGCCGAGGCTCTCGTCCTTCCAGCGGATCGCCTGCATGCGGATGAGATCGATGACTCCGGCGAAATCCGCCTCCGTGCCCATCGGCAGCTGCAGGACCAGCGGCTTGGCACCCAGCCGGTCGACGATCATGTCGACGCAGCGGAAGAAGTCGGCGCCGATGCGATCCATCTTGTTGACGAAACAGATGCGCGGGACGCGGTACTTGTCGGCCTGCCGCCAGACCGTCTCGGACTGCGGCTCGACGCCCGCCACGCTGTCGAAAACGGCGACCGCGCCGTCGAGCACGCGCAGCGACCGCTCGACCTCGATGGTGAAGTCGACGTGGCCCGGCGTGTCGATGATGTTGACCCGGTGATCCTTCCAGAACGCGGTCGTCGCGGCGGACGTGATCGTGATGCCGCGCTCCTGCTCCTGCTCCATCCAGTCCATCGTGGCACTGCCATGGTGGACCTCGCCGATCTTGTGGGAACGGCCGGTGTAGTAAAGGATGCGCTCCGTCGTCGTCGTCTTGCCGGCATCGATATGGGCCATGATGCCGATATTGCGGTAGCGCTCGATGGGGGTCTGGCGTGCCATTGTTCGCTCTCGTCGGACTCGTTCGTGGTTACCAGCGATAATGCGAGAACGCCCGGTTCGCTTCGGCCATCCGGTGCGTGTCCTCGCGCTTCTTTACGGCATTGCCACGGTTGTTGGCGGCATCGATCAGCTCGCCCGAGAGCCGCTCGACCATCGTGTTCTCGGAGCGCCCACGCGCCATCGAGATCAGCCAGCGGAAGGCGAGCGCCTGCGCCCGCGACGGCCGGACCTCGATGGGGACCTGATAGGTCGCGCCGCCGACGCGCCGGGACCGGACCTCGATCTGCGGCTTGACGTTGTCGATGGCCTCGTGGAACAGCTTTACCGGATCGTTGCCGGTGCGCTTCTCGATCGTGTCGAAGGCGCCGTACACGATTCCCTCGGCAACGGATTTCTTGCCGTCGACCATGACGGAGTTCATGAACTTGCTGACCACCACGTCGCCGAACTTGGCGTCGGGTAGAACCTCGCGTTTTTCGGCCGCGCGACGTCGAGACATGCCGATACCCTCCAGCCTTACTTCGGCCGCTTGGCGCCGTATTTCGACCGACGCTGGCGGCGATCCTTGACGCCCTGGGTGTCGAGGGTGCCGCGGATCATGTGGTAGCGCACGCCTGGAAGGTCCTTCACGCGGCCGCCGCGGATCAGGACCACGGAATGCTCCTGCAGGTTGTGGCCCTCACCGGGAATGTAGCTGGTGACCTCGAAGCCGTTCGTCAGGCGAACGCGGGCAACCTTGCGCAGCGCCGAGTTCGGCTTCTTCGGCGTCGTCGTGTAGACACGGGTGCAGACGCCGCGCTTCTGCGGGCACGACTCGAGCGCCGGCACCTTGTTGCGTACCGGCGGCGTCTTCCTCGGCTTCCGAATCAACTGGTTGATCGTCGGCATCCCGAATTTCCTCAATCACTAATCCCCGCAGCCCGTGCCGCATGCGCCAGACCGGCGATGCAAGAAAACACCGGCAGCGAGGATCGATCCTCTGCTTACCGCAGTTGATCTAATGTGCAGCCGGACCGGCCGGCTTATGTCTGTTTCAAGGGTCTTGGGTGCTGCGTCTAGGCCGCTCAATCACCCGAAGGTGACGCAGCGCCTACCGCCAGCCCCCTGAAAGCGGGCGCATACTATTCAGCACCCCGATCAGCGTCAAGCACTAGATTGCCGTTTTTCCCGCAATTTCAAGGCCCGCTCACGGGACGGCCAGGGCGCCACGCGCCCCGACCGCCCCGGATTTGTTGCTCAGGCGTCCTGGGTCTCGTCGGCCTCGGCCTCGGCCTCGGCCTCGACCGCAACGGCGTCGCCCTCTCCGTCGCCCTTCGCGGACTCGCCGTCGACCGGCAGCGCCTCGGCTCCGTCGCCGTCGGGACCGAGAATCTCCCGATCCCGCTCGGCGGCGATCGACCGCAGCCGGTTCATCGCCGCCCCGGTTCCGGCGGGGATCAGGCGGCCGACGATGACGTTCTCCTTGAGGCCATCGAGCGTGTCCATGCGTCCTGAGACCGCCGCCTCGGTAAGCACGCGCGTGGTCTCCTGGAAGGACGCCGCGGAAATGAACGACTTGGTCTGCAGCGACGCCTTGGTGATGCCCTGCAGCACCGGGCGGCCGCGGGCCGCCATGCCGCCTTCGGCGACGGTCTGCTCGTTGATGGCGTCGAACTCGTCGCGATCGACCTGTTCACCGGCAAGCAGGATCGTATCGCCGGGTTCCTCGATCTCGACCTTCTGCAGCATCTGGCGAACGATCACCTCGATGTGCTTGTCGTTGATCTTGACGCCCTGCAGCCGGTAGACGTCCTGGATCTCCTTGATGAGATAGGCCGCCAGCGCCTCGACGCCGAGCACCTGCAGGATATCGTGAGGCACCGGATTGCCGTCCATGAGCAGGTCGCCCCGCTGCACGTAGTCGCCCTCCTGGACGCTGATATGCTTGCCCTTCGGGATCAGGTACTCGACGGGCTCCTTGCCGTCTTCGGACGGCAACACGACGATGCGCCGCTTGGTCTTGTAGTCCTTGCCGAATTCGACGCGCCCTTCGGATTCGCTGATGATCGCGTAATCCTTCGGCTTGCGCGCCTCGAACAGCTCCGCGACGCGCGGCAGACCGCCGGTGATGTCGCGCGTCTTGCCCGATTCCCGAGGGATGCGGGCGAGCACGTCGCCGGCCTTCACGTGCGCACCGTTCTCGACCGAGAGGATCGCGTCGAACGACATGAAGTAGCGGGCCTCGAGCCCGTTGGGCAGCGTCACGACGTTGCCCTTGGCGTCGCGCAGGGTGATGCGGGGCTTGAGGTCCGCGCCGCGCGGCTGCTGCTTCCAGTCGATGACGACCTTGCTGGCGATGCCGGTGGCCTCGTCGAGCGCCTCGCGCATCGAGAGCCCTTCGACGAGGTCGACATAGTGGGCGACGCCCTCCTTCTCGGTGATGATCGGGATCGTGTAGGGGTCCCACTCCGCCAGCCGCTGCCCGCGCTCGACCTCGGCGCCGTCGTCGGCCAGCAGCCGCGCCCCGTAGGGCACGCGGTGACGCGCCCGCTCGCGGCCCTGCTCGTCGAGCACGACGATCTCGCAGTTGCGGCCCATGACCACCGGCGTATCGCTGGAGTCGATGACCACGTTCCGGTTCTGCACCGACACGCTGCCGTCGAGGCTCGCCTCGATCGACGACTGCTCGGCGCCGCGCTGCGCCGCACCGCCGATGTGGAAGGTGCGCATCGTCAGCTGCGTGCCCGGCTCGCCGATCGACTGCGCGGCGATGACGCCGACCGCCTCGCCGACGTTGACCGTCGTCCCGCGCGCGAGATCGCGGCCGTAGCACTTGCCGCAGATGCCGCGCTTGGCCTCGCAGGTAAGCGCCGAGCGGATCTTCACCGAGTCGAGGCCGGCACGCTCGATCTCGTTGACCTTCTCCTCGTCGACCAGGTCGCCGCCGGCGACGATGACGTCGCCGGACAGCGGGTCGATGACGTCGACGGCAGCGCAGCGGCCGAGGATGCGCTCGGACAGGTCCTCGATGACCTCGCCGCCCTCGATGACGGCCTTCATCTCGAGGCCGGCCTCGGTGCCGCAATCGTCCTCGACGACGATGCAGTCCTGCGCCACGTCGACGAGGCGCCGCGTCAGGTAGCCCGAGTTCGCGGTCTTCAGCGCCGTGTCCGCCAGCCCCTTGCGGGCACCGTGGGTCGAGTTGAAATATTCGAGGACAGTCAGCCCCTCCTTGAAGTTGGAGATGATCGGCGTCTCGATGATCTCGCCCGACGGCTTCGCCATCAGGCCGCGCATGCCGGCGAGCTGCTTGATCTGGGCGGCCGAACCACGGGCGCCGGAATGGGCCATGATGTAGACCGAGTTCAGGTGGCCGATGTCGTCGGTCTGCTGCATGACCTTGAGCATCTCGTCGGCCACGCGGTCGGTACAGTTCGACCAGACGTCGATCACCTTGTTGTACTTCTCGCCCTGGGTGATGAGCCCGTCGAGATATTGCTGCTCGTACTCCTTGACCGCCTGCTGGGCCTGGGTGATGAGCTCCTCCTTGGCGGTCGGGATTACCAGGTCGTCCTTGCCGAACGAGATGCCGGCCGTGCAGGCCCGCCCGAAGCCCATGCTCATCAGCCGGTCGGCGAAGATGACGGTCTCCTTCTGCCCGCAGTGGCGGTAGACCACGTCGATCACCGTCGAGATGTCCTTCTTGGTGAGCAGGCGGTTGACGAGATCGAACGGCACCCGCGGATGGCGCGGCAGGATCTCGGAGAGGATCAGGCGGCCCGGCGTCGTCTCGACGCGCAGCGTCTGCGGCTTGCCGTCGGCGTCGACGGTGCGGTAGCGCGCCGTGATCTTCGCGTGCAGGCTGACCGCGCCCTGATCGAGCGCGTACTGGACCTCGCCGACGTCGGCGAACGACATGCCCTCGCCCTTGGCGCCGTCCATCTGCAGCGTCATGTAGTAGAGGCCGAGCACGATGTCCTGCGACGGCACGATGATCGGCTTGCCGTTCGCCGGCGACAGGATGTTGTTCGTCGACATCATCAGGACGCGGGCCTCGAGCTGCGCCTCGAGCGACAGCGGTACGTGCACCGCCATCTGGTCGCCGTCGAAATCGGCGTTGAAGGCCGTGCAGACCAGCGGGTGCAGCTGGATCGCCTTGCCCTCGATGAGCACCGGCTCGAACGCCTGGATGCCGAGGCGGTGCAGCGTCGGCGCGCGGTTCAGCAGCACCGGGTGCTCGCGGATCACCTCTTCGAGGATGTCCCAGACCTCGGGTCGCTCCTTCTCGACCATGCGCTTGGCGGCCTTGATCGTCGATGCCATGCCGTACAGTTCGAGCTTCGAATAGATGAAGGGCTTGAACAGCTCGAGCGCCATCTTCTTGGGCAGGCCGCACTGGTGCAGCTTGAGTTCGGGGCCGACGACGATGACCGAACGGCCCGAATAGTCGACGCGCTTGCCGAGCAGGTTCTGGCGGAACCGCCCCTGCTTGCCCTTCAGCATGTCGCTCAGCGACTTCAGCGGACGCTTGTTGGCGCCGGTGATGACGCGGCCGCGCCGGCCGTTGTCGAACAGCGCATCGACCGCTTCCTGCAGCATGCGCTTCTCGTTGCGCACGATGATGTCGGGCGCGCGCAGCTCGATCAGCCGCTTGAGACGGTTGTTGCGGTTGATGACGCGGCGGTACAGGTCGTTGAGGTCGGAGGTCGCGAAGCGGCCGCCGTCGAGCGGCACCAGCGGCCGCAGCTCGGGCGGGATGACCGGGACGACGTCGAGGATCATCCATTCGGGCCGGCTGCCCGACTCGATGAAGGCCTCGACCAGCTTCAGCCGCTTGACCAGCTTCTTGCGCTTGGCCTCCGAGCTCGTCTCCTTGAGATCGGCCCGGATCGTCGCCCGCACTTCGTCGAGGTCGAGCGCGCTCAGCATGTCCTTGAGCGCCTCGGCGCCGATCTTGGCGGTGAAATTCTCATCGCCGATCTCGTCCTGGGCGTCGAGGTACTCCTCCTCGGAGAGCAGTTGCTGCAGCTTGAGCTCGGTTAGGCCGGGCTCGGTGACGACGAAGCTCTCGAAATAGAGCACGCGCTCGAGATCCTTCAGCGTCATGTCGAGCAGCAGGCCGATCCGGCTCGGCAGGGATTTCAGGAACCAGATATGGGCGACCGGCGAGGCCAGTTCGATGTGCCCCATGCGCTCGCGCCGCACCTTGGACAGCGTCACCTCGACGCCGCACTTCTCGCAGATGATGCCGCGATACTTCATCCGCTTGTACTTGCCGCACAGGCATTCGTAATCCTTGATCGGGCCGAAGATGCGGGCGCAGAAAAGCCCGTCGCGCTCCGGCTTGAACGTGCGGTAGTTGATGGTCTCGGGCTTCTTGATCTCGCCGAACGACCACGAGCGGATCCGCTCCGGACTGGCGATCGAAATCCGGATCGAATCGAAGCTCTGCGGACCGCTCGGCTGACCGAAGATGTTCATCAACTCTTGCATGGATATCCCCTTGGGTTCCTCATTCCGCCGCGATCCGAGGGCCGCCGCCGGCCGCCCTCGCGAGCGCCGCTAGTATCCGCTTTCCTGAAGCTCGACATTGAGGCCGAGCGAGCGCAATTCCTTGACCAGAACGTTGAAGGATTCGGGGATGCCCGCCTCGAAATTGTCGTCGCCGCGGACGATCGCCTCGTAGACCTTCGTCCGGCCCGAGACATCGTCCGACTTGACGGTGAGCATCTCCTGCAGCGTGTAGGCGGCGCCGTAGGCCTCGAGCGCCCAGACCTCCATCTCGCCGAACCGCTGGCCGCCGAACTGGGCCTTGCCGCCCAGGGGCTGCTGCGTGACGAGGCTGTACGGCCCGATCGAGCGCGCGTGGATCTTGTCGTCGACCAGGTGGTGGAGCTTCAGCATGTAGATGTAGCCGACCGTCACCTTGCGATCGAAGGTGTCGCCGGTGCGCCCGTCGATGAGCGTCACCTGGCCCGACCGCTCGAGACCCGCCTGTTCCAGCATCTGCACGATGTCGTCCTCGCGCGCGCCGTCGAACACCGGCGTCGCCATCGGCACGCCGCCGGTCAGATTGCTCGCCAGCTCGAACACCTGCTCGTCGCTGAGACCGGCGATATCCTCCTTGTAGATGGCCTTGCCGTAGATCTTCTCCAGCGACTTGCGGAGCTGGTCCTTGCCGCCCTTCGCGGACTGCAGGCTGGCCAGCATTTCGCCGACCTGCCGGCCGAGGCCGGCCGAGGCCCAGCCGAGATGCGTCTCCAGGATCTGACCGACATTCATGCGGCTCGGCACGCCGAGCGGGTTGAGGACGATATCGACCGGCGTCCCGTCTTCCAGATAGGGCATGTCCTCGATCGGGATGATCTTCGAGATGACACCCTTGTTGCCGTGCCGGCCGGCCATCTTGTCGCCCGGCTGCAGCTTGCGCTTCACCGCGACGAATACCTTGACCATCTTCATCACGCCGGGCGGCAGCTCGTCGCCGCGCTGCAGCTTCTCGACCTTGTCGTCGAAGCGCCGCTGCAGCCGTTCGATCGACGCGTCGAAATGCTTGTTGAGGCCCTCGATCTCGTCGTTGACCGCGTCGTCCTTGACGACGATCTGACGCATCTGGCCGGTCGTCAGTTCGTCGAGCGTCTCGACCTTCAGCTTCGAGCGCGCGGCCAGTCCCTTCGGGCCGCTGGCGACCGTCTTGCCGGGAAGCAGCTCCATCAGTCGCGCCCGCAGCGATCGCTCGAGGATGCCGCGTTCATCGTCGCGGTCCTTGGCCAGCCGTTCGATCTCGGCCCGCTCGATCGCCAGCGCACGTTCGTCCTTCTCGACGCCGCGCCGCGAGAACACACGCACTTCGACGATCGTGCCCGTCACACCCGGCGGCACCCGGAGCGAGGTGTCACGCACGTCGGAAGCCTTTTCGCCGAAGATCGCCCGCAGCAGTTTCTCCTCGGGCGTCATCGGCGATTCACCCTTCGGCGTGACCTTGCCGACAAGGATGTCGCCTGCCTTCACTTCGGCGCCGATATAGACGATGCCGGCCTCGTCGAGGTTCTTCAGGCCCTCTTCGCCGACGTTCGGAATGTCCCGCGTGATCTCCTCTTGGCCCAGCTTGGTGTCGCGGGCCATGACCTCGAACTCCTCGATGTGGATCGACGTGAATACGTCGTCGCGCACGATGCGCTCGGAGATCAGGATCGAATCCTCGAAGTTGTACCCATGCCACGGCATGAAGGCGACGAGGACGTTACGGCCGAGGGCCAGCTCGCCGAGATGGGTCGAGGGGCCGTCGGCGATGATGTCGCCGGCTTCCACCGCGTCGCCGACCTTCACGAGCGGGCGCTGCGTGATGCACGTGTTCTGGTTCGAACGCTGGAACTTCAGCAGGTTGTAGATGTCGACGCGCGACCCGTCGGCCGACGTTTCGCCGGTCACGCGCACGACGATGCGCGTCGCGTCCACCTGGTCGACGACGCCGGCGCGCCGCGCAACGATGGTGACGCCGGAATCGCGTGCCACGCGCTCTTCCATGCCGGTGCCGACGAGCGGCGCCTCGGCACGAATCAACGGCACCGCCTGGCGCTGCATGTTCGAGCCCATCAGCGCCCGGTTGGCGTCGTCGTTCTCGAGGAACGGTATCAGCGCGGCCGCCACCGAGACGATCTGCTTGGGCGACACGTCCATGAGGTCGATATCGGCCGGGCGCGCCAGGATGTATTCGCCGCCGCGGCGACAGCTGACAAGGTCGCTGACGAACTTGCGCTTGGAGTCGAGTTCGGCGTTCGCCTGGGCCACGGTGTAGCGCCCCTCGTCCATCGCCGACATGTAGACCACCTTGTCGGTGACCTTGCCGTCGACGACGGTGCGGTACGGGGTCTCGATGAAGCCGTACTGGTTGACCCGGGCATAGGTGGCAAGGCTGTTGATCAACCCGATGTTCGGTCCTTCCGGCGTCTCGATCGGGCAGATCCGGCCGTAATGCGTCGGGTGGACGTCGCGAACCTCGAAGCCGGCGCGCTCGCGCGTCAGCCCGCCCGGACCGAGCGCCGAGAGCCGCCGCTTGTGGGTGATCTCGGACAGCGGATTCGTCTGGTCCATGAACTGCGAGAGCTGCGACGAGCCGAAGAATTCGCGCACCGCCGCCGCCGCGGGCTTCGCGTTGATCAGGTCGTGCGGCATGACGCTGTCGATATCGACCGAGCTCATGCGCTCGCGGATCGCGCGCTCCATGCGAAGCAGACCGATCCGGTACTGGTTCTCCATCAACTCGCCGACGGACCGCACGCGGCGGTTGCCGAGGTGGTCGATGTCGTCGATTTCGCCCCGGCCGTCCTTCAGGTCGACCAGAACGCGCAGGATCGAGAGGATGTCTTCCTTGCGCAGCGTACGCACCTGGTCGTCCGTCTCCTGGCGCAGCCGCGAGTTCATCTTCACGCGGCCGACCGCCGACAGGTCGTAGCGCTCGCCATCGAAGAACAGCCCCTGGAACAGGGCCTCCGCCGTCTCCAGCGTCGGCGGCTCGCCCGGGCGCATGACCCGGTAAATGTCGATGAGCGCCTCTTCGCGGTTGGCGTTCTTGTCCGCCGCCAGCGTGTTGCGCATGTAGGCGCCGATATTGATGTGGTCGATATTCAGGGTCGGGAACTCCTTGATCCCGGCTTCGGCGAGCTGCTCGAGCAGCTGCTCGGTGATCTCGTCGCCGGACTCGGCGTAGATCTCGCCGGTCTTGACGTTGATCACGTCCTCCGCAATGTACCGACCGACGATCTCTTCATCGCCGACAAGGATCTCCTTGAGGCCGCCGTCGGTGAGCTTCTTGATCACGCGCGGGGTCAGCTTCGCGCCGGCCTCGGCAACGGCCTTGCCCTTCTTCGCGTCGACCAGCGGCGCGCCCAGCTTCATACCGCGCATGCGATCCGCGTCGAACGCCGTCTTCCAGCCCTTCTTGGTCGCGGTATAGGTGACCGTGTCGTAGAAGAATCGGAGGATCTCCTCCTTCGACATGCCCTGCGCCTCGTGCGGCTCCAGCCCCTTGCTTTCGGCGGCGCGCTGCTCGCGCAGCTTTGCCGTCTCCTCACCGTCGAGGGCGAGCAGAAGCGTCGTCGCCGGCAGCTTGCGGCGACGGTCGATGCGCACGAACACGAGGTCCTTGGCGTCGAATTCGAAATCGAGCCAGGACCCGCGATAGGGGATGACCCGCGCCGCGAAGAGATACTTGCCGGACGAGTGCGTCTTGCCCTTGTCGTGATCGAAGAACACGCCGGGCGATCGATGCATCTGGCTGACGATGACGCGTTCGGTGCCGTTGACGATGAAGGTGCCGTTCGCCGTCATCAGCGGCATGTCACCCATGTAGACGTCCTGCTCCTTGATGTCGCGAATCGAGCGGGCGCCCGTATCCTCGTCGACGTCCCAGACGACGAGGCGCAGCGTAACCTTGAGCGGCGCCGCGTAGGTGATGCCGCGCTGCTGGCACTCGTCGACGTCGTATTTCGGCTCCTCCAGCTCGTAGCGCACGAATTCGAGCTGCGCCCGCTCGGAGAAATCGCGAATCGGGAACACCGACTTGAACACTTCCTGAAGCCCGAACTGCCCACGCTTCTCGGGCTGAATATCCATCTGCAGGAAGCTGTCATACGAGGACTTCTGAACCTCGATAAGGTTCGGCATCGGCGCAACTTCGGGGATCCGCCCGAAACTCTTGCGGATGCGCTTCCGCCCCGTGAACGACTTCGCCATGATTTAAACCTCGTCTACTCGATTCGTGACGCAAAATGCGGTGTCGCTACAGCGACCGGCGAAGGCGCGTCGAGGGGCGACACCGGAACGGTGCGCCCCTCGAGGCCACGACGGCCCTTGACCTGCCGTTACTTGAGCTCAACGCTCGCGCCGGCCTCCTCCAGCTTCTTCTTGATCTCTGCGGCCTCATCCTTGCCGACGCCTTCCTTGACCGGTTTCGGCGCACCCTCGACAAGATCCTTGGCCTCCTTCAATCCGAGACCCGTGATCGCACGGACCTCCTTGATGACGTTGATCTTCTTGTCGCCAATCGCCGCCAGAATGACGTCGAAGGAGTCCTTCTCCTCGGCCGCCTCCGCCGCCGGGACAGCACCACCCGCGGCCGCGACCGCGACCGGCGCGGCGGCGGATACGCCCCACTTCTCCTCCAGCAAGCGCGACAGTTCCGCGGCCTCGATCACGGTGAGGCCGGACAGGTCGTCTACAAGTTTTTCCAGGTTAGCCATCTCTACTTTCTCCTCGACTCGAACGCTCGGGACATCGGTCCGGACGCCACGTCATTCCTTTGCTGCATAAGCGCCGAAGACCCGCGCAAGCTGCGCCGCCGGCGCCTGGGTGACGCTTGCGAGCTTGCCTGCCGGGGCCTGCAACAGGCCGATGATCTTTCCGCGCAGTTCGTCGAGCGACGGTAGCTTCGCCAGCGCCTTGACGCCCTCGGAGTCGAGCTCCTTCTCTCCGAGCGCACCGGCAACGATGGTGAGCTTGTCGTTCTTGTTCGCAAACTCGACGGCGACCTTTGCGGCCACCACCGGGTCGACCGAAACGGCGATCGCCGTCGGTCCGGAAAAGATATCGGCGAGATGCTCGAACCTCGTGCCCTTCAGCGCGAGCTTGACCAGCCGGTTCTTGGTGACCTTGAACCGGGCTCCCGCCTCGCGCATCTGGCGTCGAAGGTCCGAGGCTTCAGCAACGGTGAGTCCGCTCTGATGGGTCACGACCACCAGCTCGTTCTCATCGAAGGTCTGACGCAACTCGGCGACCAGGGCTTCCTTTTTTGATCGGTCCACTGATCGTCTCCGATACAGTTGGCCGTCCCCCTCCAGGGTGCACGGCCGGTTTCGCTCTGGATCCGGCGTCGGCAAGCGCCTCGGCCACATCCGCTCGGTTCCTGTCCCAGTGGTTCGAGCCGGAACGGGCACCAAACCCGCAACCAACTCCGCACCATCTGTCTCATGCCGGCCGGTTTCCCGTTTACGCCTGCGGCCGGACCAAAGCCGGCGTTCGGCACCTGCAATCTCGGACAGGCATACCCGGCCAGGGCCGGGTATCCATCGCCGGGCACCACCGACACATGCCGGTGGCGCCCGGAATTCGTCAGGCGGCGCTCGTCAGCCCGCCAACATCGAGGCGCATCCCCGGGCCCATGGTCGTGCTCACGGAGACGCGTTTGATATACGTACCCTTGGCGCCGCTCGGCTTCGCCCTCGCGATGGCGTCGACGACGGCACGGATGTTCTCGGCGATCGCCTGCTCGGAGAAGCTCGCCTTGCCGACCCCGACATGCACGATGCCCGCCTTCTCGGCGCGGAACGTCACCTCGCCGCCCTTGGCCGCCTTGACGGCGTCGGCGACGTTCGGGGTAACGGTGCCGAGTTTCGGATTTGGCATCAGGCCGCGCGGTCCCAGAACCTTGCCGAGCTTGCCGACGACGGCCATCATGTCCGGCGTCGCGACACAGCGATCGAAGTTCATCTCGCCGGCCTGCACCTTTTCCGCCAGATCTTCCGCTCCGACGATGTCGGCGCCAGCCTTCTTGGCCTCTTCGGCCTTGTCGCCGCGGGCGAAGACGGCGACGCGGACCGACTTTCCGGTGCCGTTGGGCAGCTGCACGACGCCGCGCACCTGCTGATCGGCATGCCGCGGGTCGATGCCGAGATTCATCGACAGCTCGACGGTCTCATCGAATTTCGCGGTCGCCCGCGCCTTCAGCAGCTTGACCGCCTCGTCCAGCGCATAGGCGGAAGTCCGGTCGATGGCCTCATAGGCTGCGACGAGTCGCTTTCCCTTGCGTGCCATGGCCTTACCCCACCACCACGATGCCCATGGACCGGGCCGAACCCTCGACCATGCGCATCGCCGCCTCGACATCGTTGGCGTTCAGGTCGGCCATCTTGGCCTCGGCGATCTCGCGCAGCTGCGCGCGCGTGACTTCCCCGACCGTCTCGCGACCCGGCTCCGATGCGCCCTTCGGCAGGCGCGCCGCCTTGCGCAGATAGTAGGATGCCGGCGGCGTCTTGGTGATGAAGCTGAACGTGCGGTCCTGGTACGCGGTAATGATGACCGGCGTCGGCGTGCCCTGCTCCATGTTCTGCGTCGCCGCGTTGAACGCCTTGCAGAACTCCATGATGTTGAGGCCGCGCTGGCCGAGCGCCGGCCCCACCGGCGGCGAGGGATTGGCCTGTCCCGCCGGTATTTCGAGCTTGATGTAGCCCGCAATCTTCTTCGCCATGGTTCACCCCATCTCTGCTAAAGGGTCCGCGGTGCGGTCCTGGCAGACCTCCCGCGTGAGCCGCCAATCCGGCGGCGTTACAGTTTCTCGACCTGCGAGTACTCCAGGTCGACCGGCGTCGCCCGCCCGAAGATCGAAACCGATACCTTGAGCCGCGCCTTCTCCTCGTCGACTTCCTCGACCAGCCCGTTGAACGAGGTGAACGGGCCGTCGCTCACGCGCACCTGTTCGCCGACCTCGTAGGTCACGGAGGGTTTCGGACGCTCCACGCCCTCCTTGACCTGATGCAGGATGCGGTCCGCCTCGGCCTGGCTGATCGGCGCCGGTTTGCCCTTGGCGCCGAGGAACCCGGTTACCTTCGGCGTGTTCTTGACGAGGTGCCACGTCTCGTCCGTCAGCTCCATCTTGACCAGCACGTAGCCGGGAAAGAACTTGCGCTCGGCGCTGACCTTCGAGCCGCGCCGCATCTCCACGACCTCTTCGGTCGGCACCAGGACCTCCTCGAACAGGTCGGCCATGTGCTTGGCCTCCGCCTGCTCGCGGATCGACTGCACGACCTTCTTCTCGAAACCGGAGTAGACGTGCACCACGTACCAGCGCATCGCCATCGCTAGCCCCCGACTCCGAGCACCAGTTGCACCAATTCGGCGAACACCCAGTCCACGGTCGTCAGAAACACCGCCGCCAGCGCCACCATGACGAAGACCATCGCGGTGGTGATCGCGGTTTCCTTGCGCGTCGGCCAGGTCACCTTGTTGATCTCCTGGCGGACCTGACGGATGAATTGGGCAGGTGTCGTCTTTGCCATGTTCGTCTTGCCGGTTTCCCGAACCTCGTCTTGCGGTCACGTCGCGTCAGGAGTCAGCGGCACGGGCTGGCAGGAGTGGAGGGACTCGAACCCCCAACCCCCGGTTTTGGAGACCGGTGCTCTAGCCAATTGAGCTACACTCCTAATGTCGCTCCTCCCGGAACGGTCCGGGCCCGCCCCGCGGGGCGCAGCCCGTCGATCGATCGATCTTCTGCTCCGAATACACGCGAGCCCCGGGGCATCCGGCCGCGGGGACCCGCACACGTTCGCGCCGCCACCTACTCGATGATGCCGGTGACGACGCCGGCGCCGACGGTTCGGCCGCCCTCGCGGATGGCGAAGCGCAGGCCCTCGTCCATGGCGATCGGCGCGATCAGCTCGACCTCCATCGCGATGTTGTCCCCCGGCATCACCATCTCCGTGCCGTCCGGAAGCTTCACCGAGCCCGTCACGTCCGTCGTCCGGAAGTAGAACTGCGGACGGTAGTTCGAGAAGAACGGCGTGTGTCGCCCGCCCTCGTCCTTGGTCAGGATGTACGCCTCGCACTTGAACTTCGTGTGCGGCGTGATCGAGCCCGGCTTCGCCAGAACCTGGCCGCGCTCGACCTCCTCGCGCTTCGTGCCACGCAACAGCACGCCGATGTTGTCGCCCGCCTCGCCCTGGTCGAGCAGCTTGCGGAACATCTCAACGCCCGTGCACACCGTCTTCGTCGTCGGACGCAGACCGACGATCTCGATCTCCTCGCCGACCTTGATCACGCCACGCTCGACCCGGCCCGTCACAACCGTCCCACGACCGGATATCGAAAACACGTCCTCGATCGGCATCAGGAACGGACGGTCCTTCGGACGGTCCGGCTGCGGGATGTACTCGTCGACCGCCTTCATCAGCTCGACCACCGACGACCGCCCGATCGTCTCGTCGCGACCCTCCAGCGCCGCCAGCGCCGAACCCTTGATCACCGGAATGTCGTCGCCCGGAAAGTCGTAGCTCGACAGCAGCTCCCGAACCTCGAGCTCAACCAGCTCCAGCAGCTCCTCGTCGTCGACCTGGTCGACCTTGTTCATGTAGACGACCAGCGCCGGCACGCCAACCTGGCGCGCCAGCAGAATGTGCTCGCGCGTCTGCGGCATCGGACCGTCCGCCGCCGACACCACCAGAATCGCGCCGTCCATCTGCGCCGCGCCCGTGATCATGTTCTTCACGTAGTCCGCGTGGCCCGGACAGTCGACGTGCGCATAGTGACGCGCCTCCGTCTGGTACTCCACGTGCGCCGTCGATATCGTGATACCCCGAGCCTTCTCCTCCGGCGCCTTGTCGATCTGGTCGAA
>JBFHDX010000084.1:0-16689 GCA_041584475.1 Alphaproteobacteria bacterium
CCGGTCAGGTAGTAGACCTCCTGCGGCCAGATCTCGAGGCCGAAGAAATAGGCGCGGCGCGACGGCATGTCGATCAGCAGCGCCTGGTCGGGCGCGTCGGGACCGCGATCCCAGCGCAGCCACGGCGCCAGGTAGTAGATGCCGAGGAGGACGATGAGTCCGGCCCATTTCAGGTTGCGGAACAGGCCTTGCACGCTCTGCGCATAGACGCGCACGCGCGACGCGTACAGCGGCTGGTCCTCGGCCGCCGTGCCCGGCGGCTCGGGCGCATCTCCGGATGCCGGTTTCGCCAGCGAAGTGGGCAGGGTGTTCATGCCCTCAGCGTCCATTCCTACTCGCCGCCGCCCAGTGCATGCACGTATACCGCCAGCTGCTTGATCGTCGCATCGTCGAGCCGCTCGCCCCACGAAGGCATGACGCCGTTGCGGCTGTTGGTGATCGTTTCGACGATGGTCGCCATGTCTCCGCCGTACAGCCAGATCGCGTCATTGAGCCGTGGCGCCCCGAGCTCGTGGTTGCCATCGCCCTGCTCGCCGTGACAGGCGGCACAGTTCTCCAGATAGACCGCCTCGCCGCGCTGCGCCGCCGCGTCGTCCGCGGCCCCGCCGGCCAGCGCCAGCACGTACGCCGCAACATCATCGATCTGGTCCGCCGAGAGGATGCCGTCAACGCCGAAACGCGGCATCTCGGAGACCCGCGTCTCTTCGTTCTGCGGCCAGCGGATGCCGTTTCTGATCGACGCGTAGATGGCGTCCAGCGTGCCGCCCCACAGCCACGCATCGTCGGCGAGGTTCGGATAGCCCGGACCGCCCTGGGCGCCGGCGCCGTGGCACGGCGAGCAGTTGACCGCGAACGCGGCACCGCCGCCGGCCACCGCGAATTGGAACAGTTCGGCATTTTGCGGTATTTCCTCGACCGGCGTCGCCGCGAGCTGCTCGATCCAGTGGGCGCGGGACGCTTCGACCGCAGCCATCGTGCTGCGCAGATCCTTGCGCGCCGTATACCCGATAATGCCCTCGGTGTGTCCGCGCAGCGTCGGGATCGCCGGATAGACGAAATAGTAGCCGATCGACCAGATGATCGTCGCGTAGAACACGTACAGCCACCATTTCGGCAACGGCGTATTCAGTTCCTTGACGCCGTCCCACTCGTGCCCGGTCGTCTCGGTTCCGGTTACCGCATCCTTTTCCACGTTCGTCGGCATGTCCGGCTCTCCTATTGCGTCCTGTCGTTACCGGGGGGCTCCTCGTCCTCGCGGAACGGAATCTGGGCATGGTCGCGCATCTGCTCGCTGCGCTTCCGCGACGGCCAGAACGTCCAGACGACGATCCCGATGAACACCGCCATCAGCCACACGACCCAGTATTCCGCGGCGATCCTCGACAACTCGGTCAGGCCCATGGCCCGTCCCCCTACTGAACCAGATCGTCGGGCTCGATCGCCGAGAAATCGACGAGCACGCCGAGCATCTGCAGATAGGCGACGAGGGCATCCATCTCGGTGAGGCGTCCGGGGTCGCCGTCGAGATCGCCCACCGCCGCCTTCGGATAGCGCGCCAGCAGACCGTCGTGGTCGGCTTCCGCATCCGCCTGGGCCCGGAGATCGGCAAGCGCGTTCTCGATCATCGCGTCGTCGTAGGGAACGCCGATCATCCGGTTGACCTCGAGATGCGCCGCCGCGTCCTCGAAGTCGAGCTCCCGCATCAGGAACGGATAGCCGGGCATGATCGACTCCGGCACCAGCGCACGCGGGTCTATCAGGTGCTCGACGTGCCATTCGTTCGAATAGCGGCCGCCGACCCGCGCCAGATCCGGCCCGGTGCGCTTCGAGCCCCACTGGAACGGATGGTCGTACATGCTCTCGGCCGCGAGGCTGTAATGGCCGTAGCGCTCGACCTCGTCGCGGAACGGCCGGACCATCTGGCTGTGGCAGAGGTAACAGCCCTCGCGGAGGTAGATATTCCGCCCTGCGAGTTCGAGCGGGCTGTAGGGCCGCACGCCCTCCACGCGCTCCACGGTGGTTTCGATCGTGTACAGCGGCACGATCTCGACGAGGCCGCCGATGGAAATGGTGATGAGGACCAGCACCGCCATCAGGATGACGTTGCGCTCGATCGTCGTATGCTTGATGAACATCGTCCGCCCCCCCTCAAGCCGGCATGCCGAACGGCTTTTCGTCGCGGACGTCGCCGCGCGCCGTGCGCCAAAGGTTGTAGACCATGACGAACGAACCGAGCAGGAACAGCACGCCGCCGAGCGCCCGGATCAGGTAGTAGGGGTGCATGGCCTCCACGGTCTCGACGAACGAGTACTGGAGGAAGCCGAGCGAGTCGTACGACCGCCACATCAGCCCCTGCATGATGCCCGAGACCCACATCGCGGTGATGTAGAGCACGATACCGATGGTCGCGATCCAGAAATGGTAGCTGACCAGTTGCTGGCTGTAGAGACCGTCGCGCTTCCACAGCCTCGGCACGAGGAAATAGATTGCCCCGAAGCTGACGAAGGCGACCCAGCCGAGCGCGCCGGAATGGACGTGGCCGATCGTCCAGTCCGTATAATGCGAGAGCGAGTTCACCGCCTTGATCGACATCATCGGCCCTTCGAACGTGCTCATCCCGTAGAAGCCGACGGAGACGACGAGGAAGCGCAGCACCGGGTCGGTGCGCAGCTTGTGCCAGGCGCCGGACAGCGTCATGAGGCCGTTGATCATGCCGCCCCAGGACGGCATCCACAGCATGACCGAGAAGGTCATGCCCAGCGTCTGGGCCCAGTCCGGCAGCGCCGTGTAGTGCAGATGGTGCGGCCCGGCCCAGATGTAGAGGAAGATCAGGGTCCAGAAATGGACGATCGACAGCCGGTACGAGTAGATCGGTCGTTCCGCCTGTTTCGGCACGAAGTAGTACATGATGCCGAGGAAACCGGCGGTCAGGAAGAAGCCGACCGCATTGTGCGCATACCACCACTGGATCAGGGCGTCCTGCACGCCGGACCACATCGTGTAGCTCTTGGCGCCCGTCCACGAGACCGGCACCGCCATGTTGTTGACGATGTGCAGCACCGCGACGGTGACGATGAACGCCAGGTAGAACCAGTTGGCGACGTAGATGTGCGGCTCGCTGCGCCGCATGATCGTGCCGACGAAGACGACGAGGTAGACGACCCAGACCACCGTGAGCCAGAGATCGACGAACCATTCGGGCTCGGCGTACTCCTTGCTCTGGGTGACGCCGAGGACATAGCCGAGCGCCGCCATGACTATGAACAGCTGATAGCCCCAGAACAGGAAATTCGCCGCCGCGGGGCCGCCGAACAGCGGTGCCCTGCACGTCCGCTGGACGACATACAGCGACGTCGCGAACAGGGCGTTGCCGCCGAACGCGAAGATCACGGCCGAGGTGTGAACCGGCCTCAGCCGCCCGAAGGTCAGCCATTCGAGATCGAAATTCAGTGCCGGAAAGGCGAGCTGAAGCGCAATGAACACGCCTGCCGCGAACCCGACCACGCCCCAGAAGACCGTCGCGATGGTGAAGCGGCGGACGACGGCCTCGTCGTAGCCGGCCACCGACCTCATGTCGTCGACTGTTACTGCTGTCGCCATGCGCCATTCCCCCCAACCGAATACACCGCGCGGCAATCATGCGCGGCAAGCACATCATCTGCCACGAAGCCTTACGATCACGTCACGGGTAATCGCGGTGCCGTCCCCCGGCCCCGCCGTGCCCCTTCGCGGGGAAAGTGGCCCGGCAGTGTGCACCGCACATTGATCTAGGTCAAAGACGAAGATCGCGCGGAAATTCATGCTCTCGACTGGAGCCGATCGCCGTTTTACCTGAGGTATTTGGACACTGGCTGAGTTGTACTTTGAAACGGCGGCAAGGGCTCCGAAACGAGAAAACGAAGATCAAGTGATCGGAATGCCCAGGAAGTACGTGGTCAAACCGCTCGGCGAGGGTAAGGTCCTCCAGGCCTATCCGCTCGTACAGTCTGCGGTACCGCACCTGACGCTGGAGCAGTGGCTCGACTACGTTCGCTCGATCAACGACCGCCAGTCGAGCGAGCCCGGCTGCGCCGGCGTCATGTCGGCGGAGACGCGCGACGGCTACATTTACGGACTCTACTGCCACGCGGTCGAACAGGACATCCATCACGGCCGGGTCCTCAAGGTGCGCAACTTCGTCGCCGCTGACCTGTACAGCACGTCCGGCATCGTCGACCGGCTGGTCAACTCGATCGTCACGGTCGCGCGCGACAGCGGCTGCAGCGCCGTGCATGTCGACCTGCCCGACACCCCGAGCCGGACGCCGCGGCCGGCGGAGGGCGTGGTCAACCTGTTCAAGGACGCCGGGTTCCGGGTCGAGTCGGTGGCCCTCTGCAGGCCGGTCGACAAGGGCTGACGCGCCGCCCCGTTTTCTTTCGAGCGCAAGCCCTCTACGATGGCGGCTGCATCCCGGCCGTCCTGTGTTCATGACATGATTGCGCTGCGCCGTCTGTTCCTGCTGCTGACCGCCCTGACGGTCCCGCTTGCCGTCGCGGGCGCCACCGCCACCCGCGAGCCGGCCGTTGCCAAGCGGTTCATGGTTGCGGCCGCCAATCCGCACGCCACCGCGGCCGGTATCGCCATCCTCGAGGCCGGTGGCAGCGCCGTCGATGCGGCGGTCGCCGTGCAGCTCGTACTCGGCCTCGTCGAACCGCAGAGCTCGGGCATCGGTGGCGGCGCGTTCATGGTCCGCTACGACGCCGCGAGTCGCGCCGTCGCGACCTTCGATGGCCGCGAGACCGCACCGGCGGCGGCGACGGCGGAGCTGTTCCTGACGGCGGCGGGAGAGCCGATGCAATTCTGGGACGCCGTGGTCGGCGGCCGTTCGGTCGGCGTTCCCGGCACGCTGCGCATGCTCGAGATGGCGCATCGCCGGCACGGACGTCTGCCCTGGAGCCGCCTGTTCGAGCCGGCGATCCGGCTGGCCGATGGCGGCTTCGCGGTTTCCGAGCGATTGCACGCCATGATCGCCGACGACGCTCATCTGCGCCGTTATCCGGCCGCACGCGCCTACTTCCACCTCGAGTCGGGGCAGCCGCTGCCGGTCGGCCGGCTCCTCAAGAACCCCGACTATGCGGCAACGCTGCGCGCGGTTGCCCAGGGCGGCGCCGACGCGTTCTACCGCGGCGAAATCGCGCGCGATATCGTCGCGGCGGTTCGTGGAGCCGCGGACAATCCCGGCCTGCTCAGCGAGGCCGATCTCGCCGCCTACGAGGCCAAGCTGCGACCGCCGGTCTGCATCGATTACCGCGCGCACCGGGTCTGCGGCATGGGCCCGCCCAGCTCCGGCGGCCTCACCGTGGCGCTGATCCTCGGACTGCTCGAACGCTTTGACCTGGCCTCGCTGCGCCCCAATACGGCGGATGCCGAGCACCTCTTCATCGAGGCGGCCCGGCTCGCCTACGCCGACCGCGCCCTGTTCATGGCCGATTCCGATTTCGTCGACGTCCCGGTCGCCGGACTGCTCGACCGCGACTACCTGCGTCGCCGGTCGCGCCTGATCGATCGCACGCGGTCGATGGGGACCGCGACGGCGGGCGAGCCGCCGTCACGACGGACGCAGCGGCACGAACCGGGCCGCGCGGTCGAGCTGCCCTCGACGAGCCATTTCAGCATCGTCGACGCCGCCGGCAACGCGGTGTCGATGACGACCTCGATCGAGAGCGCCTTCGGTTCGCGGCTGATGGTGCGCGGCTTCCTGCTCAACAACCAGCTGACCGACTTCTCGTTCCGCGCCGAGGCGGACGGGCGCGCGGTCGCCAACCGCGTCGAGGCCGGCAAGCGCCCGCGCTCGTCGATGGCACCGACCGTCGTCCTCGACGCGCGCGGACGGCTCGAGCTCGTCGTCGGTTCGCCCGGCGGAAGCCGCATCATCAACTACGTGGCGCGCGCCGTGATCGCGATGCTCGACTGGGGGCTCGACGTTCAGCAGGCGGTCTCGCTGCCGCACGTCGTCAGTCGCAACGGCACCGTCGATCTCGAAGCCGGCACCGCGGCGGCGACGCTGGCGGACGCGCTGACGGCGCGCGGGCACGAGGTGCGCGTGCGCGCGCTGACCAGCGGCCTGCACGGTATCGCGGTGCCGGGGGACACGCTGCTGGGCGGCGCCGATCCGCGCCGCGAGGGGGTCGCGGCCGGGCGCTGACCCGATGCCGCGCCGATTCCGGCTTGCGCACCGCCGCCGCGGGCCGTAACAGTCGGCGCCATGACCGGACCGCGCGCGACCTACCCGACGGTGACGCTGCTGCCGCGCCATGCGCGTCGCGTCGCGTCGGGCCATCCCTGGGTCTACTCGAACGAGATCCGCATGACGCCGGAGGCGAAGGCGTTGCCGCCGGGCAACCTCGTCCGTCTGGTGACGGATGCCGGCGAGACCCTCGGCATCGCCGGTTTCAACCCGCACAGCCTGGTCGCCGCGCGCTTGCTCGAGCGCAGCGGCAAGGCCGTCATCGACGCCGGCTTTCTGGTCGCGCGGATCCGCCGCTGCCTCGTTCTGCGGGAGAAGCTCTATGCGGCGCCGTGCTACCGGCTCGTGCACGCCGAGGCGGACGGCCTGCCGGGCGTCATCGTCGACCGCTTCGGGGACGCGCTCGCCGTGCAGCTCAACAGCGCGACGATGGAACTGCTGCGCGCAGCCCTGCTACAGGCCCTGGACGAGGTGCTGGCGCCGCGCACGATCGTGCTGCGCAACGACAGTCCCGTGCGCGCACTCGAAGGGCTCGCGCGGGAGGTCGAGGTCGTGCGCGGCGATGCCGCGGAACCGGTGACGCTGACCGAGGACGATGCGCGCTTCCTCGCCGACCTGACGGGCGGTCAGAAGACCGGCTGGTTCTTCGACCAGCGCGACAACCGCAGCTTCGTGGCGGGACTGGCGCGCGGATCACGGCTGCTCGATCTGTACGCCCACAGCGGCGGCTTCGCCCTGCGCTCGGCCGTCGGCGGCGCGCGCCAGGTGTTCGCGGTCGACAGCTCGGCCGACGCCCTGGCGCTCGCCGAGCGATCCGCGACGCTGAACGGCGTGGCGGACCGCTGCACCTTCGTCAGGGCGGACGCGTTCGCCGAAATGGAGCGCCTGAAGTCGACGCAGGGCCGATTCGACATCGTCGTCGCCGATCCGCCCGCCTTCGTCAAAACGAAGAAGGATCTCGGCAGCGGCAGCCGGGGCTATCGCAAGATGGTCCGCCTCGCGGCGCGGCTCGTGGCCCCGGGCGGCTTCCTGTTCGTCGCCTCCTGCTCGCACCACGTGTCGGGCGACCTGTTCGACGAGCAGGTCCGTCGGGGGCTCGGCGACGCGCGCCGCAGCGGCCGCGTGCTGCGCCGCGCCGGTGCCGGCCCCGACCATCCGGTCCATCCGTGGCTGCCGGAATCGGCCTATCTCAAGGCGCGCGTCCTGCAGCTCGACTGAATCGCCCGCTCCGGAGCGTCAGCTGCCGACCGGCAAGCGCAGCCGGAACACGGTGCCGTGCGCTCCGGTCGAGACGAGCGACAGGTCGCCGCCGTGGGCGTGGGCGAGCTCCCGCGCGATGGCGAGGCCGAGACCGGTGCCCCCGGCCCGGGCCGAGCCTTCGAACGGCCGGAACAGTTTTTGCTGCGCGCGTTCCGGCAGGCCGGGCCCGTCGTCGGCGATATCGATCTCGACGACGTCCTGCGCGATCTCCGAGGCGATCGTGACATGCGCCGCCCCGGCATCCGCGGCATTGCGCAGGAGGTTGTCGAGAATGCGATAGAGCTGATCGCGGTCGCCGAGAACCTGGAGATCCGGCGCGATGCGGTTGTCGACCGTGATCTTGCCGTCGCGCGACGCTTCCAGCGCGCCGCGGACATCGTCCACCAGCTCGGCAAGGCACACCTGCCGCCGGTGCGGTTCCGGCTGGCCGCGGCCGACATAGTCGAGCGTCTGGCCACACAGCGCGACGGCGCGTTCGATCGCGGTGATCACCGTCGGCGCCAGCTTCCTCACCTTCGGGTCCTCGCTCGCCTCGAGCCGGTCGGAGACGAGCAGCGCCGACGACAGGATGCCCTTGAGATCGTGATTGATCTTCGCCACCGCCGTGCCGAGCGCGGCCAGGTGCGCCCGCTGCGTCAGCGCCGCGAGCAGTCCGTGCTGCATCGCCGCCAGCTGGCGTTCGGCCACGCCGACCTCGTCGCGCCGCCCCGAGGGCGCGATGATGCGGCTCGCATCCTCGGGGTCCTCGCTGAACGCGGTCATGCTGCCGGTAATCCGCCGCATCGGCCGCACCAGCAGCAGGTGCAGCGCGAGATACACGAGCGTCGCCGTGACCAGCGATATCACGACCGACAGCGCGAGGATCCGCCAGGCATAGGCGATCATGTCGGCGCGCAGCGGCGCCTCGTCGAGCACGAGCTCGATGATCACGGACGGATCGGCCGGCGAATGGGCGAGCACGCGGATCACCCGCGGCTTGGTGACGAGAAACACCGACAGCGCGTCGACGATCATGTCCCATACGCCCTGCTCGGCGAGATAGAAGGTCTCGTCCACCATCGGCGGCGCCGCGCCGCTGAGCACCTGGCGCGCGCCGCCGCGCCGCGCGAGGACCGCGTGGGCTCCGACCTGGGACAGCAGCTTCGCCTTCAGCATCTCGCCGACGCTGCGGTCGGGCGCCGCATCGAGCGCGAGCATCGCCAGGTGCGCGGCGCTGACACGGGCATTGAGCCATTCCTCCCGGTACCGCGCCACGGACGGCACGAAAATGAACACTTCGCTGAGCATCACGAAGAAGACCGTCAGGACCAGGAGGCGTGCGGACAAGCTGTGCATCGACCGTCCGTTCGGGTGCCGGATGGGGCTCAGCCGGCGCTGGTTGCAACGTCGTGACAGCTTTTCGCGGACACGCCCGGTTTATCAAGGAAAAACGGGCCGGCGGTGGATTTTCCGCTCAGCCGCGGCGCGCGCGCCAGGCGCGGACGACGACCGGGAGCAGCGCCAGGGCGACGAGACCGAGCATCGCGGTCACCACCTGGGGCGTCAGGATTTCCCAGATCGTGAAGTCCTCGACGGATTCGATCGCGCTGCCCAGCCCGGCGCCGACCGACGTGTAGACGAAGCCCCCCGGTATGATCCCGATGAAGGTGGCGACCACGAAGGTGCGCAGGGGCACGCCGAGGAACGCCGGGATCAGGTTGACGACGAAGAACGGCATCGCGGGCACCAGCCGCATGGCCAGCAGGTAGCTGAAGGCGTTCTCCTGGAACCCCTCCTCGACCTTGTGGAGCCACGGCCCGGCCTTGCGATGCAGGATGTCGCCGAACACCGTCCGCGCGGCGAGGAACAGCAGGATTGCGCCGAGCGTCGCACCGATCACGTTCCACGCCGTGCCGAACCACTGGCCGAACAGGAACCCGCCGGTGATGCTGAGGACCGCGGCCCCCGGCAGCGAGAACGCGACGATGGCCGCATACACGGCGATGAAGGACAACACGGCGAGCACGCTGTGGACTTGCACCTGCTGCAGCAGCCATTCGCGGTTCTGCTGGAGTGCCCGGAACGTCACGTAGGAATCGAGGTCGAGCGCGAAGAACCCGACGACCCCGAGAACGATGACGGCCAGCGGCCAGTAACGCTGCCGCCACGACCGTACCGTCTCGTCCGCCCTGTCCTGATCAGCCCGCAGCGTTCCCGTCGCCCCACCGGCCACGGAGACGGCGGATGCGTCCATATTGTGGTTCGTCAACTGCTTCCCCCCGATAAGGCTACGACCTGCCGCCGCCGGTCAATGAATAAAAGAAATGCGTCGCTAGATATTTAAGGGGCGGGGTAGATCACCTGCCAGTCACCTTGCCGTGAGGCGATCGCGCGCGCGACGCCAGCGTGTGATTGACTTGCCCAGGGCAAGCCTCTATACAGCGGGCCTGTTTTCTGCCCGAGTTTGGAGAGCGTCTTGAAACGTACGTATCAGCCCAGCCGCCTGGTGCGGAAGCGTCGCCACGGCTTCCGTGCGCGCATGGCGACCAAGGCCGGCCGGCGCGTCGTGGCCCACCGTCGCGCCAAGGGCCGCAAGCGCCTGTCCGCGTAGACCCGGGCCGCCGGGCGTGGAGCGGCTCAAGCGGCGATCCGATTTCCTCCGGGTAGCAGGAGCCCGCCGCAAATGGGCCACGCCGGGCCTGGTGCTGCAGGCGCGCCGACGCGAGGTGGCCGACGGCCATCCGCGGGTCGGTTTCACGGCCAGCCGCAAGGTCGGCGGCGCCGTGTCGCGGAACCGGGCGCGCCGGCGCCTGCGTGTGATTGCGGCGGCACTCATTCCGGCCCATGCGAAGGACGGCTTCGATTTCGTCCTCATCGCACGGGGAACAACCGTAACCCGGCCGTTCGCGGCCTTGCTGGAGGATCTGGAAACCGCGTTGAAGCGGGTCGGAGCGTGGCGCAACGATCGCGAAGACGGCGGTCCTGGCGAACCCTGCGACTAGATGACGACTGGACCAGAGCGGGATCCCATGGCCTTGGGCGGGAAAATCATGCGCGCCGCGATACGCGGCTATCAACTCTTGATCTCGCCGATCCTGCCCGGCAGCTGCCGCTACTGGCCCTCCTGTTCCGAATACACGGCTGAGGCGATCGCGACGCACGGGGCCTGGCGTGGCGGCTGGCTGGGGCTGCGCCGAATCCTGCGCTGCAACCCCTGGGGAGGCTGGGGCTACGACCCGGTACCGCCGGCCGGCGGGCACCGTCACGACGGGCGACGAGACGGCGCGCCCGGGCTGGCGCACGGACCGGGCGCGGGGAGCGACGGCGCATGACGGACCAAAAGAACATCATCCTGGCCATCGTGCTTTCGGCGGTCATTCTGTTCGGCTGGAACATCTTCTACACCGCCTATTTCCCGCCGCCGGACGAGCCGGTTTCCACGTCACAGCGCGAACCGGCGCCGCAACAGGGAGTCGATCGGCCGGAGCTGCCCGAACTCGGAACCGAATTGCCGGCCGTCGAGCCCGGCACCGTCGGTCTGCCGGAAAGCCGGGAGACCGCGCTTGCCGAAACGCCGCGCGTCTCGATCGACTCGCCGCGCCTGCGAGGGTCGATCGCGCTGACGGGCGCACGCATCGACGACCTGACGCTGCGCGACTACCGCAGGACCGTCAAGCCGAGCAGCGAGAACATCGTGCTGCTGCGGCCGACGGGCTCGGCACGCCCCTATTACAGCGAGTTCGGCTGGCTCGGACGCGACGTCAGGACGCCGGACCGCAAGAGCGAGTGGCGGGCGGACCGCGCTTCGCTGGCCCCGGGTCGGCCGCTGACGCTGAGCTGGGACAACGGCGAAGGGCTGCGCTTCGAGCAGGTGATCGCCCTCGACGAAAACTACATGTTCAGCGTCACCCAGCGCGTTCACAACAGCGGCAGCGCGCCGGTAACGCTTTACCCCTACGGCCTCGTCTCGCGCACCGGCCGGCCCGACATCCTCGGCTTCTACATCCTGCACGAGGGGCTGCTCGGCGTGTTCGACGAGACGCTGAAGGAGGTCGACTACGACGACCTCGAACCGGGCAAGCCGATCCGGCAGGAGACGACCGGCGGATGGCTCGGCATCACCGACAAATATTGGCTGGTGGCGCTGATTCCGAACCAGGACGCCACCGTCGAGACCAGCTTCAATGTCGGCGCGCGCGAGGGTCTCGACAAGTACCAGGCCGACTTCCGGGCGCCGGCGGTCGAGGTTCCGGCGGGCGGCTCGGCGGAGGTCACCAATCGCCTGTTCGCCGGCGCCAAGGAGGTGCGGCTGCTCGACCGCTACGAGCGCGAAGCGGGCATCCCGCGCTTCGACCTCGCGGTGGATTTCGGCTGGTTCTACTTCCTCACCAAGCCGATCTTCTACGCGATCGACTGGCTCTACGTCGCGCTCGGCAATTTCGGGCTGGCGATCCTCGCCCTGACCGTCGTCATCAAGCTCATCTTCTTCCCGCTCGCCAACAAATCCTACCGGGCGATGAGCAAGATGAAGCTGCTGCAGCCCAAGATCGTCGAGATGCGCGAGCGCTTCGGCGACGACCGGATGCGCCTGAACCAGGAAATGATGGCGCTGTACAAGCGCGAAAAGGTCAACCCCGCTGCCGGCTGCCTGCCGATCCTCGTGCAGATCCCGGTGTTCTTCGCGCTGTACAAGGTGCTGTTCGTGACGCTGGAGATGCGTCACGCGCCGTTCTTCGGCTGGATCGAGGATCTGTCGGCGCCGGACCCGCTCGGCATCCTCACCCTGTTCGGGCTCGTCGCCTGGAACGTGCCGCCGATGCTCGAGATCGTGAATATCGGCATCTGGCCGATCCTGATGGGGCTCACGATGTACCTGCAGCAGAAGCTGAACCCGCCGCCGCCGGATCCGACCCAGGCGCGGATCATGATGATGCTGCCGTTCCTGTTCACCTTCCTGCTGGCAAAGTTCCCGGCCGGCCTCGTCATCTACTGGACGTGGAACAACCTGCTGTCGATCGCCCAGCAATGGGTCATCATGCGCGGCGTGCAGCGGGCCTCGAGCTAGGACCGGCTGCCGTGGGACAGCGCGCGGCGTCGACCAGGGTGCCCGGCGGCGCGCCGGACGCCGCGGCGATCGAGGCGGGCCGTGTGCTGTTCGCGCAGGAGTGCCGGTTCCTCAGGGGCGTCGCACGGATCGGGGATCTGCCGGAGGGCACGCTGCCGGAAGTCGCCTTCGCGGGCCGCTCAAACGTCGGCAAGTCCAGCCTGATCAACGCGCTCACCGGCCGCCGCACGCTCGCGCGCACGAGCAACACGCCCGGGCGGACGCAGCAGCTCAATTTCTTCGATCTCGGCGGCCGCCTCGTGCTCGTCGACCTGCCCGGATACGGCTACGCGCGGGCGCCGAAGGGCGAGGTCGATCGCTGGACGCGGCTGATCGGGCTCTACCTGAAGGGACGGGTCGGGTTGCGCCGCGTCTGCCTGCTGATCGACGCCCGGCACGGCGTCAAGATTTCGGACCGCCAGGTCATGGACCTGCTCGACCACGCCGCGGTGCCGTATATGCCGGTGCTGACCAAGACCGACAAGATCAGGCGCGGCGAGCTCGAGGGCCGGGTACACGCGATCGCCGGCGAGACCCGGCGGCGCGCCGCCGCCAGCCCGCAGGTGCTGGCGACGAGCGCGGTCGAGGGCACGGGCATCGCCGAATTGCGGTCCGAGCTTGCCAAGCTGGCCGCGCCGGAAGCATTCGGCTAGAGTTCACGCCCGGTGCGGGGGCGACGAAAGCGGCGATGAGCGACAAGGCGAAGCAACAGAAGGCATGGCTCGAGAAGGCCGGGATCCTGACCGAGGCGCTGCCGTACATGCGCCGCTATTCGGGCAAGACCATCGTCGTCAAGTACGGCGGCCATGCGATGGGCGACGACGAGCTCGCCTCGCAGTTCGCGCACGACGTGACGCTGCTGAAGCAGGTCGGCATCGATCCGGTCGTCGTGCATGGCGGCGGCCCGCAGATCGGCAAGATGCTGCAGCGACTCGCCATCGAGAGCGAATTCGTCGACGGCCTGCGGGTGACCGATTCGGCGACCGTCGAAATCGTCGAGATGGTCCTCTCGGGATCGATCAACAAGCGCATCGTCGCCGGCATCAGCGCCGCCGGAGGACGGGCCGTCGGGCTGTCGGGCAAGGACGGCAACATGATCCGCGTCCGCAAGCTGCGGCGCACCCGCCGCGACACCGATTCCAACATCGAGAAGATCCTCGACCTGGGGTTCGTCGGCGAACCCGAGACGGTCGATCCGCACGTGCTCGATTCGTTGAAACACACCGATTTCATCCCGGTGATCGCGCCGATCGGCGTCGACGCCGATGGCCAGACGTACAATATCAATGCCGACACCGCCGCCGGAGCGGTGGCGAGCGCGGTCGGCGCGACCCGGCTTCTGATGCTGACCGATGTCGCGGGCGTACTCGACAAATCCGGCAACCTGATCTCGGAAATGACGGTCGAGGAGGCGCGCGGCTACATGGAGGACGGAACGCTGACGGGCGGCATGATCCCGAAGGTCGAGACCTGCATCGAGGCGATCGAGCGCGGCGTCGCGGCGACGGTCATCCTCGACGGCCGGATTCCCCACGCGATGCTGCTGGAGATGTTCACCGAACACGGTTCCGGCACGCTGATCCGCGGCAGCTGAGAGGGCGCCGGTGACCGAGGAGCAGCGCCGCCGGCTGGCCGATGCCGAGGTCTGGCTGTTCGACCTCGACAACACGCTTTACCCGGCCAGCTGCAACCTGTTCGACCAGATCCACGCGCGCATGGCGCGTTTCATCGTCGAGCAGCTCGGCGTCGATCACGACGAGGCGATGCGGATGCGCCGCCGGTATTTCCTCGAGCACGGCACGACGCTGTCGGGGCTGATGGCGAACCACGGCACCGATCCCGACCGTTTCCTGAAATACGTGCACGACATCGACGTCACGCCGGTGCAGCCGAGCCCGGCGCTCGATTCCGCCCTGGGCCGCCTCGCCGGCCGCAAGCTGATCTTCACCAACGCCGACACCGGACACGCGGAGAACGTGCTGGCGCGGCTCGGCATCGCGCACCATTTCGACGCCATCTTCGATATCGCCGCCGCCGACTACGTGCCGAAGCCCGACCGCGGCCCCTACGAGCGCATCGTCAGGGATTACGATGTCGTGCCGGGGGGCGCGGTGATGCTCGACGACATGGCCGCCAATCTCGCGCCGGCGGCCGCGATGGGCATGACCACGGTGTGGGTGCGCACGCACTACAACTGGTCGGGCGACGGCGAGCAGGAACCCGCCCACGTGCACCACGCGACCGACGACCTGGTGGTCTGGCTGGACACGGTCGTGCCGCTGTGAACCACCGCCCGTCCGCTTGACAGGTCCGGCATTGCGCACCATTGTCGCGGCCGTTTCCGCCCGTTCGCCGAGCGGGCCCAGCCGGGGGATTTCGTCGCCATGAGCAGCGCCGACCTGCAGGCCACCATCGACGCCGCGTGGGAGGACCGCGCCGGCATCGGCTTCGGCACCACCGGGCCGGTGCGCGAGGCCGTCGAGGAGGCGCTAAACCTGCTCGACGAGGGCAAGGCGCGCGTCGCCGAGAAGGGCGCCGACGGCTGGACCGTGAACCAGTGGCTCAAGAAGGCGGTGCTGCTGTATTTCCGCCTCAACGACATGACGCCGATCCCGGGCGGGCCCGGCGGCGCCGCCTGGTGGGACAAGGTGCCGTCGAAATTCGCCGGCTGGGGCGAGCAGGAGTTCCGCGCCGCCGGGTTCCGCGCCGTGCCCCACTGCGTCGTCCGGCACTCCGCCTACGTCGCGCCGGGCGTCGTGCTGATGCCCAGCTTCGTCAATCTCGGCGCCTACGTCGACAGCGGCACCATGATCGACACCTGGGCGACCGTCGGCTCCTGCGCGCAGATCGGCAAGAACTGCCACATCTCCGGCGGCGCCGGCATCGGCGGCGTGCTCGAGCCGCTGCAGGCGGGGCCGGTCATCATCGAGGACAACTGCTTCATCGGCGCCCGCTCCGAGGTCGCCGAGGGCGTCATCGTCGAACAGGGCTCGGTGCTCTCGATGGGCGTCTATATCGGCGCCTCGACGAGGATCGTCGACCGCGCGACCGGCGAGATCTTCTACGGCCGCGTGCCGGCCTATTCGGTCGTCGTGCCGGGCACGCTGCCCGGCAAGACGGCCGGCGGCGGAACGAACGCCCCGGCACCCGCCCTCTACTGTGCCGTCATCGTCAAGCATGTCGACGAGCGCACGCGCGCCAAGACGTCGATCAACGACCTGCTGCGGGAGCAGACTTGATCGATCCGGTCGAGCTCGCCCAGGCGCTGATCCGGTGCCGCAGCGTGACACCGGAGGATGGCGGCGCGCTCGATCTGCTGCAGGGCGAGCTTGAGAAACTGGGCTTCGCCTGCCGGCGCCTCAAATTCTCCGAGGCCGGCACGCCGGACGTCGACAACCTCTATGCGCGGATCGGCGACGACCCTCCCAACCTGTGCTTCGCCGGGCACACCGACGTGGTGCCGACCGGGCCGGCGCGGGCATGGAGCGCGGAGCCGTTCGCCGGCGAGATCCGCGACGGCATGCTGTGGGGACGCGGGGCCGCCGACATGAAGGGCGCGATCGCCTGTTTCGTCGCCGCCGCCGAGCGGCATCTCGGCAAGGGCCGGCTGCGCGGCTCGATCAGCCTGCTGATCACCGGCGACGAGGAGGGGCCGGCGATCAACGGCACGCGCAAGGTGCTGGCGTGGCTCGACGAGACCGGCCAGCGGCTAGACGCCTGCATCACCGGCGAGCCGACCAACCCGGAGCGGCTGGGCCAGATGGTCAAGATCGGCCGCCGCGGCAGCCTGAACGCCACGCTGACGGTGCACGGCGTACAGGGGCACGCGGCCTACCCGCAGCTCGCCGACAACGCGGCGCACCGGCTGGTCGGGCTGCTCGATGCCCTGCTCGACGCGCCGCTGGACGACGGTTCCGATCACTTCCAGCCCTCTTCGCTGCAGGTCACCGGGCTCGCATCGGGCAACGAGGCGGCCAATGTCATCCCCGGCAGCGCGACCGCCGCCTTCAACGTCCGGTTCAACGACAAATACAGCGCCGAAACGCTGGTCGCGGAACTGCGCCGCCGCCTCGATGCCGTCGCTGGCGCCGGCGCTTACGAGCTGGACGTCAGCGTCAGC
>JBFHDX010000085.1:0-16405 GCA_041584475.1 Alphaproteobacteria bacterium
CGTGCCGGCCGCGCGGCGCGTGGCGCGACCGCGTTCGTCACGCTCGAGCCCTGCGCCCATCACGGCAAGACACCGCCCTGTGCGGACGCGCTGATCGCGGCCGGCGTCACCCGCGTCGTCGCGGCGACAGAGGATCCGGACCCGCGCGTCGCGGGCAGCGGCCTCGACCGGCTGCGCGAGGCGGGGATCGCGGTCGAATCGGGTCTGCTGCGCGAGGCGGCCGAGGCGCTCAATGCCGGATACTTCATGCGGCAGTGCAGCGGCCGGCCGCTCGTGACACTGAAGCTGGCGACGACGCTCGACGGCCGCATCGCGACGCACGGCGGCGACAGCCGCTGGATCACCGGCGAGCCGGCACGGATGCGCGTGCATCTGATGCGGTCGCGGCACGATGGGGTGCTCGTCGGCATCGGCACGGCGCTCGCCGACGATCCGGACCTGACCTGCCGTCTGGCGGGTCTCGACGACCGCTCGCCGGTGCGCATCGTGATGGATGCCCGGCTGCACCTGCCGCTCACGAGTCGTCTGGTGGTGAGCGCCGGGGAAGTGCCGACATGGCTGGTCACGCTTGCCGGCGCAAACCGCAGCCGGCGGAGGGCCTTCGAGGATTGCGGCGTTCGCATCGTCGAGGTCGACGCCGGGCCCGACGGCTATCCCGAGCCGCTGGCCACGCTGCAGGCGCTGGCCAAATTGGGCCTGACGCGCGTCCTCGTCGAAGGCGGCGGCCACGTCGCGGCGGCCTTCGTGCGCGCCGGCCTGGTCGACCGGCTGCGCTGGTTTCGTGCCCCCGGGATCATCGGCGGTGACGGCATCCCGGCGGTCGCCGCCTACGGCGTCGATCGCCTGGCGCTGATGCAGCGTTTCCGCTGCACGGACGTCGTGCGGATCGGCGATGACCTGTTGGAAAGCTATGATCTGCTTGGCTAAAATGACCCGATGTTCACGGGCCTGATCAGCGATCTGGGTACCGTCCGCAGCCGCACCGCGGCGGCGGGTGCGGAGCGTCTCGAGATCGAAGCGGACTCGGACCTCGGACGCCTGGCGATCGGTGCGTCGATCGCCTGCTCCGGCGTTTGCCTGACGGTCGTCGAGACGACCCGCCGGCGGTTTTCGGTGGACGTTTCGCCGGAGACGCTGTCCAGGACGACGCTGCGCGACTGGCAGGCGGGGCGACGGATCAACCTGGAGCGCTCGCTGACGCTCGGCGACGAGCTCGGCGGGCATATCGTCTCGGGCCATGTCGACGGCGTCGCGACCGTCAGCGACCGGCGCGACGAGGGCGACAGCATCCGGTTCGAATTCGAGCCGCCGCGCGGGCTCGAGCGGTTGATCGCCGGCAAGGGATCGGTCGCCGTCGACGGCGTTTCGCTAACGGTCAACGAGGTGGCGTCGAATCGGTTCGCCGTCCTGATCATTCCGCACACCGCGAGGGTAACCACGCTCGGCGGGTTGCGGGCCGGCGATGCGGTAAACCTTGAGGTCGACATGTTGGCCAGATATGTTGCGCGCCTGCTGGAGACGGAGGCGTAGGTGGGAAAGGTCGCCCGGAAGTCGCTGAGCACAGCGTTCGGTGACGTGGTGTCGAGCGCGGAAGAGATCATCGACGAGGCGCGCAACGGCCGCATGGTCGTGCTGGTCGACGACGAGCAGCGCGAGAACGAGGGTGACCTCGTGGTGCCGGCGCAGATGGCGACGCCCGACGCCATCAATTTCATGGCCAAATACGGTCGCGGCCTGATTTGCCTGGCGTTGACGCGCGAGCGTGTCGAGCAGCTCGGCTTGCCGCTGATGGAGCAGCGCAACGCGAGCCGCCTGCAGACCGCGTTCACCGTGTCGATCGAGGCGCGCCACGGGGTGACGACGGGGATCTCGGCAGGGGACCGCGCGCGAACCGTCTCGATCGCCATCGATCCGGCCAAGACCGCTGCCGATATCGTGACGCCCGGGCATGTGTTTCCTCTGGTCGCGCGGGATGGCGGGGTCCTGGTTCGCACCGGGCATACCGAGGCGGCGGTCGATATCGCGCGTCTTGCCGGGCTCAACCCATCCGGCGTGGTCTGTGAGATCATGAAGGAAGACGGCACGATGGCGCGGCGCGACGACCTGATCGCCTTCGCCCAGCGCCACGGCCTCAAGATCGGAACGATCGCCGACCTCATCGCCTACCGGCTGCGCTACGACCGCATCGTCGAGCGCGGGGCGGAGATGCGCCTGAACAGCCTGTATGGCGGCGCCTTCCAGATGTTCGTCTATGTCAACAAGATCCACCATGCCGAGCACGTCGCGCTGGTGAAGGGAGAGATATCGCCGGACAGGCCGACGCTGGTCCGCATGCATGCGGTCAACGTCCTCGACGACATTCTGGGTTGCACGGACACCGGCAAGGCCGGTGAGCTGCATACCGCGATGGAAATCATCGGCAAGGCCGGGAACGGCGTCGTCGTGCTGATCCGCGAACCGCATCCGACAGCGTTGTCGGAGCGCGTGGCCGCCCAGGCGGCCGCCGCCAAGGGTGGCACGCGGCCACCTTCGACCGCGCTGCGCGATTACGGGGTCGGCGCCCAGATCCTGCTCGACCTCGGCGTTCGGGAGATGATCCTGCTATCGAATGCACCGAAGGCCATCATAGGCCTTGACGGCTACGGCCTGTCGGTCGTCGACCACAGGCCGATCAAGGCGGGCACCTGACGGAACGGCGACGGAGGCGGCGACGAGGATGGCCAATGAGACCGAAACGGCGAAGTCGCCGCACATCATGATCGTCGAGGGACGGTTCTACGACGACATCGCCGACGAACTGACGCGCGGCGCGCTCGCGGTCGTCAACGAGGCGAACGCGACCTACGAGCGGTTCCAGGTGCCCGGTGCCTTCGAGGTCCCCGGCGCGATCCGCTTCGCGATCCGCAGCCAGCAGTTCGAGGCGCGGCTGCGCCGGTTCGACGGATACGTCGCCCTGGGCTGCGTCATTCGTGGCGAGACGTCGCACTACGACTATGTCTGCAGCGAGAGTGCACGCGCCCTTCAGGATCTGGTCAACGCCTACAGCATCGCGCTGGGCTACGGCATCCTGACCGTCGAAAACAAGGATCAGGCGTGGGAGCGGGCTGCCGTGGACAAGCGCAACAAGGGCGGCGCCGCGGCGCGGACATGCCTCGCCATGATCGAAATCAAGAAGCGCCTCCGACTGACGCGGAAATGACCCGCGGGCGGAGCGCTTTCGGCAGACGGAGCACCGCAAGGCTGGCAGCGGTCCAGGCGCTCTACCAGATGGATATGTCGGACGCCACCGTCGACGAGGCCCTGCGCGACCAGACGCAGGGAGCGTCGGACCCCGACACCGGCGAGCCGCTGCGGCACGGCCTCGACGAGGCCTTCCTCGCGGACCTCGTGCACGGCACGAGCGCGCGTCGCGACGAGATCGACCGCATTCTGGCGGCGTCGCTCAGCGGCAGCTGGACGCTCGAGCGGCTCGAGGTCGTCTTGCGCGCCATCTTGCGGGTCGGCACATACGAGCTGCTGGGCCGCCCCGATATCGACGCCCCGGTTACGATCAGCGAATACGTGGAGATCGCCAAGGCGTTCTTCGAGGGCGGCGAGCCGAAGCTGGTCAACGGCGTGCTCGATAGGCTGGCCGCGACGCTTCGTCCGCGGGCCGCCCGGACGGCGGCGGAGAGCGGCGACGATGACGAAGACCGGTGAATTCGAACGGATCAAGCGGATACTGGCGCCGTTGGCGGTCGGGTCGGCGGGCGCCTTCGACCTGACCGACGACGCCGCCGTGTTCCCGACGGAGCCCGACCGCGACCTCGTCGTAACCACGGATACCATGGTGGCCGGCGTGCATTTCATCGGCACCGAGCCGCCGCAACTGATCGCCCGCAAGTTGCTGCGCGTCAATCTTTCCGACCTCGCGGCGATGGGTGCGCGACCGCAGTGCTATACCCTCAACATCGCGCTGCCCTCGACCACCGAAGACGAGTGGCTGGAGCAGTTCGCCGAGGGACTCGAGGCGGACCAAGGGCGGTTCGGCATCACCCTTGCCGGTGGCGACAGCGTCTCGACGCCGGGGCCGGTGACGCTGACGGTCACCGCGATCGGCAGCGTGCCGAGGGGCCAGGCGCTGCGCCGCTCGGGTGCGCGCATCGGCGACCGCATTCTCGTCAGCGGCACGATCGGCGACGCGGCGTTCGGGCTGCTTGCATTGACCGGCGCTCTGCCGCCGCTGCCCGACGCCGCGCGCGACCGGCTGATCGAGCGTTACCGGCTGCCGCAGCCGCGGGTCGCACTGGGCGAACGCCTGACCGGGATTGCCCACGCCGCGATCGACGTATCGGACGGGCTGGTGGCGGACCTGCGCCACATCGCGGAGACCAGCGCCTGCGGCGCCGTGCTGCGGGCGGCGGCGGTGCCGCGATCCGAAGACGTGCGCGCGCTGCTGCAGAGTACGCCGTCACTGCAGGAAACCGGTCTCGCCGGTGGCGACGATTACGAACTTCTGTTCACTGTCGCCGCCGATCGCGTGCCGGCGATGGCGGAGCTTGCCGGACAGTTGTCGCTGCCGCTGACGGAGGTCGGGGAAATCGTCGACGGCGCATCGGTTCGCGTCCTCGATGCGGCCGGCCGGGAGCTCAAGATCGGGTCCGGCGGCTGGGTCCACCGCTGACGGCTCTCAACGCGAGTCGTGACCACCATGCCGCCAGCGACGGGCAGGGGAGCAGGCCGGATGGCCGTTAGCGAATGACGGCGGAAGACGACGGGGACCCGCAGGTCGCGGGCGCGCCGCCGCACGGACCGATGCGCACGGTATTCGTCCTTGCTGCCTGCCAGGCGCTGGCGATGACCGGCACCACGATGCTGATCATCGTCTCGGCCCTCGCCGGTCGGCTGCTTGCGCCCCATGGCTCGTTGGCGACGCTGCCGCTGGCGCTGATGTTCCTGGCAACGATGGCAACGACGATCCCGGCGTCACTCCTGATGAAGCGGGTCGGCCGTCGCGCCGGTTTCACGCTCGGGGCGGCGCTGGGCCTGGCGGCAGCGCTGACCGGGGCTGCCGGTATCGTCGCCGGCAAGTTCACGGTGTTCGCGATCGGCGCCGTCCTGCAGGGCATGTACAACGCGTTCTGGCAGTATTACCGGTTCGCCGCCGCGGACGCCGTGGACGCGTACCGCAAGAGCCGCGCCATATCCTATGTCATGGCGGGCGGCATCGCCGCCGCCCTGTTCGGCCCCGAACTGGCCAAGGCGACCGCCGGACTCCTCGAATCCTCGCATTTCGCCGGCAGCTACGTCGCCATGGCCGTCCTCGCACTGGCCGCGACCGGGTTGCTGCAGTTCGTCGACATCCCGCGACCCGGCGCCGCCGAACGCCGCGGCAGCGGCCGGCCGGTGCGCGAGATCGTGGCCGAGCCGACGTTCCTGATCGCCGTCATGGCGGCGATGATCGGCTATGGCGTGATGGCCTTCGTGATGACGGCGACGCCGCTGGCGATGCATCATTATGCCCACGCCTTCGACGATACCGCGTTCGTCATCCAGTGGCACGCGCTGGGCATGTTCGTACCCAGCTTCTTCACGGGCCATCTGATCCGCTGGTTCGGCGCCGTGCGGATCGTCCTGGTCGGCACCGTCGCGATGCTGGCGAGCGTCGCCGTCAACCTCGCCGGCACCGGACTGCCGGAGTTCTGGACCGCGCTGCTGCTGCTGGGGATCGGCTGGAATTTCATGTTCATCGGTGGCACGACGCTGCTGACCGAAATCTATACCGTGCAGGAAAAGGCCAAGGTCCAGGCTATGAACGACTTCCTCGTCTTCGGCACGAACGCGATCGCCAGCTTCTCCTCGGGCTTCGTGCACGACCGGCTGGGCTGGCAGGCCGTGAACTACGCGGCCCTGCTGCCGCTGCTGATCGTGCTCGCCGCCGCCCTCTGGCTCCGGCTGCAGCGCCGCGCCGCGCGGCAGATCGTCGGGGAATAGGACCTCCGGCGCTTCTTTCCGCACTGCAACACCGCGGTTGCGTTTCGAATCCGGTTCTGGCATGTTCCCGCCGCTTTCCGGCGGGTCGACGGCCGCAAGAGAGGGGCTAAGGGGGGCCTCGACCGGAACGGCACCACGCAAGAGGGGATATTCACGGCATCCCGTCGGTCCAACCACTATCCGGGATAATTCAGAGATGCTCTATCTGGTCATCGTTTGCGGCCTCGTGGCGCTGGGGTACGGCGTCTGGGCAAGCCGCTCGGTGCTGTCGGCGAGTGCCGGAACCGAGCGTATGCAGCAAATCTCCGCCGCCGTGCAGGAGGGCGCACGCGCGTACCTCAATCGCCAGTATTCGACGATCACCGTCGTCGGCGTCGGCGTCATCATCATCCTGTTCTTCGTGCTGGGCTGGGAGGTCGCGCTGGGCTTCGCGATCGGGGCGACGCTGTCGGGCGCCGCCGGCTATATCGGCATGAACATCTCGGTGCGGTCCAACGTGCGCGTCGCCGAAGGGGCACGGCAGGGACTGGCGCACGGGCTCGAGATCGCGTTCAAGGCCGGCGCGGTCACCGGCATGCTGGTGGTCGGGCTCGCCCTGCTGGCGATCGCGCTCTACTACCTGTTCCTGCTCGAGGGACTCGGCGCGACCGGCCGCGATCTCATCGACCCGCTCGTCGGTCTCGGCTTCGGCGCCTCGCTGATCTCCATCTTCGCGCGACTTGGCGGCGGCATCTTCACCAAGGGTGCGGACGTCGGCGCCGACCTCGTCGGCAAGGTGGAAGCGGGCATTCCCGAGGACGATCCGCGCAACCCGGCGGTGATCGCCGACAATGTCGGCGACAATGTCGGCGACTGCGCCGGCATGGCGGCGGACCTCTTCGAGACCTATATCGTGACCGTCGTCGCGACGATGGTGCTCGCGTCGATCTTCTTCTCCGGCACCGCGGCCGGGCCGTCGCTGATGCTCTACCCGCTGGCGATCGGCGCGGCCTGCATCCTCGCCTCGGTGGCGGCCACCTTCTTCGTCCGCCTCGGCGCCAGCCAGAACATCATGGGCGCCCTCTACAAGGGATTCGTCGGCTCGGCGCTGATCTCGGCGCTGCTCATCTACGGGGTCACGTGGCTGGTGCTGGGCGGCCTCGACGCGCGCTTCACGGCGGCCGGCGTCAGCTTCACGAGCGTCGACCTCTTCTATTGCAGCCTCGTCGGCCTGGTCACGACCGGCCTGATCGTCTGGGTGACCGAGTACTACACGAGCACCGAGTACCGGCCGGTCCGCAGCGTGGCGAACGCGTCGACCACGGGGCACGCCACCAACGTGATCCAAGGGCTTGCGGTCTCGATGGAGGCGACCGCGGTGCCGGCGATCATCATCTGCGCCGCGATCATCGTGACCCACATGCTGGCGGGGCTGTTCGGCATCGCCATCGCCGTCACCGCGATGCTAGCGCTCGCCGGCATGGTCGTCGCACTCGATGCCTACGGCCCGGTGACGGACAACGCCGGCGGCATCGCCGAGATGGCCGAACTCGAGGAGGACGTCCGCAAGACGACCGACGCGCTCGACGCGGTCGGCAACACGACGAAGGCGGTTACCAAGGGCTATGCGATCGGCTCGGCGGGCCTCGGCGCGCTCGTCCTGTTCGCCGCCTATACGCAGGACCTGAAGCACTTCATGGCCAACCCCGCCGAGTTCGAGTTCTTCCGCGGCGTCGAACTCGACTTTTCGCTGTCCAACCCCTACGTCGTCGTCGGCCTCTTCGTCGGCGGCCTGCTGCCGTACCTGTTCGGCGCCCTCGGCCTGACGGCGGTCGGCCGGGCCGCGGGCTCGGTGGTGCTCGAGGTGCGGCGCCAGTTCAAGGAAATCCCGGGCATCATGGAGGGCAAGGGCAAGCCGGACTACAGCCGTGCCGTAGACCTGCTGACCAAGGCGGCGATCAAGGAGATGGTCATCCCCTCGATGCTGCCGGTGCTGGCCCCGCTCGTGCTTTACGGCGTGATCCTGCTGGTCGCCGGCAAATCGGCGGCGTTCGCGGCGCTGGGCGCGATGCTGCTGGGCGTCATCGTGACCGGCCTGTTCGTCGCCATCTCGATGACCGCCGGCGGCGGAGCCTGGGACAACGCCAAGAAGTACATCGAGGACGGCAATCTCGGCGGCAAGGGCTCGGAGGCCCACAAGGCGGCCGTGACCGGCGATACCGTCGGCGATCCCTACAAGGACACCGCCGGGCCGGCGGTCAACCCGATGATCAAGATCACCAATATCGTGGCGCTGCTGCTGCTGGTCGCCCTGGCGCACTAGACGGCACCGGGCCGAATCGACGAGAGCCCCGGCGGAAATCCCGGCGGGGCTCTTTTCGTGCCGGGATTACGGCTCGCTGGAGGGCTCGTTGCTGAACCGGCCGATATTGCCGAGTATCTGCTGCAGCGCGTTCAGCTTGCGGCCGGCGGACGGGGTCTCGCGTTCGACCAGGTCGAACTCGCGCCCGTCCTTCTCGTCTAGGGTGGCCACGGTGTCGACCGTGCCGTTGGCGTCGAAACGGATGATCAGGACCTGCTGCTCGACCGTCTCGCGCCGGAAGAAGGCGTACTGCTCGGTGCGGCGCCCGATATAGTACCAGGTCTTCTCATCGAAGGTGCTGGTGACGGAAGGCGTACCGAGGATGCTTCGCACATCCTCCTCGCCGTGGACGCCGGGCCGCACGAGCTGGATCTGGCTTTCGGTGGGAATATTGCCGCGGATCGCCGTGTTCGGGCTGCAGCCGACGAGGACGGCGCCGAGAAGGGCCGTACCGCCGAACCGTCGCACCTGCCGGGCCATCATCGCCATTCGCGGATCCGTTAGATCAAGGACGGGACACAACCCCTACAACCATCTCCTCCGTGCCGGCGAAGATGGTTGATTCCAAGGCACCTTCGTCCCATCTTGACCGGGACAATCGCATCGATCGCGGTCCCGTGTCAACGCGGCCGAGCAACGGGCGGCACCCCCGTCCAGCGGACAAATCGCGGATGGTTCTCTGGCTCAGATCGCTCTTTCGTGCACGGCCGGCCGACGACGCGGCCCGGCGTCTCTATGCCGGGCTCGTTGCCCAGGCCCGACGGCCCGAGTTCTACGGCCGGCTCGGGGTTCCTGACACGCCCCTCGGTCGCTTCTCGATGCTGGCCCTGCACGGTTTTCTCGTCATGGAGCGACTGGCGCGCGAGCCGGCCTTCGCGGCGACGGGACAGGCGGTGCTGGACACGATGATCACGGATATGGATCGAAGCGTGCGTGAAATGGGCGTCGGCGACCTCAGCGTCGGTCGCAAGGTCAAGGGTCTCGTCCGCCACTTCTACGGGCTGGCCGAGGCCTGCCGTGAGGGCCTGCGCCAGGGCGACGACGTGCTTGCCGTCGTGCTGTCGCGCAACCTCTACGGTGCTGCGACGCCGGACCCGGACGCGCTGCGGCAGCTCGTGGCTTACGTCCGGTCCTCGGCGGCGGCGCTAGAGCGCCAGCCGGCCGGCGAGCTGGTCGCGGGAATGCCGGCGTTCGCCGAGCTTGCGGGAGAGAGGGAAGATGTCGGTACAGGGTGATCCGGAATTCAGCCGGTTCGTCGCGCTCGACGAATTGGACGGCGGTCCGCTGACGCGCATGATCGAGGCCACGGACGCCGAACGTGCCGCGCTGAGGGCGCGCTTCGGCCTCGTCTCGCTGACGTCGCTCGCGGCGAAGGTCGTGCTGCGCCGATTGCCGGCGGGTCCGCTCGTTCGCGTCGAGGGGCGCCTCGAGGCCGACGTCGAACAGCGCTGCATCGTGACCCTCGAGCCGGTGCCCGAACATATCGAGGAGGCGTTTTCCGAGACCTACGGCCCGGAGGATTATCGGCCGCCGGCGGAGCTCGACGACGAGGACCTGCCGGAGAGTTTCGACGACGGCGGCATCGATGTCGGCGAGCTCGTCGCCCAGATCCTCTCGCTGTCCCTCGACCCTTACCCCCGCGCCGCCGGCACGACGGCCGCGGCCAAATCCGGCGCGGCGAGCGAGGCCGAGAGCCGATCCCAGCCCTTCGCCGGGCTCGACGACATGCTGAAAAAGCGGCAGTGAGACGGCCGATGCCGCTTGCCGTCCCGAGCGAATTTGTTTATGACACCGGCAACTTTCCCGGGCCAGTGATTGGCAACATTGTTTGAAGGTCTGGTCGATGGCCGTACCGAAACGAAAGACGACGCCCTCTCGACGCAACATGCGGCGCGCCCACGATGCCCTCGGGACGTCGGCCTACGCGGAATGCCCGAATTGCGGAGAGCTCAAGCGGCCGCACCACGTCTGCAGCGCGTGCGGCCATTACGACGGGCGCGAGATTATCGAGCCGAAGGCGGACTAATCGCCGGCGGCGGCGCTGGGAGAGGGTCCCTGAGTTGGCCGATCAACTCGTCATAGCGCTCGACGCCATGGGTGGAGACTACGCCCCCGACATGGTCGTCGGCGGCGCGGCGCTTGCGCGCCGGCGCCTGCCCCATGTGAAGTTCCTCATGTTCGGCGACTCGGCGGCGCTGAGGCCGCTGGTGGCGCGCCAGGCGGCGCTTGCCGACGGCGTCGAGATCCGCCACAGCGACCAGGTCGTCAAGAGCGACGACAAGCCGTCGACGGCGCTGCGCAGCGCCAAGCAATCCAGCATGCGGTTCGCCATCGACGCGGTGAAGGCGGGCGAGGCGGCGGCCGCGGTCTCCGCCGGCAACACCGGCGCCCTGATGGCGATGTCGAAATTCGTGCTGAAGACGATGACCGGCATCGACCGTCCGGCGATTGTCACCGCCGTGCCGACGACGCGTGGCCAGTGCTGCGTGCTCGACCTCGGCGCGAACGTCCAGTGCAGCTCGGAGAACCTGGTGCAGTTCGCGGTCATGGGCGAGGTGTTCGCGCGTACCGTGCTCGGCGTCAGCAAGCCGACCGTCGGGCTGATCAATATCGGCATCGAGGAGATCAAGGGCAACGAGGAGGTCAAGGAGGCCGCCGGCATTCTGCGCGCCAGCAGCCTGCCCCTGGAGTTCAAGGGCTTCATCGAGGGTGACGATATCGCGGCCGGAACCGTCGACGTCGCCGTCACCGACGGGTTCACCGGCAATGTCGCGCTCAAGGTGGCGGAGGGCACGGCGAAGCTGCTCAGCCGCTTCCTCCGCGAGGCATTCCGCAGCAGTTGGCGCGGGCGTATGGGCTACCTGCTGGCGCGGCCGGCGCTGGCGGCGATGCGCGAACGCAGCGACCCGCGCCGCTACAACGGTGCCATCCTGGTCGGCCTCAACGGCATCGTCGTCAAGAGCCATGGCGGCACCGACGCGCTGGGCTTCTCGAACGCCATCGGCGTCGGCGTCGAGATGGCGGTCAACGGATTCCTGCCCAAGATGCGGGACGATTTCGAGCGGCTGCGCTCGGAGCGCACGGTACCCGACGTTGACCCGGTGTCCTAAATGAGGCGTGCGATCGTCGCAGGGTGTGGCGCCTATCTGCCTGCCCGCATCATGACAAACGACGAGCTGGCGACCCGCGTCGACACGTCCGACGAGTGGATCTCGCAGCGCACCGGCATCCGCCAGCGGCATATCGCGGCCGATGGCGAGCTGACCTCCGACCTCGCGCTCGCCGCCAGCCGCCAGGCGCTCGAGCGGGCCGGGCTCGGGGGCGACGCGCTCGACGTGATCGTGCTGGCGACGACGACGCCGGACAACACCTTTCCGGCGACGGCGACGAAGATCCAGGCCGAGCTCGGGATGCGGCGCGGCAGCGCGTTCGACATCCAGGCGGTCTGCACCGGCTTCATCTATGCGCTGGCCATGGCCGACAACATGATCCGTCTCGGCCAGGCGAAGACGGCGCTGGTCATCGGCGCCGAGGTGTTCAGCCGCATCCTCGACTGGGAGGACCGCACGACCTGCGTGCTGTTCGGCGACGGTGCCGGCGCGGTCGTGCTGCGCGCCGCCGAGGGCGAGGGGAACAGCGGCGACCGCGGCGTGCTCTCGACGCACATCTACTCCGACGGCAGCGCCTATCACAGTCTTTATGTCGACGGCGGGCCGGGCAGCACCGGGCGCGCCGGCTACGTGCGCATGAACGGCCGCGAGGTATTTCGCCAAGCCGTCGTGCGCATGGCGGAGTCGGTCGAGGAGGCGCTGGCCGCCAACGCGCTCGACGTGCGAGACATCGACTGGCTGGTGCCGCACCAGGCGAACCTGCGCATCATCGAGAGCACCGGCAAGCGGCTCTGCGTGGCACCGGAGAACGTCGTCGTCACGGTCGACCGCCAGGCCAACACCTCCGCGGCGACGATCCCGCTGGCGCTCGCCGAGGCATCGGCGGATGGCCGCATCAAAGCGGGCCAGCTCGTTGCATTGACCGCGATGGGGGGCGGATTTACCTGGGGCTCCGCCCTGATTCGCTGGTAGAGTGCGGGCACGGCGCTTTTGCGCCTAAAGAATTGACGGGCAGTGCCCTGCACAGTACCGTTAACAAATAAACAGGGGGCGAACGTATGAACGCAAAAACCGTTACACGGGCGCAGCTTAGCGAGGCAGTCTACCAGGAGGTCGGGCTGTCCCGTCACGAGTCGGCCGAGCTGGTGGAGGCCATCCTGGCCGAGATTTCGGACGCGCTGCAAGTTGGCGAAATGGTCAAGATCTCGTCCTTCGGCAGCTTCTCGGTGCGGCAGAAGGGCCAGCGTATCGGCCGCAATCCCAAGACGGGGCAGGAAGTGCCGATTCTTCCGCGCCGTGTGCTCGTCTTCCGGCCGAGTCACGTGCTGAAAAACCGGATCAACAGCGAGACCGGGACGACGGCGCACGCTAAGGCGTCGTGACCATGGCGGTTCGGCGGGCCAGCGCCGCCGCCGCTGACGCCAGCGGCAAATCGCCGGACGCCTACCGTACGATCAGCGAGGCATCGGAGATTCTCGGCGTCCCGCAACACGTGCTGCGGTTCTGGGAGACCCGCTTCTCGCAGGTGCGGCCGGTGAAGCGGGCCGGCGGCCGCCGTTACTACCGGCCCGAGGACATCGCCCTCTTGTCGCGCATCCGCGCCCTGCTGCACGACGAGGGCTATTCGATTCGCGGCGTACAGCGGCTGTTCCGCACCCATGGCGTGCGTGCGGTCGTCGACGGTTCCGCCGCGTCGGCGGCCGGGCCGCAGGTGCCGCAGGCGGGGGCCGAGCCGGGCCGGCGCGCCGAGCTGCAGGCGATCCTCGGCGAGCTCGTCGCCGCGCGCGATCTGCTGCCCTGAAGGCGGCGGGCGCCCGGCGTTGCGCTTGCGCCGCAGGCGGAGTAGATTGCGCGCCGGACGCGGCAGCCGCCGCCCGACCCGGCCGGAGCGTAGCGCAGTCTGGTAGCGCACTTGTCTGGGGGACAAGGGGTCGTGGGTTCAAATCCCGCCGCTCCGACCATTGAAATCAGAGTGCTAGCACGGCCCTTCGGGGCCGTGTTACCGCTTGCGCACGAAGCCGGCGGTCGGCCGAGTGCCCGGCGCCGTCCGCCGCCGGCGGGAACGGCGCGCCGCGGAGGACAGGAGGACGTCGCGCATGAACGGTGAGGCGATCACGGCTGCACGCGTCGACCGGCCGGCCCGCGCGATCCTGTTCGTGACCGCCGCGGTCGCCCTGCTGACCTTCCAGGACGCGGTCATCAAATGGCTGCTCGAGCGCTATCCGCTGATGGAGATCATGTTCATCCGCAGTCTCGCGATGCTGCCGGCGATCGTCGCGATCGCCGCGGCGACCGGGCAGTTGCGGCGCTTAAGGACGCGCCGCATCGGCGCGCATGCGCTGCGCGTCGTGCTGAATTTCCTCGCCTTCGTCACCTATTTCGCGGCGCTGCGGCTGATGCCGCTGGCGGATACGCTGGCGATCGTCTTCTCCGCGCCGGTGTTCATCGTCGTGTTCGGCGCGCTGCTGCTGCGCGAAAAGGTCGGCCCGTGGCGCTGGACCGCCGTGCTGATCGGCTTTGCCGGCGTCCTCGTGATGATCCGCCCGGGCACCGGGATGTTCGGCTGGCCGGCGTTTCTCGCGCTGCTCTCGAGCGTCTTCTATGCGCTTTGGATGCTGACGACGCGGACCATGGCGGCCGGCGAGTCGAGCATCGGCATGCTGTTCTACGCGGCGCTCTCCTTCGCCGTCGTCGGCGCGGTCGCGGCGCCGTTCCAGTGGGTGACGCCGAGCGGTGCGGACCTCGCCGTGCTGCTGGGCGTCGGCATGGTCACGATGGCGGGGCTGCTGCTGCTGATCGTCGGCTACCGGCTCGCGCCGGCCTCGCTGCTGGCGCCGTTCGACTATACGTCGATGGCGTGGGCGGTGCTGCTCGGCTACGCCGTGTGGGGCGACGTGCCGGGGCCGTGGGTCATCGCCGGGACGGTGTTGGTGATCGCCGCGGGGCTGATCATCGTCGAGCGCGAGGCGCGGCTGCACCGGCACGCGGCGTCGGTGCGCGGGCCGGTCGAGGAGGAGGGGGCGCTGATCGCGCCGCTCGAGGCCGAGCCGGCCCCGCGGGACTAGCGCCGGCGCTTCACCGTCGATCGGGTGCCGCTTTGCCTTCGGGCCAGACGCCGGAGCGCCGCCCGGCAGGATCCGGCGACCCGGGATTTCGGCACGCCCCGCCATGCAATCTCCATATGCTGCCCGGGCCAGTAGGAAGTATAGTCCGCTCGAACGGAGCGACACCACACGGCGCCCGGGGCGGCTGCGGCTCCTGCGCGGGCACCGCATGCAGGGTTCGCGGGATCTGCGTACCGCAGGGGCGGGCGACCGTCATCGGAATCAGGGAGATCGTCGCATGGGTCCAGTCCGCCATCACGCGTCACCGACCGCCGAGCGAGCGGCCGACGGCGGCAGCGCCGATGCCGCAACGGCGACCGATCCCGTGTGCGGCATGAGCGTCGATCCGGCCGCGGGCAAGCCGAGCCGCGAACACGGGGGGCAGGTCTACCATTTCTGCTCGCAGGCGTGCCACGACAGGTTCGTCGCCGATCCGGCGCGCTACCTGACCGGCCGGGACGCGCCGGAGAGCACGCCCGCGGGCACCAGATACACGTGCCCGATGCATCCCGAGATCGTCCGCGACGGGCCGGGCGAGTGCCCGATCTGCGGCATGGCGCTCGAGCCGATGGTCGCCGCGGCGGCGGACGAGGGCCCGAACCCCGAGCTCGTCGATTTCACGCACCGCTTCTGGGTCGGCGCCGCGCTGACGGTGCCGCTGCTGGCGCTGACCATGGGTCCGCTCGTTGGGCTCGGCTTCGTCCGCGAGCTGCCGGGCGAGCGCGCGGCGCTGTGGATCGAGCTCGCGCTCGGCACGCCGGTGATCCTGTGGGCCGGCTGGCCGTTCTTCGTTCGCGGCGTGCGCTCGGTGATCAACCGCAGCCTGAACATGTTCACGCTGATCGCCATGGGCGTCGGCGCGGCGTACCTGTTCAGCGTCGTCGCCGTGCTCGTGCCGCAGATCTTCCCGGCCGGGTTCCGCGACGCCGAGGGCCATGTCGGCGTCTATTTCGAGGCCGGCGCGGTGATCGTCGTGCTCGTGCTGCTCGGCCAGGTGCTCGAGCTGCGCGCGCGCGAGCGCACCGGATCGGCGATCCGGGCGCTGCTCGATCTCGCGCCGAAGACGGCGCGCGTGATCCGCGACGACGGGCGCGAGGAGGAGATCCCGCTCGAGCAGGTGCGCGTCGGCGACCGGCTGCGCGTGCGCCCGGGCGACAAGGTGCCGGTCGACGGCGCCGTCGTCGAGGGCCGCTCGTCGATCGACGAGTCGATGATTTCCGGCGAGCCGGTGCCGGTCGAGAAGGTCGAGGGCGACACGGTGACGGGGGCCACGATCAACGGTACCGGGAGCCTGGTGATCGAGGCGACGCGGGTCGGCGAGGACACGATCCTGAGCCAGATCGTCGAGATGGTGGCGAACGCGCAGCGCAGCCGCGCGCCGATCCAGAAGCTTGCCGATTCGGTGGCGGGGGTGTTCGTGCCGGCGGTGATCGCGATCGCGATCCTTTCCTTCGTCGGCTGGTCGCTCTGGGGGCCGCCGCCGGCATTCGCCTACGCGCTGGTCTCGGCGGTCGCCGTCCTCATCATCGCCTGTCCGTGCGCGCTCGGCCTGGCGACGCCGATGTCGATCATGACGGCGACCGGGCGCGGCGCACAGGCGGGCGTGCTGATCAAGAACGCGGAGGCGCTCGAGCGCTTCGCCAGGGTCGACACGCTGATCGTCGACAAGACGGGGACGCTGACCGTCGGCAAGCCGAGGCTGGTCGCCGTGCTGCCCGAGCCCGGGCACGACGAGGGCGAGGTGCTGCGGCTGGCGGCGAGCCTCGAGCGCGGCTCGGAGCACCCGCTCGCCGAGGCGATCGTGGCCGGGGCCGAGGAGCGCGGCGTTGCGCTCGCCCGGGCCGAGGATTTCGAGGCGATCACCGGCAAGGGCGTCA
>JBFHDX010000086.1:0-16063 GCA_041584475.1 Alphaproteobacteria bacterium
GGCCGCCCTCGCGGGGTGCGGGCTTGACAACCTGCTCGTTTCGGTCAACGGCCCCGAGCTTCCGATTATGGACGGCAGTTCGGAGCCTTTCGTCTTCCTGATCGATTGTGCTGGCGTCGTCGCACAGGACGCGCCGCGCCGTTCCATTCGGGTCCTGAAGACCGTTTGCGTCGAGGACGGCGCCTCGACTGCATGCATTGAACCGTGGCCGGGCAGCACGCTGAATATCGAACTCGATTTCGAGACCGCGGTCATCGGCCGCAAGTCGATATTCGTCGATCAACTCGCCGGCAGCTTTCGCGAGGAGCTGAGCCGGGCGCGAACGTTCGGCTTCCTGCACGAGGTCGAGGCGCTGCAGGCCGCAGGGCTGGCCCGCGGCGGTTCACTCGAGAACGCGGTCGTGATCAGCGGCGACACGGTCCTCAATGAGGACGGCTTGCGGTTCGATGACGAATGCGTGCGGCACAAGGCGCTCGACTGCGTCGGCGACCTGTATCTCGCGGGAGCGCCGATCATCGGTCATTTCCATGGTGTCCGGCCCGGGCATGCGATCAACAACAGGCTGCTGCGGACCCTGTTCGCCGACCCGTCCGCCTGGGCGCTCATCGACCTCGACGACGTAGCCGGAGAGTTCGCCGAAACGGCCGCCCGGCAGGAGGCTGCGCGCGCCTGATCGGCTGCCGGGCCGCGGCCCGGACCCGCAGCTTGCCCTTTGGCGGAAGGCACAGTCGGTGTATATATGCGGCGCGGACCCGGTCCGCGCCGCAATCGCATACAGGAGCACGGCGCCGGCAATGACGGTATCGACCCTCAGGACGTCAGACCCGTTTCGCAGGTCGCTGAGAACGCTGTCGGTCGCGCTGGGCATCCTGCTCGCGGCGTGCAGCGGCGCGGACGACGAAATTCCGTACGTCGAACGTCCGGTCGAAGACATCTACAACAAGGCGATGGACGAGCTGGTCGCCGGACGCTACAAGCTGGCGGCGCAAACCTTCGACGAAGTCGAACGCCAGCACCCGTACTCCAAATGGGCGTCCAAGGCCCAGATCATGGCCGCCTACGCCTATTATCTGAGGGGCGATCACGACGACGCGATCAACGCGCTCAATCGATTCATCGAGCTCCATCCGGGCAGTTCTGACACGGCTTACGCCTATTACCTGAAGGGGCTGAGCTATTACGAGCAGATCTCGGACGTGGAACGCGACCAGCGCATGACGCAGCAGGCGCTGACGACATTCACCGATCTCGTGCGCCGCTTCCCGGAGACCGCCTACGCCCGTGATGCACGCCTCAAGATCGATCTCGCCCACGACCATCTGGCCGGCAAGGAAATGGATGTCGGGCGGTTCTATCTGCGCAAAGGTCACCACCTGGCGGCGATCGGGCGTTTCCGGACCGTGATCGACCAGTACGGCACGACCACGCACGTACCCGAAGCTTTGCACCGCCTGACCGAGGCCTATCTCGCCCTCGGCGTCATCGACGAGGCCCGGTTCACGGCCGCCGTTCTCGGTCACAATTATCCGCATACCGACTGGTATCGCGACAGCTGGAACCTGCTCGCAGCGCAGGGGCTGCTCACGGCTTCGGAGCGGGGCACGGCGCTGACCGCCGACAGCCAGGTCACGGGCGCGAACAAAGAGAACTGACGCCGCATGCTTACGGCGTTGTCCATCCGGGACGTCGTGCTGATCGATCGGCTCGACATCGACTTCGACCGAGGCCTTTGTGTGCTGACCGGTGAGACCGGCGCCGGCAAGTCCATCCTGCTGGACGCGCTGGGACTCGCGCTCGGCGCGCGCGCCGACAGCGGACTCGTCCGCCACGGCGCCGAGCAGGCGGTCGTATCGGCGGTCTTCGAGGTGCCCGCGAACCATCCGGCGCACGCCATCCTGGCCGGCCAAGGCCTGGACGATGCCGCCGCCGGCCTCGTCCTGCGACGTATCGTCGCCGCCGACGGGCGCAGCCGCGCCTTCGTGAACGATCAGCCGGCGAGCGTCGGATTGCTGCGCGAGATCGGCGGGACGCTCGTCGAGATTCAGGGACAGTTCGAGCCACGGGGTCTGATCGATCCGTCGACGCACCGGGTGCTGCTCGACGATTTCGGCGGCCTGCAGGATGCGAAGGCCCAGGTCACCGAAGCATACCGGGCGTGGCGCGAGGCGGCACGGGTCCGCGAGGAGGCCGAGACCGACGCCGCCGATGCCGAGCGCGACCGCGAATTTCTCGAACATGCGGTCGAGGAGCTGACGCAGCTCGATCCGGCGGCGGGCGAGGAGACCAGGCTGGCGGAACAGCGCACCCGGTTGATGCATGCGGAAAAGCTGGTCGAGGCGATGAATGCCGCGGCTGCGGAAATCGCCGGCGCGCGGCCCGTGGAGGATGCCTTGCGCGCGGCCCAGCGCGCCCTTGCACGCGCCGCTGACAAGGCCGGCGGCGCCCTTGACGGCGCTCTCGCCGCACTCGATCGGGCCGCGCTCGAGACGGCGGAGGCACAGCGGGAGCTCGAGGCCGCGGCGGCGATGATCGAGCTCGACCAGGGCGGCCTCGAGTCCGTCGAGGAGCGCCTGTTCGCCTTGCGCGCGGTCGCGCGCAAGCACCAGGTGGAGGTCGACGATCTGCCGACGCTGCGCGATCGCCTGTCGGAACGGCTGGCGATGGCGCAGGATCGGTCGGGTGTCGCGGAGCGGTTGCGGCGCGCCGAGGCGGAAGCGCGGGAGGTATTCGCCGCGGCGGCGGAGCGGTTATCGGCTGGACGCCGGGAGGCGGCCGCCCGGCTCGACGACGCGGTCAACGCCGAACTTCCGCCGCTGCGGCTGGACAAGGCCCGGTTCGTGACGCAGCTCGAGCGCCAGCCCGAGGCGTCATGGACCTCGGACGGTCTCGATCGCATTGCGTTCCTGGTAGCCACCAATCCGGGAACGCCGGAAGGCCCGCTCAGCAAGGTGGCGTCCGGTGGCGAGCTGTCGCGCATCATGCTGGCGCTGAAGGTCGCCGCGGCGGAACCGTCCGGCGTCCCGACGCTGATCTTCGACGAGGTCGACGCGAATATCGGCGGCGCCACCGCCGACGCGGTCGGCGAGCGGCTGGCCCGGCTCGCGCGCGATGTCCAGGTTCTGGTGATTACCCATTCGCCGCAGGTCGCGGCGCGGGGAACCGATCATCTGCGCGTGGAAAAAGCTGCGGACGGCGGTGCGTCCGCGGTCACGCGGGTGCGCCGGCTGGATGCCGGCGAGCGCCGCGAGGAGGTCGCGCGCATGCTCTCGGGCGCTGCCATCACCGACGAGGCGCGCGCACAGGCGGCGCGACTCATCGAGGGGGCCGCGGCGTCATGACCGATGATCCCGCCAAGATCCCCGTTGACCGGCTGACCGAGGCGCAGGCGCGGGCTGAGCTTGCGCGCCTCGCGTCCGAGGTCAAGCACCACGACGTACTCTATTACCAGCAGGACGCGCCGGAAATCAGCGACGCGGCGTACGATGCGCTGCGCCAGCGGAACGAGGCGATCGAAGGCCGTTTCCCTGCCCTGGTACGGCCCGACAGTCCGTCGAAGCGGGTCGGAGCGGCGCCGGCTCCGGGTTTCTCCAAGATCCGCCACGCCGTGCCGATGCTGTCGTTGGGCAACGCCTTCGACGAGGAGGACGTGCGCGACTTCGTCGACGGCGTCAGGCGCTTCATCAAGGAGCTCAAGGACGACCCCTCCCTCGTGCTCGAGACCGTCGCCGAGCCCAAGATCGACGGCCTGTCGGCGTCGCTGCGCTACGAGGACGGGTTGTTCGTTCAGGGTGCCACGCGCGGCGACGGTACGACGGGCGAAGACATCACGGCCAATCTGCGCACTCTCGAAGACGTGCCGAAACGGCTCGCCGGCAAGGGCTGGCCGGAGATTCTCGAGGTGCGCGGCGAAGTTTACATGCGGCGACGGGACTTCCTCGAGCTCAACCGCCGCCAGGAAGCTGCGGGAGAGAAGACCTTCGCCAATCCGCGCAACGCCGCCGCCGGCTCGCTGCGTCAGCTCGACCCGGCGGTGACGGCACGCCGGCCATTGAGCTTCTTCGCCTACAGCTGGGGCGAGCTCGTGGGGCCGCTGGCGGACACGTACTGGGACATGCTGCAGCGCTTCCGGGATTGGGGTTTCAAGGTCAACCCGCTCGCCAGGCTGTGTCGCGGCGTCGAGGAATCGCTTGCGCTCTACGGCGAGATCGCGGCGCAACGCGCGACGCTGGATTACGACATCGACGGCGTCGTCTACAAGGTCAACCGGCTGGACTGGCAAGGGCGGCTCGGATTCGTCAGCCGCGCGCCGCGTTGGGCCATTGCGCACAAATTCCCGGCCGAGCAGGCCGAGACGCTGCTCGAGAAGATCGATGTCCAGGTCGGCCGCACCGGTGCCTTGACTCCGGTCGCCCACCTCAAGCCGGTGACGGTGGGTGGGGTCGTCGTCGCCCGCGCGACGCTGCACAACGAAGACGAGATCGCCAGGAAGGACGTCCGTCCCGGCGACACGGTCATCATCCAACGTGCCGGCGACGTGATACCGCAGGTCGTCGGCGTCATTACGGACAAGCGGCCTAAGGGATCCAGGCGCTTCGCCTTTCCCGAGACGTGCCCCGCCTGCGGCAGCCTCGCCGTTCGCGAACCCGGCGAGGCCGTGCGGCGCTGCACCGGCGGCCTGATCTGCCCGGCGCAGGCGGTCGAGCGACTCAAGCACTTCGTGAGCCGCGACGCGTTCGACATCGAAGGGCTCGGCAAGAAGCACATCGAGGAGTTCTGGCGTGACGGGCTGATCAAGACCCCGGGGGACATCTTCCGACTGCACCGGCGGCAGGAGCAGATCGCGGCGCGCGAGGGCTGGGGCGACCAGTCGGCCCGCAATCTTGTCGACGCGATCGAGGCACGCCGCGAGATCGGGCTCGACCGGTTCGTCAACGCGCTGGGCATCCGCCAGGTCGGACATACCACCTCGCGGCTGCTTGCCCGCGTCTACGGTTCGCTGGACAACATGCGCACGGCGATGGAGGCGGCCGCAGCGAACGAAGAGGGGCCCGAATACGGCGAGCTCGTCGCCATCGATGGCGTCGGCCCCGCGGTCGCCGCCGACGTCGTCGGTTTCTTCCGCGAGGACCACAACCGCGAGATCCTCGATGACCTTGCGGGTGAGGTCAGCGTCACCGATTTCCGGGCACCGTCCACCGCCGGCTCGCCGGTTGCCGGCAAGACCGTGGTCTTCACCGGGACGCTCGAGACCATGACGCGCAGCGAGGCCAAGACGCGCGCCGAGACGCTGGGCGCGAAGGTCGCCGGCTCGGTCTCCGCGAAGACCGACTACGTGGTCGCGGGACCGGGTGCGGGCTCCAAGGCGAAGAAGGCGCAGGAACTAGGCGTTCCGATATTGACCGAGGCGGATTGGCTGGCCCTAATTGGCCGCGCCTGACATGGGAAGATTAAGCTGACAAGGACAACGGGCGGGAGCCGACATGCCACCGGATCGTTATGACGTGATCGTCGTCGGCGCCGGCAACGCCGCGCTGTGCGCGGCGCTGGCGGCGCAGGAGGCAGGCGCCCGCGTACTCGTGCTGGAGCGTGCTCCCAAGGAGGAAAACGGCGGCAACAGCCGGTTCACCGCCGGGGCGATCCGGTTCGCCTATGACGGCATCGACGATCTCAAGGCGGTGATGCCCGACCTGTCCGAGCAGGAGATCGCCGGCACGGACTTCGGTACCTATACCGAGGACCAATTCTTCGACGACATGTTCCGTGTCACGCAGTACCGGTGCGACCCCGACATGGTGGAGCTGCTGGTGCGGCGCTCGCGCGAGACCATGGTCTGGATGCGCGAGAAGGGCGTCCGTTTCGTGCCGATCTACGGCCGGCAGGCGTTCAAGATCGACGGGCGGTTCAGGTTCTGGGGCGGGCTGACCGTCGAATCGCGCGGCGGCGGTCCCGGCCTCGTCGACGCGCTGACCGAGTCGGCGCTGCGCCACCAGATCACCATCCAGTACGACAGCCGCGCCGTCGAACTGATCTTCGACGGCCAGGCGGTGACCGGCGTGATGGTCCGTCGCGGCGGCGGCCGGCCGGAGGCGGTCGACGCCAAGGCGGTGATCCTCGCCGCCGGCGGATTCGAGGCCAATCCGGAAATGCGCACGCGCTATCTCGGACCCGGCTGGGAGATGGCCAAAGTGCGCGGCACCCGGTTCAATACCGGCGACGGCATCCGCATGGCCCTCGATATCGGCGCGGCCCCCTACGGCAACTGGTCCGGCTGTCATGCCGTCGGCTGGGAGCGCAATGCGCCTGAATTCGGCGATCTCGCGGTCGGAGACCAGTTCCAGAAACACTCCTACCCGTTCGGAATCATGGTCAACGCGACCGGCCGTCGGTTCGTCGACGAGGGCGCCGATTTCCGCAACTACACCTATGCAAAATACGGACGCGTGATCCTCGAACAGCCGGGCCAGTTCGCGTGGCAGGTCTTCGACGCGAAGGTCCAGCACCTGCTGCGCGACGAGTATCGCATCCGCCAGATCACCAAGGCCTCGGCCGATACGCTCAAGGATCTGGCAGCGAAGCTCGAAGGCGTCGACGGCGACGCTTTCCTCCGCGAAATCGCGGCCTTCAACGCGGCCGTACGCACGGACGTCCCGTTCGATCCCACGGTCAAGGACGGGCGGCGGACCGAAGGCCTGGCGATCGACAAGACCAACTGGGCCAACCGCATCGACGAACCGCCGTTCGAGGCGTATGCCGTCACCTGCGGGATCACCTTCACCTTCGGCGGGTTGCGCGTCGACACCAACGCCCAGGTCGTCGACTCCGACCTGCGTCCGATCCCGGGTCTGTACGCCGCCGGCGAACTCGTCGGCGGCATCTTCTATCACAACTATCCCGGCGGTACCGGCCTGATGTCGGGATCGGTGTTCGGGCGGATCGCCGGCGCTGCGGCGGCACGGGTGGTCACCGGCGGCACTTAGTACACAATACACTTGCGTGGAATCGGCACCGGCCAGCTCAGCGGACCAAACGGATAATGCTTTAGCCGGCCCCGCGGTCCCCGCCCACCCGGAAATGGTCGATCGGACGCGGCAGCAGCGTTCGATGACGCGGCATGCCGAGCCGGCTGGCCGGCGCACGGATGGACGACCTGCCGTCGCCTGCAGGGGGATCCCGAGCCTACACCGCTGACGGCCCGCTTCTCCCCGTTCTCGGGTCTTCCGATGGCCGGCGCAGCGGCCGGACCGGGCATCGTGCCCGTCGCACGCTCGGTCGACGAGCCGCGGACACCGGACGCACGGCTCCAACTCGGGCCTTGATCCCCACCGTCTCATCCGCCACTTTCGTGCTGAGGCCGGGTCATCGGCTGGTGCTCGATTCCCCGGCCGGTTTCGTGAGAGTTTTCGATGTTCCGAGGGCATTGAGGCAGCCGATGAGCCAACGCGCGATCCCCTGCATCTTCATGCGCGGCGGTACGTCCCGCGGACCGTATTTCCGCATGGCCGACCTGCCGACCGACGGGGCGACGCGCGATCGCGTGCTGCTCGCGGTCATGGGCTCGCCGGATCTGCGCCAGATCGACGGGCTCGGCGGCGCCGATCCGCTGACCAGCAAGGTCTGCATGGTATCGCCCTCGAAGCGCCCCGGGGTCGACGTCGATTTCCTTTTCGCCCAGGTTTCCGTCGATCGGGCCATCGTCGACACATCGCCGTCCTGCGGCAACATGCTGGCCGGAATAGGGCCGTTCGCGATCGAGCGCGGCATGGTCGCGGCCGGCGACGGCGAGACCACGGTCTCGATCTACAACATCAACACGGAGAGCCGGATCGAGGCGGTCGTGCAGACGCCCGGCGGCACCATCAGCTACGAGGGCGACACGGCGATCGACGGTGTGCCGGGGACGGCCGCACCGATCGTCCTCAATTTCATGGACGTCGTCGGCTCGAAGACGGGGGCGCTGCTGCCGACCGGCCAGGCACGCGAGATGATCGACGGCGTCGAGGCGAGCTGCGTCGACGTCGCCATGCCGATGGTGATGATGCGGGCCTCGGACGTCGGGATGAGCGGCTACGAGACGCGCGCCGACACCGACGGCAACGAGGCGCTGATGGCACGGCTCGAGGCGATCCGCCGCGAGGCCGGCCGTCGCATGGGGTTGGGCGACGTCGCCGACCGGGTCGTCCCGAAGATCGGCGTCCTCGCAGCGCCGCGCGGCGACGGTTCGATCTCGTCGCGCTATTTCACGCCGACGCGGCTGCACGCCGCGCACGCGGTCACCGGCGCCGTCTGCGTCGCCTGCGCCTGCCAGCTGACGGGATCGGTGGCGGACGGCCTGGCCCGCGTCGCGGGAGCGCCGAAGGAGCGGATCCGCATCGAGCATCCGTCCGGCCACCTCGACGTACAGCTCGAGGTCTCGGGGTCGGGTCCGGACATGCAGGTGATCCGCGCCGGAGTCCTCCGCACCGCGCGCAAGATCATGGCCGGCGACGTCTTCGTCCCGCACGACATATGGCGCGACTAGGCTCGGGGCCGATCGCTTCCGATCCCGTCGCGCACGCGCGCGGGCCGGGACGAAGACGGCACACTCTCGCGCTGGCCGGGGCGATCGCGTCGCTGGCAATGCTCGCCGCCGCGCCGGCCGGTGCCGACGAGACGTCGCTGGCCGAGGCGATCCTGCGGGCGGACGCGACGGACGGCGACACGCCGCGCGTCTCGGTCCTCGATCCCGCTATCGACCTCGCCGGCGCCTACCGGGTGCAGCAGATCATCGTCGACCGCCGGCTCGCGAATGGCGACACCGTCGCCGGCTTCAAGGCCGGGCTGACCGGCAGGCTCGCCCGCTGGTGGTTCGACATCGAGGCCCCGGTGTTCGGCGTGATCCTCGGCTCGGCGCTGCACCGCAACGGCGACACGCTCGCCATTCCGCGGAACCGGCACATGCTGCTGGAGACCGAGATCGCCTTCGTTGCGGGCTCGCGCATCGACCGGCCGCTGGCCGACATCGCCGAACTGAAGCCGCTGATCCGCGCCGTCGTGCCCGTTATCGAGGCGCCCGCCGGCGGATTCCCGAAGGCCGAAGCCCGCAAGCTCACGGTCGCCGACATCGTCGCCAACAACGTCTCCGCCCATGCCCTGATCGTCGGCAAGGAACGGCCGGCGGCGGGCATCGACCTCAAGGCGCTGCAGGCGACGCTGTCGCGGGACGGCAAGGCGCTGAGTTCCGGCAGCGGCGCCGACGCCATGGGCGACCCGTGGACCGCGGCGCTCTGGCTGGTCAACGTCGCGGTCGCGCGCGGCCGCGTCGTCGAACCGGGCCACGTGCTGACCACCGGCGTCATCGGCAAGCGCATCGAGGCCGAGCCCGGCCGTTACAGCGCCGATTTCGGCACGCTGGGTCGAATCGACTTCGAAGTCAGGTGACGTCTGCCGAGGCGCAATCATCCGGGACCGGGCGCCCCGGTCGCGCGGTTGTCATTGCCCGTCGGCTGAGCTCATGTCAGTCAGGATTGCAGCAATGCGTCGCCTGCCGAGAATTGATGCTCCGGCGACATACCGCACCATCATCAAGAAGATGGACACCGCTGCCACAACCAAACCCAGGAAGGCGAGCGCTTTGCCGATTCCAACGCACGTTGTACTCCCGTCGAGTAGGCAAGCAGCCAACTGCCAAACGTCCAAGGCAACAACGAATACGAGCCACAGCAGTACCAGATTAACAAGGAGCAGAAGGAATGCTGCCGAGAGCAACGGGTGACGGAACCGTCCGACAATTGTGTTGCCGTCGACGCCCCTCGACATCCGACCGTCGAAATACGGCCCGCCTAGAATTCTCGGAAACGGCGACCAGTGACCCCAGTTCCAGAAGACCTTAACGCGGTCGGGAGTCGTCAGATGGACCGAGAGCGCGCGCCATCGGCTGCTCCAAATGGCCTTGCCGGCGACCGCTGATCGTCGCTTGAGTCGCCGATCGAGCACGCGACCCAATGACTCCAGATCGTGCGTCGTCGCGAACTCCCAATCCTCCTCCCCGAGAAAGATCCGGCGCTGCCACACCAGAAATTTGCGCAGCGCGTCGAAAAGCACGATTCGCCCGTCAGCCCGCGACCGGCCGCGTCGCCGTCGTCAGCCACGCCGCGGTATCGTCATCGACCAGCGGCGTCAGTGTCTCGCGCACGCGGGCGTGGTAATCGTCGAGCCACGCGATCTCGGCCGGCGTCATCAGCGCCGGCTCGACCAGTGCGAGGTCGATCGGTGCCAGCGTCAGCGTCTCGAAGCCCAGCATCGGCTTTTCCGCACCGTCGATTTCGAGCGGGGTCACGCAGACAAGGTTCTCGATCCGGATCCCGTAGGCGCCGGCCTTGTAGTAGCCGGGCTCGTTGGAGACGATCATGCCGGGCTTGAGCGGGATCGTGTTGGGGATCTTCGAGATGCGTTGCGGCCCCTCGTGCACGCCGAGATAGCTGCCGACGCCGTGGCCGGTGCCGTGGTCATAGTCGAGGCCCGCCTGCCACAGCGCGTGGCGCGCCAGCGCATCCAGCTGCGAGCCGGTGGTGCCCTCGGGAAACCGCGTCGTCGCCAGCGCGATATGGCCCTTGAGGACGCGCGTGAAGCGGTCGCGCATCTCCGCCGCCGGCTCGCCGATCGCCACCGTCCGTGTCACGTCGGTCGTACCGTCGAGGTATTGCGCGCCAGAGTCGACGAGGTAGAGCTCGCCGGAACGCAGCTTGCGTTCGCTGTCGGGCGTCACCGTGTAGTGCACGATGGCGCCGTTCGGCCCCGAGCCCGAAATCGTGCGGAACGACAGGTCGGCGATGTGCTCGCCCTCGAAGCGGAAGGCGCGCAGCTTGTCCGCCGCCGCGATTTCCCCGAGCCTGCCCTTCGGCGCCTCGGCCGCGAGCCAGGCGAGGAAGCGGCTAAGCGCCGCGCCGTCGCGCCGGTGCGCGGCCCGCGCACCCTCGATCTCGGTGGCGTTCTTGCAGGCCTTCGGAAGCTGGCACGGATCGGGTTCGCGGACGATCTTCGCGCCCGCCTTCTCGAGTCGACGGAAGATGAGCGACGCGCTGCCGGCGGGATCGGCCATCACGCGGTTGTTCCCGAGCGCCCAGAGCGCCGGCTCGAACTCGCCCTGTCCGCGCACGCTCACCTCCGGCCCGAGATGCGCCTCCAGCGCCGGTCCGGTCTTTTGCGGATCGACGAACCACTCGACGCGGCCGTCGGCATACAGGATGGCGAACGAGAGCGGCAGCGGCGTGTGCGCGACGTCGCCGCCGCGCACGTTCAGCAGCCAGGCGATCGAGGCCGGCGCGCTAATGATCGCCGCGTCGGCGCCGGCGTCGCGCACGGCCTGACCGATGCGGTGACGCTTCGATCGCGAGGATTCGCCGGCGTGCTCGTCGCCGTGCGGCGTCACCGGTGCGGCCGGCGCCGGCGGGCGATCGAGCCAGGCGCCGTCGATCGGGTTCGCCTTGGCCGCGACCAGCACCGCGCCCGCCTTCTCCGCTGCGTTCTGCCAGACCTCGAGACCGGCTTCGGTGTGCAGCCAGGGGTCGTAGCCGAGCCGGCCGCCGTGCTGCAGGTTTTCGGCCACCCAGCGTTTCGGCGGCTCATCGATGATGTGGCGGATCTCGTAAAGCGAATCGTCGACCTGCTTGCGGATCTGCAGCGTGTAACGGCCGTCGGTGAAGACCGCCGCCTTGTCCGTCAGCACCACGGCGACACCGGCGGAGCCGGTAAAGCCGGTCAGCCAGGCGAGGCGCTCGGCGGATGGTGGCAGGTATTCGTTCTGGAACTCGTCGGCGTGCGGGACGATGAAGCCATCGAGCCCCTGCTGCGCCAGCCCTTTGCGCACCGCGGCAAGCCGTTCCGCCGGCGACTGAGAAACTGCCTTCGCGGTCTTGCCCATGATGCGTCCGGAGCGTCGGGTCCCGTTGCGCGGTTAGTTGAGAACCGGGGCCTCGCCCCGTGATCGTTCGGGCAAGGCCCCGGTCCGACTTTACAGGATTAAGTACTAGGCGCGACAGCGCTGCGCCGCAAGGGTCCTAGCGGAACAGCTGCAGCAGGAGAAAGCCTGCACTGACCACGGAACCGGCGGCCGGAATCCACAGCGGATAGGTGCGGATGCCCGCCGGCGGAGCCGTCTCCCGCGTGCGGATCAGCAGCAGCGACAGGTTGACCAGCGTGAACACGACGAGCACGATCGCCGACGTGACTTCGGCCAGCCGCTCCAGCGGGAACAGCAGCGCCAGCGCCAGCACGAGCCCGGTCACCACGGCCGTCGCAACGAGCGGCGTGCGCGTGCGCGGGTGGACGTAGGCCAGCGCATCGGGCAGCCAGCGCTGGTCGCCCATGCCGTAGAGCACGCGCGAGGCCATGATCATCTGGATCAGGGCGCCGTTCAGCACCGCGAATACGGCGACGGCACCGATGATCCGCGGCTCACCGCCGGCGCGCTCGTAGATCATCGCCAGCGGCGCGTCGCTGGCCGCGAGTTCCGCCGGCGCGATCGTTAGCACGGCGCCGAGCGAGACGAGACCGTAGAGGACCGCCGTGACGCCAAGCGTCATAAAGATCGCCGCCGGCAGCGTCCGCTCGGCGTCCTTCGCCTCCTCGGCGACATTGACGAGGTCCTCGAAGCCGAGAAAGGCATAGAACGCGAGCATCGCCCCCGCGGCGACGGCGAGCCAGGCGCCCGGCTCGAGGGGCGGCAGCAGCTCGTCGAGGCGGCCGGCCGCGAGCGACAGGTTGCCGCGCGTCGCCCAGACGATCAGCAGCAGGGCGGCGATTTCGAGCACGGTGAACAGCGCCGCCGCCGTCACCGATTCACCGATTCCCCAGGCGCAAAGCGCCGCCAGCAGGCCGACGAGGCAAACCAGTGCAAGCGCCGGGGGCAGGTCCACGAATTCGGCGAGATAGCCGACGGCGCCACTGGCTATCGTCGCCGACGACACAATGCCGGCCGCGACGACCATGAGGCCGACGACGGTCGCCAGCGCTCGCGAACGGAACCCTTCCGCCACGTAGACCGCCTCGCCGGCACTCCGCGGGAAGCGCGACACCAGCTCGGCGAAAGCGAAGGCCGAGAGACCGGCCAGCAGCGCCGCGACGACGAACGAGACCGGCGCCCACATCCCGGCGCGCCCGGCCACCTTGCCGACGAGCACGAAGATGCCGGCGCCGATCGTCGTGCCGAGGCCGTAGAAGGTGAGCAGCGGCAGATTGAGCCTGCGGCGGAGCGTGGGATGAGCGTGGTCGGCCATGGCGCGCGATCATGCCTTGCGCAGCGAGCACGCGGCAATGATGCAGCGCAATCCGGGGCTGTGGCGCGGGTGTCGGACCGCTTCGGGGTGTGTGGTCCCGCGCCCCGACCCCCGCCACCCGTCCCCGCCCGGCGCAGAGGCGCAGGATGTCGGCTCCGCCGCCTGTGTGCCCGGCCGGTTCCGGCCTTCGTGCCGAACGCCTGATCAGTCCTTTGACCGCGGGTGCTCGGCGATGCCGAGCGCCGCTACCAGATCGCCATAGGTCCTGAGGCGGCGGACGCGGTCGCTGTCGAGTTCGACGCCATAACTCCGTTCGGCGGCAACGAGCAGGCGCAGCAGGTCCGTCGTATCGAGGCCCAGGACCCGTTGCAGGTCGTCGCCCGCGTGAAGCGCGGTTGCGTCGCGCCCGCTTACCCGCGTGATCAGCAACCGCAATATAACATCGTCACGGTTTGTGTTCATCGACGCAGCCCTCCCTCGTTCGACTGCAAAGGCCGCCGGAGGAAAAGCAAAGCGATTCGGTTTCCGCGCTCGGAGCGGCTGCTGGCGCTCGACTCGGGATACGCGGCGTTCAGCGTCGTCCGGCGTAGCGCTCGTCCTCTCCGTAGTAGTCCTCGAAGCCGACGAGGCGTCGCAGCTCCTCGAACGAGAGCAGTCGGTCATCGGGGTGGCGGCCGGCCCTCATGTCGGCCAACGAATCGCGCATGGCCCGCATCGATGCCGACAGCAGCGTCAGCGGCCAGGCCACCAGACGGTAACCGATCTCGTGCAGCGTCGCCGCCGGCAACACCGGGGTCTTCCCCTGCTCGACCATGTTCGCAAGATGCCTGCCGGGGACGGATTCGCAGATCCGCCGCATCTCCTCCTCGCTTTCCGGCGCCTCGACGAACAGCATGTCCGCGCCGGCCCGAGCGAACGCCTCCGCCCGGCGCAGCGCCTCGTCCATGCCGTGCGTCGTCCGGGCGTCGGTGCGCGCCAGAACCAGGATGCCGGCGCCCTCGTCGCGCGCGTCGACCGCCGCACGGATGCGCGCCACCGCCTCGTCGAACCCGACCACTGATTTGCCGCGGGTGTGGCCGCAGCGTTTCGGCCACAGCTGATCCTCGATCATCACGGCCGCGAAGCCGGCCTGCGCGTAGCCGCGCACCGTCCGCTTGACGTTGACCGCGTTGCCGTAGCCGGTGTCTCCGTCACCGATCACCGGGATATCGACCGCGGCGCAGATGTTGCGTCCCTGGTCGACGATCTCGCCGTAGGAGATGAGGCCGGTATCGGGAAGCCCGAGCCGCGCCGCTGAAACGGCGAAGCCGGACATGAACGTCGCATCGAAGCCGGCCGACTCGACGAGTTTCGCCGACAGCGGATCGAATATCGCCGGCAGCTCCACGATCCCGCCTCGATCGAGCAGGACGCGGAGCTTCCCGGCAGCGCTGGTGAGGGGGGCCGTCATGGGCATCTCCGGTGCGATTGCGGCGGTATCGGCCGCGACTATACGCGGACGCGGCGGGCCGGTGCCAGACGTTCCGGACCGGTATACGCGCCCGATCGAGCGGCCACCGACGGCCCGGTCCGTTGCCGGTTCGCCGCCTTGCGTGCCCGAATTCGGCGGTGGCGTCCCTGATCCGTTTGCCGTGCGACGCCGCGTCGGCTATATGCTCGTCCCGGGGGAGTTCCATGGCCGACGGAACAAGGACAGGGATGGTCCGGGACGGCGACGGCTCGGCCCGGCAAGCCGCGGCCGCGGGCCACGGCGGCGTGCCGCTGCTGCGCCGGGCCCTGGGGCTGCTCGTCTTTCTCGCCGGTGGCGCCGTGTTCATCGGACTGCCGGTGCTCGCGTCGCTGTCGGTCATGCCCTACCTTTGGCCCGGCGCTGCCAGCGCTTGGTCCGGTTCGCCGCACGACCTCTACCTTCGCCTCGCGATGCTGCCCGGGCTGTTCTTCATGCAGACGCAGATCTTCCCGCGCATGGCCTTCCAGTATCGCTTGACCGTACCGGACGCGCTGCTCGGGACGGCGGCCGTGCAGGGAGCCGGGCTCGTCGCCTGGTCGGGGTGCGGCGCCCTCGTCGCTGGCGGCGTGCTCGATGGCCCGGCGAGTGGTCTCACCATCGCCGCCGTCGCGGCTTCCTGTCTCGCCGGTACCGGTATGGCGGCTTTCGCGACCGAGGCGCTGTTCGCGCGCCGGCGACGGCGGCGACGGGACGCCGCCCGGGCCGGGGTGCATGGCGATGGCGCGACCGGTATTGCGGGCGCGGACGAGCATCGCAAGGACCGGCAACGGTGATCGGCGTTAGCGGCGAGCCGCAGCGGAACCACGCGGCACAACGGCCACCCTTTCCGTTGCCGCGCTGGGCCCGTGTCGTCGCCTTCATCGGGCTGTATGTGCTGACGGTCATTGGGTTGCACGAGCTCGAGGATTCGCTCGAATCGCTGCTTGGCGCCGCCGGACTCGAGGGGGCATCGCTCTACGGCGTCGCGACCGTGGCCAGCCTCTTCATCGCGTTCTTGGGGCTCGCCAATCTGCTCTATGCCGACGGCAGCCGGCGCAATCGCGGACTGTACATGACAGCCTGCAGCCTCGTCAGCATCATGGCGGCGTTCGCCGTCGCCACGGCAACCGTGATCGCGCTGCGCGCGACCACGCCCGATATCGCGGGCAAGATGCTGGGGCAGGCCGTGATCGTCGTCACGACGACGCTGTCGCTGGCGGCCGGCGCGCTAGCGACGATCATCGCTACCCGCCGCCGAGAGCGCGACCGGGCTGCGGAGGACGCCCGCCCGCAATCTCCACCGAACTCAGGGTGAGCGGCA
>JBFHDX010000087.1:0-15711 GCA_041584475.1 Alphaproteobacteria bacterium
ACCGTTTCAGCTGCGCCTCTCGGGCTGCGGCACCTTCGGCGGGAACAAGCCGCACTCCCTCTTCGTCGGGGTGGAGGAGAGTGCCGATCTCCGCCGTCTCCAGGCCATCCACGAGCGCATCTGCCAGGTGCTGGGCCTGCCGCCGGACGGGCGCAAGTTCGCGCCGCACGTCACGCTGGCGCGCCTCAAGGACGCGCGGCGCGGACGGGTCGAGGCCTGGGCCGAGTCGCACGGCTCGTTCCGCGCGGCGCCGTTCGACGCCGACCGGTTCGTGCTATTCTCCAGCTTCCTTGCCTCCGAGGGCGCGATCTACACGCCGGAACGGGAGTACGCGCTGAAGGGGTAGGGGACTATGTGAACCGCCTTAAGATTCCGTCTACCTGCGCCGCGTAGTGGCCGCCGAACAGCCGCGTGTGCACCAGCAGCGGATAGAGGTTGTAGATGTCGCGGCGCGCCTCGAAGAAGCCGGGGCGGAGCGGCCGGTGCTCGCCGTAGCGGCGGAAGAACGGCTCGCCGAAGGTGCCGAACAGGGTCGAGAAGGCGAGCTCGATCTCGGGGTCGGCGTGGTAGATCGCCGGATCGACGAAGGCGGCGATGCGGCCGCCGCGCGCCAGCACGTTGCCGCCCCACATGTCGCCGTGGATCAGCGCCGGGCGCGCCGGCTCCTCGAGGTGCGCGTCGAGCCGGTCGCAGAACGCCTCGAGCCGGGCGAACGTCCCCCCGGGCAACATACCGGCGTCGCGGGCGAGCCGCCCCATGTAGAGCAGCCGCCGGTCGCGGAAGAAGGCGAGCCACGAGTCCGTCCATTCGTTCGGCTGCGGCAGCGGGCCGATCAGCGTGTCGCGCTCGTGTCCGAAGGCGGGGGCGCTGATGCCGTGCAGCGCCGCCAGCAGGTCGGCGGCGTGCCGCTGCGCCGACTCGTCGAGCCGGTCGCCGCTCTCGACGTACTCCATGATCAGCAAATTCGCGGACGCATTGAACACATGCGGCACCGGAACGGCCTCGGTTTCCGCCAGATAGCGCAGCATGTAGCCTTCGATGTCGAGCGTGCCGTCCGGGCCCGCGACCTTGACCACGACGCGGCGTCCGTCGGCGAGCTCGGCGCGCCAGACCTCGCCGATGCAGCCGCCCGAGAGCGTACCGACGCGCAGCACCTCGGCGCCCGCCGCTTCGGCGACCGCGCGCCGCGTCGCCGGCGTCACAGCCAGCGCGCCTCCAGCTCGCGCAGCCAGGCGCGGCAGCCCTCCTCGATCATGTCGAGCGCGGTCTCGAAGCCGTCGAGGCCGCCGTAATAGGGGTCGGGCACCTCGGGGGCCAGCGAGCCCGCCGCCGCCTCCATGAACAGGCGCACCTTCTCGGCATGCTCGCGCGGGGCGCGGCGCGAGAGCTCGCGCAGATGGCCGCGGTCCATCGCCAGGATGAGGTCGAAATCGGCGAAGTCGGCCTGGATGAGCTCGCGCGCGCGGAGGTCCGAGATGTCGATGCCGCGCGCGGCCGCGGCGCGGATCGCGCGCCCGTCCGGCGGGTCGCCGACGTGCCAGCCGCCGAGGCCGACCGAGTCGGTCTCGAGCACGCCGTCGTGCCCGGCGCTGGCGGCGAAGTGCCGGAACACGCCCTCGGCGGTCGGCGAGCGGCAGATGTTGCCGGTGCACACGAACAGGATGCGGACCATTCGTTCTCCTGCGACAGGCGCCGTGCGCGACGGCGTTTCCTCTCGACCTCTGGTGGTTTAGCATGGACCGCGTCATGGCTGAACCCCGCTCCATCGTCGTGCTAACCGGCGCCGGCATATCGCGCGAATCGGGCCTGCACACGTTCCGCGACGCCGACGGCATCTGGGCGACCGTGAACATCGAGGACGTCGCCACGCCAGAGGCGTTCCGCCGCGACCCCGTGCAGGTACACGCATTTTACAACGCACGGCGCCGAAGCCTGCTCGACCGGTCCGTGCAGCCGAATCCGGCGCACCGCGCACTGGCCGAGTTCGAGGCCCGCTGGCCCGGCGACTTCCTCTTGGTGACGCAGAACATCGACGATCTGCACGAGCGCGCCGGGAGCAGCAATCTGGTGCATATGCACGGAGAGCTGTGCAAGTCGCTGTGCCTGCTCTGCGGCAACACGATGCCGTGGCGCGAAGACCTGTCGATCGACCTCGCCTGTCCGGCCTGCGCCGAGATCGGCGGCCTGCGGCCGCACGTCGTCTGGTTCGGCGAGATGCCGCTGGAGATGGAGCGGATCTACACGGCGCTGGAGGCGTGCGACCTGTTCGTCTCGATCGGCACTTCGGGCAACGTCTACCCGGCGGCGGGGTTCGTCGAGGCGGCGCGGCTCGGCGGCGCGCGCACGGTCGAGCTCAACCTCGAGCCGTCCGAAGGCGCGACGCTGTTCGAGGAGGCCGTGTACGGCCCGGCCGGCAGGGTCGTGCCCGACTGGTTCGGGCGGCTCGCCGACCGCGTGCGGCAATGAGGGCGGCGCCGGCGCGCGAGACGCTGGCGCAGGCGGTTGCGGAGGCGCGCGCCTGCCGGATCTGCGCCGACCATCTGCCGCTCGGCCCGCGCCCGGTGTTCCGCGTCTCGGCGACGGCGCGGCTGCTGATCGTCGGCCAGGCGCCGGGCACGCGCGTACACGAGACCGGCATCCCGTGGAACGACCGCTCGGGCGACCGGCTGCGCGACTGGCTGCTGCTCGACCGCGATGCCTTCTACGACGAGACGCACATCGCCATCGTGCCCGCCGGCTTCTGCTACCCGGGACGGGATGCGCGCGGCGGCGACCTGCCGCCGCGCCCCGAATGCGCGCCGGCGTGGCACGCCCGGCTCATGGCGCACATGGCCGATATCCGCCTGACGCTGCTCGTCGGCCAGTACGCGCAGGCGCTCTATCTCGGCGCCCGCCGCCGGCCGACGCTGAGCGGGACCGTGGCGGCGTGGCGCGACTACCTGCCGGCATATTTGCCGCTGCCGCATCCGAGCTGGCGCAACACGGCGTGGCTCAAGCGGAATCCATGGTTCGAAGAAAAGCTGCTGCCGGACCTGCGCGCGCGCATCGGCGCGCTGCTGGCGTGATGTGGGCGTTCAACTTCTAAGGAGTAAGGCGCATGCACTGGGTCGAAGGAGTGATCATGTTCGGCGCCGGGATCATGGCCTGGCTGATCGGCGACGGCACGTTCCCGGCCGATCCCCGACAGCGGGCGAGGCTCGAGCGGGCGATGCCGCTCGTGCGCAACCGGCGCCTGATGTTCGCGCTCGCGATCTTCCTCTGCGCCTTCGGCGGCCTCGCGCTTGCCAACGGCCTGCTCGGCCTCGGCCTGCTGTAGGGGACCCTCAGTCCCGCTCGTTCTCGTTCCTGCCGCCGTCACGCCCCGGCGCACCGAACTTGCGCGCCTTCTCGGCGAAGCCGCCGAGCCGGTCCGCGACCAGGCGGTTGATCGTGCCGTCGGCGTATTCGCCGGCCGCGTCGGGCTCGCCGGCCGGCACGCCGGTCAGCACTTCGAGGCCCTCGTCGATGGTGGCGACCGCGTAGACGTGGAAACTGCCGTCGCGGCAGGCCTCGACGACGTCCTCGCGCAGCATCAGGTGGCGCGTGTTCGATGCCGGAATGACGACGCCCTGCTCGCCGGTCAGGCCGCGCGCGCGGCAGACGTCGAAGAAGCCCTCGATCTTCTCGTTGACGCCGCCGATCGCCTGCACCTCGCCGCGCTGGTTGACCGATCCGGTGACCGCGAGGCTCTGCCGGATCGGCACGCCCGAGAGCGCCGACATGAGCGCGTAGAGCTCGGCCGACGAGGCGCTGTCGCCGTCGACGCCGCCGTAGGACTGCTCGAACACCAGGCTGGCGCCGAGCGCCAGCGGGCGCTCCCGCCCGAAGCGGTCGGCGAGGAAGCCGGAGAGGATCAGCACGCCCTTCGAATGCAGCGGTCCGCCCAGCTTGACCTCGCGCTCGATATCGACGACGTGGCCGCGACCGAGGCTGATGCGGGCGGTGATGCGGCTCGGCCGGCCGAAGGCGAAGCCGCCGAGCTGGACGACGGACAGCCCGTTGATCTGGCCCGGCTTGACGCCCTCGCTGTCGATCAGGACGATGCCCTCTTCGATTGCTTCCTGCACCTTCTCGCGCAGCCGGTCCGAGCGCTTGATGTCGGCCTCGACGGCCCGCGCGACGTCCGCCGCGGTGACCACGTCGTGTCCCGCCTGACCCGCCCAGTAGTCGGACTCGTGCAGCAGGTCGGCGACGCTGCGCATGTGCGTCGTCAGCTTGTCGCGGTCGTCGGCGAGCCGCGAGCTGCGCTCGATCACCCGGCCGACGGCGCCGGCATCGAACGGCCGCATGCCCTCGTTGCGCGCGATCGTGCCGATGAGCCGCGCGTACAGCTCGACCGATTCGGGCCTGCGCGGCATCTCCTCCTCGAAGTCGGCCTGGACCTTGAAGAGCTCTTCGAAGTCCGGATCGAAGGCGCACAGCAGGTAGTAGAGCCGGCGCTCGCCGACGAGCACGATCTTGATGTCGAGCGGGATCGGCTCGGGCTCGAGCGACACGGTGTCGATCAGGCTGAGACTCTGGCCGAGCGATTCAATCTTGATCTCGTTGGCGCGCAGCACGCGCTTCAGGCCCTCCCACGCGTAGGGCTGGGTCAGCAGCTTGAGCGCGTCAACGACCAGGTAGCCGCCGTTGGCGCGGTGCAGGGCGCCAGCGGTGATCAGCGTGAAGTCGGTGACCAGCGCGCCGAACTCCGAGCGGTGCTCGACGCGGCCGAGCAGGTTGCCGTGCGTCGGATGGTCCTCGTAGATCACCGGCGCGCCGTCGGCGCTGTCGCGGGACACGAGCACGTTGACGCTGTAGCGCCGCACGGCGTCGTCGGGCATTCCCGGGCGCGCCGGCCGCCCCTGGGGCGCGCCCTCGGCCTGCGCCTGCTGGCCGCCGGCCAGCAGCGCCTCGGCGTTGTCGACGACGTCCTGCTCGATGGCGCCGAGCCACGCCGAGACCTCGGGCAGATCCTCGTGCTTCTTGCGGATCTCGTCGATCAGATGCCCGATGGCGAGCCTGGTGATTTCGCGGTTGATGTCGCGCACGCGCTCGCGGTGCTCGCGCTCCCAGCGCGGCACCTGGCGCAGCGTCGCCTGCAGCTGCTCCTCGAGTTCCTTGAGGTCGTGCTTGGCCTGCTCGCGCTCGGCCTCGGGCAGCGCCTCGAACTCGTCGGGGCTGAGCACCTGGCCCTCGCGCAGCGGCGCCAGCGCGAGCCCGAGCGGCGTGCGCACGAGCGCGATGCTGCGCTCCTTGGCGCGCTGCTGGATCTCCTCGAACGCCTGTTCCTGGCGCTCCTTGAACTCCTGCGCCAGCGCCTCGCGGCGGTTGCGGTAATCCTCGCCCTCGAAGGCGCTCTGGATGGCGGCCCGCAGCTCCTGCGTCAGCCGCTCCATGTCGTGCGCCAGCGGCTGCCCGCGGCCGGCCGGCATGCGCAGCGCGCGCGGCCGCCGCGGGTCGTCGAAATTGTAGAGGTAGCACCAATCGTCGGGCACCGGCTCGCCGCGCGCCTGGCGCTGCAGGAACTCGCCGATCAGCGTGTGCTTGCCGGTGCCGGCCGGGCCCGCGGCGAACAGGTTGTAGCCGTCGCGGCGGATGCCGATGCCGAAACGCACGGCCTCGACCGCCCTGTCCTGGCCGATGAGCTCTTCCAGCGGCGGCAGGTCGGCGGTCGTCTTGAACTTGAACTGTCCCGGGTCGCACGGGCTGAACAGCGCCTCGGGGGACAGCGGCTCGCGTTTCGGCATGGCCCCTCCCGTCGCCCGGTGATAGAGCAAATCGGGGGCGTGCTCAAGGAACTCCGGCGCTGTCAGTGGGTTCGCGGACGGCTGAACGTGCCCTCGTTGTAATCCCGGATCGCCTGCAGGATCTCATCCTGCGTGTTCATGACGAACGGCCCGTAGCGCGCCACCGGCTCGTTCAGCGGCCGGCCGGCGACGAGGATCAGCCGCGCGCCGTCGCTGCCCGCCCTGAGCCGCACCAGGTTCCCGGGGCCGAGCACCCCCAGCTCGCCGTCGCCGACCGTCGTGCCCGCGTTCGCCCCGTCGGCGCCGACCTCCACCGCGCCGCCGAACACGTAGACGAAACCGTTGTGGTCGGCCGGAACCTCGTGATCGCTGACCGCGTCCGCCGGCAACGCGACGTCGAGATAGAGCGGGTTCGCCGCGATGCCGCGCACCGGCCCCTCGACGCCGTCGATCGTGCCGGCGATAACCTTTATCGAGACCCCGCCGTCGCGCGCCACCACGGGGATATCCTCGGGCTCGATGTTCTGGTAGCGCGGCGGGCACATCTTGTCGTCGGCGGGCAGGTTGACCCAAAGCTGGAAACCGCGCATCTCGCCCTCTTCCTGCTCGGGCATCTCGGAATGGATGATACCGCGTCCGGCGGTCATCCACTGCACGCCGCCGGGCCCCAGCACGCCGCCGTTGCCGGCGTCGTCCTCGTGGCGCATGCGGCCGGCCAGCATGTAGGTGACGGTCTCGATGCCGCGGTGCGGGTGCGGCGGAAAGCCGGCGATGTAGTCGTCCGCCTCGTCCGAGCCGAAGGCATCGAGCATGAGGAAGGGATCGACATAGTCGTTGTCCGGCGTGCCGATCACGCGCTTGAGGCGGACCCCCGCACCGTCGCTCGTTTCGCGACCTCTCGTGACCCTGGTGACGCTGCGCCAGCTGGACGACATTGTTGCTCTCCTTCCGCTAACGATCCGTGGCACAATCTAGTCCCGGAACGCCGCGTGATAATACGGAAATCCGGAACAATATTGTTTACGAAACTGGTCCAATGCAGTCCTGCACCGCCGCCGTCGGGACCGGCGAGCCGGCAGGGGCAGGCGACGGCGAGGTTGCAGATGCCGATTCGAGGAGTCCTGTTCGACAAGGATGGCACGCTGGTCGATTTCTTCGCGACCTGGATCCCCGCCTACCGCAAGGCGGCGGAAATCGGCAGTGCAGCGGCCGGACGCCCGGGTATGGCCGGGGAGCTGCTGCGGCTCGGCGGCTTCGACCCCGACAGCGGCGCGCTGGATCCGCAATCGCTGCTCGCCGGCGGCACGACCGGGCAGATCTGCGATCTCTGGTGCGCGGCCCTGGGGCGCGCCGGCGATCGGCTGCTGGCGGCGCGCATCCACCAGGCGCTCGACGACCATGGGTCGCGGTACGCGGTGCCGGTCGGCGACGGCCTTCCCTCGTTGTTCGCGCGCCTCGCCGCCCGCGGCCTGGCCCTCGGCATGGCGACGATGGACAGCGACGCCGTCGCCCGCGCCACGGTCGCATCGCTCGGCCTGTCCGACCGGCTCGATTTCGTCTGCGGCTACGACACGGGATACGGAATCAAGCCCGGCCCCGGCATGGTTCTTGCTTTCTGTTCCGCTGCCGGGATCCGGCCCGGCCAGGTCATGGTCGTCGGCGATACCGATCGCGATGCGGGAATGGCCCGCGCAGCCGGGGCCGGCATCGTGGTTGGCGTTCTGAGCGGCGCGACCCCGCGGGAGAGGCTTGATGCGATTTGCGACCATGTCGTCGACCATGTCTTCGCGATCGAGGCCGAATGGACGGCGATCCTCGCGCGGTTGTCTGGCCGATAGCGGCCTGGCGCTGCGCCGATCCGCCGATGCCGCCGCGGCAACCCGCATTAGCGGCCGATCGTCAGCAAAACGTGGAATAAGTGGCGATTACAGCCGTTTTTGCGTAACGGACAGCGAATCGGCCACGCGCGCAATCTGAACCCCAGGAGGATCTCCTTGTCCGAGACCGCCAGTCTCACATTTTCGCAATTTGCAAAGAACAGGGTCATCGATCCGCTGGGGCGCAGCTTCCGGACTCGAAAGTCGGCGCGGCCCGAGCTGCAGGGCCACTTCGTGCGGCTGCGGGCCGCCGGCGGGCGGCTGCTGCGTCAGTTCGACCCGCGTGAAAACCAGGCGCTGGCGGTGACCGTTGTTCTTGGGGCATCGATCTCGGCAACGAGTTTCCTGGTTACCAAACACATCTATGACGGCATGGCGAGCGAGGAATTCCGCTACCAGGCGGCGCTCTATACGCAGGTCGTCCAGAATTCGCTGCAGAACTACGCGACGATCATCCACGATGCGGCCGAGCCGTTCGACGGCGCGCCGGCCCGCATGGACCGCTGGGATTTCTTCGAATACGCGGAATCGAGACTGCCCCGATATCCGGGCCTCAAATCGCTGTTGTGGGTGCCGCGCGTGCCCCATAACCGGGTGAACGTCTACGAGCTGGGTGCCAGCAACGACGGACTGTTCGGCTTCGGTTTCACACAACCCGCCAGGGACGGGTCGCTGGTGCCGGTGACGGACCGGCCCGAGTATTTCCCGGCCTATTACGTCGAGCCCTTCGAGGGCAACGAGAAGCTCGCCGGTCTCGACCTCGGCGTCGACAAGACGCTGAAGGCCGCGATGGATAAGGCGACCGCCACGGGGCAGGCGTCGGTGGCGGCGCCCGGGCTTTGGCCCGAAGCGACCGACACCGAACGCCCGTTCGTCATCTTCGAACCGGTCTACCTGTCCAAGGGCGTGCCGCAGAGCGCCGAACTGCGCGCCGAACTGCTGGCCGGCTTCATCGTCGGCGTACTCGATATTCCGACCATCTTCCGGGCAGCCGTCACCGACTACACGACGCCGGCCTGGATCGACCTCTATCTGTGCGAGGTCGGCAGCGGCGGCCGCGACAAGCGGGTGATCGCGCTGCTGCCCTCGCAGCTGCGCGCGCAGGCGGGCATGGGACCGCCGGGCAAGGAACCGGTCAGCGACCGAATCGAGCGGGCCGTGATCGAGCTTGTCGGACAGCCGATGTCGATCGTCGTCGCCGGCGTGCCCGGCAAGTTCCGCTCGGGCAACATGGTGATGCCGTGGAGTATCGCGCTGATCGGCATGCTGCTGACGGCGCTGCTCGCCCAGTACCTGTTGTCGATGCGCAGGCACCAGCGCGTCATAGGCCAGCGCATGACCGAGCGAACCGCGCAGCTGCGCGAGGCGCGCGAATTGAACGCGGCGCTGCGCAAGGAAGTGCGCCGGCGCATGCGCGTCGAACGGCAGATGCGCGACGCCAAGACCCAGGCCGAGGTGGCGAACCGCGCCAAGTCGGATTTCCTGGCGATGGTCAGCCACGAGCTGCGGACGCCGCTCAACGCGATCATCGGCTTTTCCGAGATCCTCACCGACGAGATGTTCGGCCCGATCGGCGAGAGACGCTATCAGGGCTATGCCGGCGATATCCGCAGCAGCGCGCAGCACCTGCTCGGGCTGATCAACAACATCCTCGACCTGACCCGGGTCGAGAGCAACCATTACAACCTGGAAGAGGCGACCGTCGACCTGACGCAGGTCATCAACGACAGCGTCCATCTGCTCGAGGCCAAGGCGAAGGCGGCCGGTCTCGTCCTCGAAATCGACTGCGACAAGCGCGTCCCCATGGTCGTCGGCGACGAGCTGGCGCTGCGGCAGATCCTCATCAACCTGCTGCAGAACGCGGTCAAGTTCACGCCGGCGGAAGGCCACATAGCCGTCTCGCTGCAGCGGCAGCAGGATGGCGACATCGTCGTCGAGGTCCGCGACACCGGCATCGGCATCGAGCCGGAGGACATCAATCGCGTGCTCGAGCCGTTCATGCAGGCCGATACGTCGCTGGCGCGGCGCTACGAGGGGGCGGGCCTCGGCTTGCCGTTGAGCAAAAAGCTGGCGGAGATGCATGATGGCGCGCTGGAGCTGCAAAGCACGCCTGGCGCCGGCACCACGGTCCGGCTCGTCCTGCCCGCCAGCCGCGCTGCGAACGTGTATCGTGCAGCGATCTGACGAATAAACGAAAAATTAGGAAAATCCCGTCAAAAGGGGTAGGAATGCGGTCGTGCGGGCTGGTTCAGCCCGCGCGGTCGAGACCGCGATCGAAAAACTCAAGGAAGGGAGCGGGATTGCCCTGATTCGCCGCCGCGGGCGGCCCGGCGAGCCACGATCGGCCATGACGGAAAACGGCGCATTGAATAGTCCACGGATCACCCGCCGGCGAAGCGCGCGACGCCTGCTGACGCTGGCCGCGGCCGTCCTCCTCGCGGTGTCGGTGACCGGCTGCGCCGGCCTGGGAACCAGGGACGATCGGCAGACCGGAAACGAGCCCGCCTTCACCGAACCGGCCGACCGCGCGCAACTGATGGAGATCCAGCGCCTCCTCGCGGAGAGCGGCTACGACCCGGGCCCGGTCGACGGTCTGATGGGACCGCGCACCGAGCAGGCGATCCGTCGTTATCAGCAGGCCATGCGCCTGCCGGAGACCGGACAGGCGACGCGGGGCCTGCTGCAGCACCTGCAGAAGACGGTCGCGCGGAACCGGCCGGCAGCGAGGCCGCAGCAGGCGGCGCCGCGCCCGCCGGCGCGGACGCCCGCCATCGGCGAGGCGATCTACGATGTCGGCGACGCCTACGCCTATTCCGACGGCGTGACGCGGACCGTGCTCAAGGTCACCGGCGACCGCGTGCTGTGGCGTGATTCCGCGGGCGACTCCTACACCGCGCCGCGGACGGCCGCGCTGCCGATGATCGAGTGGGCGGCCGGTGTCTGGAAGGGCCGCACGCAAACGCGGCGTGATCCGCGCCAGCCCTGGCCGCCGGTCAGGGGCAGGGCGGTCGCGTTCGACGTGCGGGCCGAGGAGTGGAACGTCGAGGACGGTGCCAACGCGGAGCGCATCGCGACCGATGCGCGCTGGACCTGCAGCAACGAGGGCAGCGCCAAGACCAACGTGCCCGCCGGCAAATTCGACACCGTCGTGATCGCCTGCGAGCGCTCGCCGGCGCCGGCCGGCGACTGGCAGCGTCGCGTCTGGTATTACGCCCCCGGCATCGCCGAGTTCGTGCGCCGGGATGACAAGGACGCCGCCGGCCTCGACCTCGAGAGTATCGAGCTGGTGGCCACCATGCCCGGCACGGGCGGCTGGCCGCCGGCGGCGCGGGCGGGGCTGAAGATGGCGCTGCACGACGCCCTTTCGACGAAGAGGGTCGGCGAGGAGTCGGTGTGGCAGAGCACGGTGGTCAGCGAGATCTTCGTGATCCGCATCACCGACGAGAAGAAAGCGGCCACGGGTCAGCTCTGCCGCAACTACGTCATCGTTCGCCATGGCGCGCAGATTCGCCGCAGCTATCCGGCGATCGCCTGCCGCTCCGCCGGCGCCAGGAACTGGAAGACCCCGGGCCTCGAGCGCAGCCTCGTCGATGCTCCCGACGCGCCGCCGCCGACGCGCGGCTAGTCCATCATCCACTTGCGCGGAACCGGCACCGGCCCGCTCCCCCACCCGGCCGCCCAACGGTATCGTACGCTGTGGCTGGCCGAGTGGGCGAGCGGGCTGGAGCGAACCAATCGGATAATGATCTAGCCGGTGCGACCAGGCGGTGCGGCTACCGCCCGGTGGCCGGCCCGGTGTCGCAGGGCAGCTCGTCGGCGATCGCGTAGTAGTCGCCCTTGTCGGCGGTGTAGATGTGGCGGACGAGCCTGAGCCCCGTCGGCGCGTCGAGCGTGCCGGCGAGGATGGCGATGCCGTGGCTCGACGAGCGCTCCCAGAACAGGCTCGATCCGCACCGTGCGCAGAAACCGCGGCGGACGCCCGGCGACGAGTCGTACCAGGCGAGCGTAGCCGCCTTCTCCAGCGTCAGCGCCGAGCGGCTGCAGCCGGTGCTGGCGAAGAAGTGCCCGGTCGTGCGCCGGCACTGCGAGCAGTGGCAGGCGACGACGTCGTGCAGCGGCCCGTCGACGCGATAGCGCACCCCGCCGCACAGGCAGCCGCCGCTGCCGCCTCGCTCGTTGGGCATCGATCGCCTCCTAGGCGCGCAGCCTGGCGTTGTCGGGGTCGTAAGGGCTCTCGGCGATGACCGTCGCCCGGTGCATGGTGCCGAGCACGTCGATCTCGACCTCGCTGCCGACCGCCGCCAGCTCGGGCTTGAGAAAACCGAGCGCGAGGCTCTTTCCGAGGCGGAAGCCGTAGCCGCCGGCGGTCGACCGTCCGACCAGCTCGCCGTCCCTGTACAGGGGCTCGCTGCCCAGCGCGTCGACGTCGCCGACATCGTGCACCTCGAGCGTGACGAATTCGTTGGCGAAGCCCTTCTGCTGCCATTCGACCAGGGCGTCGCGGCCGATGAAATCGCCCTTGTTGGAGTGCACGAAGCGTTGCAGACCCGACTCGAGCGCCGCGTATTCGATCGACAGCTCGGTGCCGACGAGCCGGTACGACTTCTCGAGCCGCAGATGGTTCATCGCGCGGATGCCGAACGGCTTCAGATCGAGATCCCGGCCGGCCGCCGTCAGCGCGTCGAAGATGTGGTTCTGCATCTCCATCGGGTGATGGATCTCCCAGCCCAGCTCGCCGACGAAGTTGACGCGCACGACGCGGCACGGCGCCAGCCCGACATCGATCATCCGTCCCGAGAGCCAAGGAAAGGCCGCGCTCGAGAAATCGGCGTCGGCGACCCGGGCCATCAGCTCGCGCGATTTCGGGCCGGCGACGACCAGCACGCCGTATTGCGTGGTGACACGGTCGAGCCGCACCGAGCCGTCCGTCGGCGCGTGCCAGTTGAGCCAGTCCCAGTCGATCCGTTCCTGCGCGCCGGCGGACACCAGATAGAACCGGTCCGGCCCGTCCCGCATGATCGTGAATTCCGAGTGCACGCCGCCGCGGCTGTTGAGCGCGTGGCACAGCGCGATGCGGCCGACGGCCTTCGGCAGACGGTTGGCGACGAGGCGGTCGAGAAACGCCTCGGCGCCGCGGCCCGAGACCTGGAATTTGGAGAATGCCGACATGTCGAGCAGCCCGACATGCTCGGCAACGTGCCGGCACTCGTTGCCGACGTGCTCCCAGTAGGGGGCGCGGCGGAACGACCAGCGGTCCTCCTGCGGTACGCCCTTCGGCGCGAACCAGTTCGGGCGCTCCCAGCCGTATTTCTGGCCGAACACGGCGCCGAGCTGCTTCATCCGGTCGTAGCACGGCGCGGTCTTGAGCGGGCGCGCGGCGGGCCGCTCCTCGTCGTGATAGTGCACGGTGAAGACGTTGGCGTAGGCCTCCTCGTTCTTGGTGACGAGGTAGCGCTTCGACGCGTACGGCCCGAACCGGCGCGGGTCGACGCCGAGCATGTCGATCGTCGGCTCGCCCTCGACGATCCACTCGGCGAGCTGCCAGCCGGCGCCGCCGGCCGCCGTGATGCCGAAGCTGTGGCCCTCGCTGAGCCAGAAATTGCGCAGGTCCCAGGCCGGCCCGATGATCGGACTGCCGTCCGGCGTGTAGGCGATGGGGCCGTTGATCACCTCCTTGACGCCGACCTCGCCGAAGATCGGCACGCGGTTGATCGCCGCCTCGATGTGCGGCTCCAGGCGCTCGAGGTCGCCGGGGAACAAGTCCTTCTCGAAGTCGTTCGGCACGCCGTCGACGAAGCAGGCCGGCGCACCCTTCTCGTAGGGGCCGAGGATCAGGCCCTGGCGCTCCTCGCGCATGTAGTAGGAGGCGTCGGACTCCCGGAAGACCGGCATCTCGCGCTCGCCGTTGCGCTTGCGCTCCTGCAGTAGCGGGTGCGGCTCGGTGACGATGAACTGGTGCTCGACCGGGATCACCGGGATGTCGAGGCCGACCATGCGGCCGGTCTGGCGCGCGTAGTTGCCGGTGGCGCTGACGATGTGCTCGCAGGTGATGTCGCCCTTGTCCGTGTGCACGATCCATTCGCCGTTCGGCTTGCGCGTGATGCCGGTGACCGGCGTCTGCTGGTGGATCGTCGCACCCAGGTCGCGCGCGCCGCGGCCCAGCGCCATCGTCAGATCGGCCGACTGGATGTAGCCGTCCTCGGGGTGGTAGATCGCGCCGACGAGGCCTTCGATGTTGGCGAACGGCACCATCTCGCGGACCTCGTCCGGCGTCATGAACTCGACGCGCACGCCGATCGTCCGGGCGATACCCGCATAGTGGTGGTACTCGTCCATGCGGTCGCGATTGGTCGCGAGGCGCAGATTGCCGACCTGCGAGAAGCCGACCGGCTGACCGGTCTCCTTCTCCAGTTCCTGGTAGAAGCGGACCGAGTATTTGTGGATCTGGCCGACGCTGTACGACATGTTGAACAGCGGCAGCAGGCCCGCCGCGTGCCAGGTCGACCCTGCGGTCAGCTCGGTGCGCTCGAGCAGCACCGAGTCGGTCCAGCCCTTCTTCGCCAGATGATAGAGCGTCGAGACGCCGACGACGCCGCCGCCGATGACCACGGCCCGCGCGGTATCCTTCATGAGATCGCCTCCCTCAATACATGACGGCCGCCGGCGCCTGCCCTGCCGGCGGCGGCCCGAACCCCGATGCCGATATCGTAGCGCGAATCCACATCATTCATAGGGTCTGGCGGCTAGCGGCCGTGCGACGGCGAGTGTCGGGATTGCGGCGTGGACGCGATGCGTCGGCGACGCCGGTCGCGGCCGCCGGTGCCGCGTCCTTCTGCCGTGAGTTGCAGGCCGCTTCGTGTTATGCTACCGGGGCGCATCGGGCCGGCGGGCCGATGGGGAAGGAAGCGCGCATGGCACCGCTGCAGTGGGACGAGTCCTACAGCGTCGGCAACGCAGTCCTCGACGCCCAGCATCGCGAGGTGATCGACCTCATCAACATGCTCGACGACGAGACGCTGGTCGAGGTGGTGCTGGAGCAGCTCGAACGCTATGCCCGCGAGCATTTCCGCGACGAGGAGCGGTTGATGGAGGAGGCAGGCTATCCGGCCCTCGCCGAGCATCGCGCCCTGCACGCCGCGTTCGCCGAATGGCTGGCCGGCATGCAGAAGGCTTGCCTCGCGCCCGGCGTCGCGCCGCTGCTGCGCGACGACATCCGCGCCTATCTCGAGAACTGGCTGATCGAGCACATTCTCGTCGAGGACATGGCGTACCGGCCCTACGTATCTTGACCGCCGGCCCGGCCGGCGACCGCCGCCGTCTTCGCCGCGCCGCGACCGGAACATTATCCGATTATTTCGCTGCAGCGCGCTCCCCGACCCGGACATCCACAGCGTGCGATACCGTCGGGTGGCCCGGCGGGGGAGCGGGCCGGTGCCGATTCCACGTAAGTGGATGCCGTACTAGAACGCCATCTCGGGCGGGTGGACGTGCGGCTCCTCCTCCTTCGGCTTCTCCGCGATCATCGCCTCGGTGGTGACCAGCAGTCCGGCAACCGACGCCGCGTCCTGCAGCGCGATGCGCACCACCTTGGTCGGATCGATGATGCCGGCCTCGAACATGTCGACATACTCCTCGGCCTGCGCATCGAACCCGCGGTTGGCATCGGCCTTGTCGCGGAGCTTGCCGACGACGATCGACGCATCGAGGCCGGCGTTCTCGACGATCAGGCGCAACGGCATCTGCAGCGCGCGGCGCACGATGTCGATGCCCACCTTCTGGTCGTCGTTCCCGGTAGCGAGCGCCGCGAGCGCGTTTTCGGCATAAAGCAGGGCGACGCCGCCGCCCGGCAGGATGCCCTCCTCGACGGCGGCCCGCGTCGCGTGCATGGCGTCCTCGACGCGGTCCTTCTTCTCCTTCACGTCGATCTCGGTCGCGCCGCCGACGCGGATCACCGCGACGCCGCCGGCCAGCTTCGCCAGCCGCTCCTGCAGCTTCTCGCGGTCGTAGTCCGACGTCGTGTCCTCGATCTGCTGGCGGATCTGGCCGCAGCGCGCCTTGATCGCGTC
>JBFHDX010000088.1:0-15698 GCA_041584475.1 Alphaproteobacteria bacterium
CCAGCGCACGGCGAGCGCCACGCTGATTGCGATCGCAATCCCGAAGGCGAACCACTGCATCGGCGGCTAGCCCCGGTCCGAGACCTGCGTCGTCAACAGCCTGACAGGTTCACCGCCGCGCGCGTGCGCGAAATCCAGCAATGCCTGACGGCCGCCCGCAGCATACACGGCGACGGCGGACAGCAGGTCGCGGAGCTGGTCGGGGCTGGATGAATCAAACGGAGAGTATGCGCCGCCGCTGAGCCGTGCCACCTCTTCGAACGCAGCCCGCACGACGGGATCCCGGCCCTCCTGAAACGCGAAGACGGGGACACCGAGAACACCGAGTTCCCCTGCCTTCTGCCCCAGCGCATCGATCTGCTCCTCGAGCGCATCGCCGATGAAGACGAGCGCGTCGACCTTGCGCTTTCGGGTCTCCTTGATCGCGTGGCCGAGTATCTTGCCGATCTGCGTGTGGCCCGCCCGACACGATACGCTGGTCATCAGGCCCAGCAACGCCTTCGGGTCGCCGACCCAGCGGCTGGCACGGCACTCGCCGAACCCGCGGTAGTAGACGAGCTGCACGTCCAGGCCGCCGAGCGCCGCGGTCTCGCTGAACATCTCGCCCTGGATGCGGCAGGCGCGGTCCCAGGTCGGCTGCCGGCTCATCGTCGCGTCCAGGGCGAAGATGAGCCGGCCGCGCCCGCCGCCGCGCCGTACCGGTGTCTGCGCGACGCTGTCAAGGAATGCCTTGATGTCGGACTGATCGGACCTCGCGGGGGTTTTCGCCACTTCCTGTGTTTCTCCGCAACTGATCCAAGACTGGATGCGACCCCATATAGTTTGGGGCCGTTCGGCATTCGATCAACCGAGAACCGATCAGGCGGCGGCGTGTTTGTGCGAGGGACTGCCTGCTGGAGCGCCGATCGCACGCATGAGATTGCGGATCTCGTGGCGGGCAGCGACGTGGGACATGGTTCGCTTGTGGTCACCGTCCTGCGCGTCGACGTCGAACAGCGTCAGCCCTTTCAGATAGAGCTCCCGGAAGATGACCCGCTCACCGAACCCGGCTGCGCAGCGAAAGCCATAACGGTCGGCCAGTTCGTCCATGACTTGGTCGATTGCGCGCCGGTTGTTCGAGTCGAGCGCGCTGAGGCGGTTTCGCACGATCACCCAGTCGATCGATCCGCCGTCCCGCGCCGCGCGGAGCTTCTTCTGATCCCAGACCAGCTCGCTGTAGTGGCCCGGCCCGGCAACCGTGAAGTCCCCGGGATTGATGCGCGCGATGACGTCCAGATCGATGAAGCTGTCGTTCAGCGGCGTGACCAATACGTCGGCATGGCTGTGGGCGTGCGCGGAGAGAACGGTATCGTTGCCCGGCGTGTCGACGACGATGAAGTCGACGTCGCCTTGCAGCCCTTTCATGAAGGTATCGAAGCGGGACAGTTCAGCGCCTCGTGCGCTCGCCACCGCACCGAGCGCGCTTGGCGCGAACCGGCGCAGTACGGGGGACGGCAGCTCCCGATTGTGGGTCTCGCAATGGGCCGTGCGGCAGTCGAGAAACCGCGACAGCGAGCGTTGACGGAAATCGAGATCGACGCAGACCACGCGGAAGCCGTCGTGGACCAGACTGAAGATGAGATGGATCGATGTCGTCGACTTGCCCGATCCACCCTTCTCGTTGCCCACCACGATACAGCGCGCCCGCCGGTCGCCGTTTTGATGTTCCCTGGCACTCGACATGGCGTATGCTGTATCCCCCTTCGGGCCGCGGCGAGCGACCGGGTTTCGAACACAGCACAGTGCCGTTCAATTCGTATAAATTCCGTTTACATGCCGGGTCTTAATCGCAGCATTCGATCTATCGCAGCCATTGCCTTTGCAGCGCTGCTGACAGGCTGCCAGCCGCCCCGGCAGGTCGAGGATCGTCTGCTGCTCGCCTTCGGCGACGCGATGTTCGATCGCGGTGCGCGCGATGTGGCAAACGACGACGGCGCGGGCATGATCGTGCGCTTTCCTCGACGCATCCGGGCCAGCGTGAGCGAGGGAGCGACCGACGGAAACGTCGCCCTGGCGAGAGCCGTCGTCGCCGAATTCGGCGAGCTGACGGGAGTCGAGATCGAATGGCAAGCGGCGGGCACGCGCGACGCGGAGCTGACGATCAACTTCAGCTCGAAGAGCAATTTCCTGATCAGGGGCAACGAGCTGGCCACCTGCTACGCCGAGGTCGCCAGCAGGGACGACGGCATCATCGAGAGCGCCGCAGTCCATATCGCACGCGCATCGGAGGACGAATGGCGCAGCGATTGCCTCGTGCACGAATTGATGCACGCCTTCGGCTGGCGCGGCCACACGCACAGGATCCGGTCCGCCAACAGCTATCTGCACGGCGAGACCGAACTCACCGAGTGGGACAGGTTGCTGATGCGCACCCTCTACGACCCGCGCCTCGAACCGGGAACGCCGGAGCAGGATGCGCTGCCGACGGCGCGGCTCATACTCGGCGAGTTGCTCGCCGCGCGCTAGCCCGGGCAATGGGGAGGTGACCGATGCGTCGCGCGACGAGAATCGTTCGCCCCGTGGCGGGGGCGATCCTGCTCGCGGTTTCGGGCTGCGCGTCGGCCGATCTCGGTCCCGAATACGTTCCGATCAGTGAAGAAGAGAGCGGCATCGTCTTCTACGGCCCCGGCATGGAGAACGGCTATCGCCAGTTCCTCTCGGGAACCACCGCGGAATATACGCGCCAGACCTTCGCCATCTTCGGGCCGCCGAAGGGCAGATACCCCCATGCGACGATCATCTTCATGGAGACACCGCCGAACTATCACTTCACGGTCGTCGACCCGCCGTCGGAGACGATCGCGACGTGGGGCGAGTTCGACGGCAAGCGAATCACCGTCGGCAAGACCGGTTTCGCCGTCAACAAGATCGGTCGCATCGACTACGCCCTGTTTACCGCAGACGACCTCGCCTGCGTGAACTGGCGGCAGGATTTCGGCGCACCCATCGAACGCGGCTTCGGCACGCAGCTGTTCATCGGTTACTACTGCCGGACCGGCGGCTCGATGATGAGCGCCGGCGAGGCAAAATCGATACTCAGGCGGATCGGACACCGGAAATTCGGCGTGCCCGACGCACCGCCGGGTTGGGCCGACGGAGCAAGGCTGGAAGATCCCCATGTCAGGCTGCTCGTGTTCTGGGAAGCCGGCGTGTCCGGGGGCGGCAACGTCTACCGGGGCATCCTCGGTCTCGGCGACGGGAGCACATACACCCATGTCGTGGCGGAAGACGGACAGACCTGTTCGGGCACGTTCGACAGCGGGGCGGCGCGGGGAGGATCCGGTCCCTGGGCGCTCACATGCTCGAACGGACGGATCGCAGAGGGCGTGTTCAGGATAACCGGTGCCGAAGGCGCGGGCCGCCGCGGCCCGGCGACGTTGACGCTTGCCGGTACGGGCACGGACGCCGTCGGCAACGGCGTCGTTCTCGTCAACGAATAGGGCCTATCGTTTTCGTCCGCCCCGCAGCGCCCGCCAGTCCTCGTCCGTCATCAGGTCTCCGACGAAATTGAACTGACCGGCGCCCTTCAGCCACTCGCCGCCGTCGATGGTCACGGCTGCGCCGTTGATGTAGGCGGCGTAGTCCGACATCAGATAGCTCGCCAGATTGGCCAGCTCGATGTGCTCGCCGGGGCGGCCCAGCGGATTGCGCGCCTCGAAGGCATGGGCAAGCTCGGGCTTCGGGACCAGCCTCTCCCACGCACCCTTGGTGGGAAACGGACCCGGCGCGATGGCGTTGAGGCGGATGCCGCGTCCGCCCCATTCGACGGCGAGGCTGCGCGTCATCGCCAGCACGCCCGCCTTGCCCATCGCCGACGGGACGACGTAGCCCGATCCCGTCCAGGCGTAGCTGGTGATGATCGAGAGCACGGTCGCGCCGTGGCCGCCGGCCAGCCAGCGACGCCCGCACCCCAACGTCACGTAAGCGGTTCCGTGCAGCACGATGCCGAGCACCGCGTCGACGGCGCGGTGCGACAGGTCCTCGCTGCGGGCGATGAAATTTCCGGCGGCATTGTTCACGAGCCCGTCGAGCGGCGCAACGGACCAGATTTCGTCCAGCATCGCTTCGACGGCTTCGGCATCGCGGATGTCGCAGACATGGAGCTCGGCGCCGCCGAGCTCACCCGCCGCCGCCTCCAGCACGTCCCCGCGGCGCCCGCAGATGACGGGGCGCGCACCCAGTTCGGCGAAGCGACGCCCCATGGAGAGGCCGAGTCCGGTGCCGCCGCCGGTGATCAGGATGCGCCTGCCGGCCAGCAGATCTTCCTTGAACATTGAACCGATCCCGTCTTCGATTGCTGCTGTAACCGGGTGTAGCAGGCTTCGCCCGCGCTGGCATCCGCCAAGCGACGCCGTGAGACCTCGGGGCGCCGCCGAGAGCGCTCGACCGACGGAGACCGAAGAGAGACCGCCATGACCCCGTGCAGATGCTGATACGCGGCACGACATATGACGAGACCGTCGAGCGGTTCCGCTGGCAAATCCCGGTCCGGTACAATATCGGCGTCGACGTCTGCGACCGCCAACCGCAACGATCGCCGGCACTGATCCATCAGGCGCCGGACGGCAGCATCCGCACCTATACGTTCGGCGAGCTCAAGCGCCTGTCCAACAAATTGGCGAACGTCCTGACGGCGAACGGCGTCGCGCGGGGAGACCGGGTGGCCATCCTGCTGCCGCAGTCGCCCGCGACGGCGATCGCGCATATCGCGGTCTACAAGGCCGGCATGATCGCGGTGCCGCTGTTCACCCTGTTCGGAACCGATGCACTTCTATACCGCTTGCAGGCATGCGGTGCCCGGGCCCTGATCGGCGACAGCGACGGCATCGAGAAGATCGCGGCGGTTCGCGACCGATTGCCCGATCTCGAACTCGTGCTGTCGGTCGACGGGCCGACGCATGGCGCGCAGGATCTCGCCGCGCTGACCGCCAGATCCGCGGACGATTTCCAGCCGCTGCCGACGCGCGCCGACGATCCGGCGCTGATCATCTTCACGTCCGGCACGACCGGTCCGCCGAAGGGCGCGCTGCACGCGCATCGGGTGCTGCTCGGCCACCTGCCCGGCGTCGAGTTCCCGCACGAGTTCTTCCCGCGCGGCGGCGACCTGTTCTGGACACCGGCCGACTGGGCCTGGATCGGCGGGCTGATCGACGTGCTGCTGCCGTCGCTGCATCACGGCGTGCCGGTGCTGGCCTACCGGTCGCGCAAGTTCGATCCCGAGGAAGCCTGGCGGCTGATGGCGCGGCACGGAGTGCGCAACGTCTTCATGCCGCCGACGGCGCTCAAGCTGATGCGGCAGGCGAGACGGCCCGCCGATGCCGATCGCTGCCAGCTGCGGTCGATCGGGTCGGGTGGCGAGACGCTTGGCGAGGAGTTGCTGGCCTGGGGCCGCGAGGCGTTCGGCCTGACGATCAACGAATTCTATGGCCAGACCGAGTGCAATCTCGTGGTCGGCAACTGCGCCGGTCTGATGCCGGTGCAGCCGGGGTCGATGGGCCGCGCCGTGCCGGGCCACGAGGTCGCCATCGTCGACGATGCCGGAAACCCGTTGCCGGACGGCACCGACGGCAATATCGCCATCCGCCGCGGCGACCCCGTGATGTTTCTCGAATACTGGAACGACCGCGCGGCGACGGCACGGAAATTCGCGAACGACTGGCTGCTGACGGGCGATCAGGGCCGACGTGACGGCGACGGCTACTTCCGGTACGTCGGGCGCGACGACGACGTCATCACGAGCGCCGGCTACCGGATCGGACCCGGCGAGATCGAGGATACGCTGAGCCGTCATCCCGCGGTCGCCATGGCCGCCGTGATCGGCATCCCCGATCCGCTGCGCACGCAATCGATCAAGGCCTTCATCGTGTTGCGGCCGGACCGGGACGGCAGCCCCGAACTGGCGGACGAGATCCGGGATTTCGTGAGGACCCGGCTCGCAGCGCACGAATATCCGCGGCATATCGAGTTCACCGATGCGCTGCCCCTGACGACGACCGGCAAGATCATGCGCGGCGAGTTGCGCGCCCGCGAGGCGGCGCGGCGGGCCTGATCGGCACGCCGATCCCGCGATCAGAGCCGGGCGAGCCGCTCGGTCAGCAACCCATAGAAGGCATCCGAGTCGATCTCGTCGATGACCAGGGCGTTGGCCTCCTCGCCGCCGATCGCCCACCAGTCGACGACGGTCCGGCCCATGGTCCGCTCGGACTGGGTCTCGATGTGCACCCGGGCGGCGCGGCCGGCGAACATGTCCGGCCGCAGCAGCCACGCGACCACGCAGGGGTCGTGCAACGGCCCGCCCGGCATGCCGTAGCGTTCGATGTCGTGGCGGTCGTAGAAGGCCAGCATGCCGGCGACGGCATCGCCGACGGGGGTGCCGAGGGCGCGGATCGCGGCCAGCCGTTCCGGCGTGGTGAGCGCCTTGTGCGTGACGTCGAGCCCCAGCATGACGATCGGCCGCCCGCACTCGAAGACGACGTGCGCCGCATGCGGGTCGACATAGATGTTGAACTCGGCCGACGGCGTCGTGTTGCCCGGCACCATCGCCGCACCCCCCATCAGGACGATCTCGCGGATGTTGGGCAGAATCCGCGGTTCCTTGACGATGGCGAGCGCGATGTTGGTCAGCGGGCCGGTCGGACACAGCGTCAGCGCCTCCGGCCCGGCCGCCAGGCAAGCGTCGACGATGAAGTCGACCGCGTGCCGCGGGCTCAGCGGCATCGTCGGCAGCGGCAGGCCGGAGCCGTCGAGCCCGGTCTCGCCGTGCACGGCCTCGGCCGTCACCAGCGGCCGCAGCAGCGGGCGCGGGCAGCCGGCATGCACGGCCATGTCGGGGCGGCCGGCCAGCTCGCACACGCGTCGGGCGTTCGCCTGCGTCAGCTCCAGCGGGACGTTGCCGGCGACGCAGGTCACGCCGCGCAGGTCGAGCTCGTCCGGCGAGGCCATCGCCAGCAGCAGCGCGACGGCATCGTCCTGACCGGGATCGCAGTCGATGATGATCGGGCGCCGCTTCACGATCGTCGGCCCATCAGGCGATCGAGGGGCCGGGCAGGGATGCGGTCGCGCTTCCGGGCGCAGCCGCCATGTCCCGTCATCCGTAGTGCAGGCTTGGCAGCCATAATGCGATCTTCGGGAACGCGGTGACGAGGGCCAGCCCGACGATCATCACCAGCACGAACGGCGTGATCGAGCGGTAGATGTCCGACAACGTCACTTCCGGCGGCGCCATCGCGCGCATCAGGAACAGGTTGTAGCCGAAGGGCGGCGTCATGTAGGCGATCTGGCAGGTGATCGTGTAGAGCACGCCGTACCAGATCAGATCGAAGCCGAGCGCCTTGACCAGCGGCACGTAGAGGGGCGCCACGATGACCAGCATGGCGGTGTCGTCGAGGAACATGCCCATCAGGATGTAGGAGAGCTGCATCATGATGAGGATTTCCCACGGGCCGAGGCCGAGCCGGTCGAGGAAGAAGGCCTCGATCGCCTTGACCGCGCCGAGGCCGTCGAAGACGGCGCCGAAGCACAGCGCGGCGAGGATGATCCACATGAACATGCAGCTCACGCCGAGGGTCTTGCGGATCGTGTCCTCCAACACCTGCATGGTGAGGCGGCGCTTGATGGCGGCGGCCGCGGTCGCCGCCAGCGCGCCGACGGCGGAACTCTCGACCAGGCTGGTGACGCCCATCAGGAACAGCCCGGTCATGAAGAAGAAGATCATCAGCGGCAGCACGCCTGCCCGCAGCAGGCGGAACTTCTCGCCCCAGCTCACCTGCCTTTCCTCGGGCGGCAGCGCCGGGCCGAGCTTCGGCTGCAGCTTGCAGCGCACGACGATGTAAATGACGAACAGGCTGGCCATCATCAGCCCCGGCAGCACCCCGGCGAGCCAAAGCTGACCGACGGGCTGGCGCGCGATCATGCCGTAGAGCACCAGCACCACGCTCGGCGGCACCAGGATGCCGAGCGAACTGCCGGCCTGGATCACGCCGGTGACCATCACCTTGTCGTAGCCGCGGCGCAACAGCTCGGGCAGCGCAATGGTGGCGCCGATCGCCATGCCGGCCACGGAAAGCCCGTTCATCGCCGAGATGACCACCATCAGCAGGATCGTGCCGATCGCCAGCCCGCCGTTGAGCGGGCCGGCCCAGACGTGGAACATCCGGTAGAGATCGTCGGCAATGCCGGATTCCGACAGCATGTAGCCCATGTAGATGAACATCGGCAACGTCAGCAGCGGGTACCACTTCATCAGCTTCATGGCCGCGCTGAAGGCCATTTCCGAGCCGCCCTCGCCCCACAGCAGAAGGGCCGCGGCGGCGGCGACGAAGCCGATGGCGCCGAACACGCGCTGCCCGGTGAGCAGCATCGCCATCATGGTCGAGAACATCAGCAGGGCGATGAGCTCGTAACTCATGCCGGTGTCTCCTCGTCCAGGGGCTTGCCGTCGACCGTCATGCCGCGGGCTGCGGCGAGGTCCCGGAAGAACGTGGCGAAGGCTTGCAGCAGCATGAGCGCGATCGCGAAGGTCATGACGACCTTGATCGGCCACATGTAGGGCGACCAGGACGAGTAGCTGGTCTCGCCGTAGCGGATCGCGTAATGGGTGCTGGAAAAGCCGCCGTAGAGCAGCAGGATGAGGTAGAAGACGAGGCAGAACGACGTGATCGAGTCGGCGAAACCCTTTCGCTTCCGGGTCCAGCGGCCGTAGAGCAGGTCCATGCGCACATGCGAATCGAGCTGCATCGAATAGCCGCCGCCCAGCAGGTAGTAGGCGACCATGAGGAACTGCGCCATCTCGAGCGTCCACAGCGACGGTATCAGGCCGGGGAGCTTCGAGATCGACGACCACAGCAGCACGGCCATCATGACGAAGATCATGTAGACGGCGAGGCGGCCGAAGAACCGGTTCACCGCCTCGGCAAATCGTACGTAAGCCTGTATCGCCCTGGGCATTTCTCCCCCGTATCCTGCCCGCCCGTCATCCGCTCCCGTTGTCCACGACGCGCGCGATCCGGCCGCAGCGACCGCCAATGGCCAGGAGACCTGACGGTCCCCCGGCCACGATGGTCATGCCTGGCGGTGGCTGAAGATCGCCGCCCCCGATCCGCTAGTAGCGATACGGAGGACCCGCCTGCCGCATGGTCTCGTTGTAGTCCCTGAAGATCTTCACCACCTTGGCGGCCCGCGGGCTGGTCGCGGCGATCTCGTCCCAGAACTTGACCGCCTCGTCCTCGACCTTCTTCCACTCGGCATCGGGTATCGTGGTGAGCTTGAGCTTGGTCCCCTTGGTACGGAGATGCGCCTCGCCACCCCAGTACCAGTACTGCCGGTAGTAGTGGGAGCTGTCCATGCACAGGTTGAACAGCGTCTTCAGGTGCTCGGGCAGCTCGTTCCAGCGCTCCGTATTGGCGAAGTACGAGCCGATCCACGCACCGGAGATGTTGTTCGTGAGGAAGTAGTTGGTGACGTCGGCCCAGCCGACTGTGTAGTCCTCGGTGATGCCCGACCAGGCGATGCCGTCGAGCTCACCGGTCTGCACCGCAACCTCGATGTCTTCCCAGGGCAGCGTGACCGGCACGACGCCGAAGCGCGACAGGAACTTGCCCGCCGTCGGGAAGGTAAAGACGCGGATTCCCTTCAGGTCCGCGAGGCTGCGGATCGGTTTGACGGTGTTGAAGTGGCATGGATCCCACGCCCCCGCGCTCAGCCAGGTGACGTTCTCGACCTCTCCATACGCCTCCCGCCAGATTTCGTTCAGCCCGTACCGGTGGAACAGCGTCGGGACGTCGAGCGAGTAGCGCAGCGCGAGCGGGAAGTACCCGCCGAACACGGAGACGTCGACCGGCGCTGCGATCGAATCGTCGTCGCTCTGGACGGCGTCGATGGTGCCCCGCTGCATGGCACGGAAAAGCTCGCCCGTCGGCACCAGCTGGTCCGCGAAATACAGCTCGATCACCATGTCGCCGTTGGCCGCCTTGTTGAAGGCATCGATCGACGGCTTGATGACGTGTTCCGCCAGGGCGGGGCCGGCATAGGTCTGCAGGCGCCACTTGATCTGCCGTTGCGCTCTTACGTAGGGCGCGCTCAGCGTCGTCGCGGCCACCGCCGCTGCCGAGCCGATCCCTGCTTTTTTGAGAAATTCGCGTCTCTTGTTCATTTTGCCTGTCTCCCTGTGTGCTACGCGGCATGGTGTCAGGGTGCGTACCGTATCATATCTTTATTGCGCCGCCACCGGATTCTCTCGTCATACGGCCCTCGCCTCGGTCGTCAAGTGCATGATACAAGGCGATTTCCACGGATGCTCGCCGGCTATTACTTTGCGTTGTAAATATAGATTTCTAATCAACGCCGATCTTTTTTTGTGAAATCTACGTTCTTATCGCTGAACTGAAATAAAAGTCACGGAGATTTTCCTACTGGGCAGCCTTCTTTCTGAGTTTTCGTTGAGATCCCTCGTGCACGGCATTGCGTCCGATACGCCGCTTCGACTGCCGCCGCATTTCGTCGACAACAGCGGATTTTAGCAGTCGTCGCGTCCCCGACACGGCAGCGAACGCTGTCGATCGGAAATGGCGAACGGCCGGTCGGACTGCTTGCCGGGTGCGAAAGTTGCCGCGGGCCTGGACGGCGATTTCAGGTCCGAGACCGGAAATTGCGTCAATTGCGATCGCAAATAATCGATTCGATCGAACTTCCCCCGGCCATGAAAATATGCGGTCTTTTTTATCGGATTCTCGGGTTTGTTATCAACATGTTAAGCATAGGAGGACTATCCTGCGGGGCAAGACAGCAATGAATAGGCGGCGGCTATTTGCCGCGCAAGCGAGGAAACATGTCCGTCTTTTCACGGAAGGATTTCGACGATCACGAGCAGGTCGTCTTCTGCAGCGACGAGGCCTCCGGCCTGCGGGCCATCATTGCCATACACAACACCAGCCGCGGTCCCGCGCTCGGCGGCTGCCGCATGTGGCCCTACGAGTCGGACGATGCGGCGCTGACCGACGCTCTGCGCCTGTCCCGTGGCATGACGTACAAGTCTGCACTTGCCGATCTGCCGTACGGCGGCGGCAAGGCCGTCATCATCGGCGATCCGGCGCGCGACAAGACCCAGGCGCTCTGGCGCGCCTTTGGGCGTTTCGTCGACAGCCTGGGCGGTCGGTACGTGACCGCCGAGGACGTCGGCACCCGTCCCGACGACCTCGAGGTCGTGCGGCAGACCACGCGCCATGTGGCCGGTATCGCCGAGGGCGGCGCCGGCGACCCGTCTCCCGCCACGGCCTACGGCGTATTCGTCGGCATCCGTGCGGCGATGCGGGAACGACTCGAAGGCACCGACATGGCGGGCTTGCGCGTCGCCATCCAGGGCCTGGGCAACGTCGGATACGGCTTGGCGCGACGCCTCCACGAAGCCGGGGCGGAACTGTTCGTGACCGACATCGACGATCTGGCCGTCGGCCGCGCCGTACGCGAGCTGGGCGCGACAGCCGTCGTGCCGGACCAAATTTACGACCAGGCGGTCGACGTATTCTCGCCCTGCGCCCTCGGCGCCATCGTCAATGACGAAACCCTGCCGCGTCTGCGCGCCAGCGTGGTCGCCGGCTCGGCCAACAACCAGCTGGCCGAGGAACGGCACGGCGCCGCGCTGCAACAAAGGAAGATCCTGTACGCGCCGGACTATGTGATCAATGCCGGCGGCGTGATCTGGGTCAGCCACGAGAGCCGGAATTTTGACGGCAAGGCCGCCAGCGCCCATGTCGGCCGGATCGAGAAGACGCTGGGTGAGATTTTCGCCTGCGCACGCAAGGAGGGCGTTACGCCCGCCGAGGCGGCCGACCGCATCGCGGAGAGCCGGTTCCGGCACAGGGCGGAGGCGGCCTGATCTGCCGATACTGCGACCCGGGCGGTCAGGAATCGATCGGGTCGCGGTTTCCGGCGCGCAGAATTGCCGTGCAGAAGGCGACGGCAAGGACGAGGAAGAGCGGGACATAGACCCAAACCGGCCATCCCGGCCAGCCGGCAGCCCATTCGAGCACGAACAGGCCGATCGCGATCGCCATGGCCGGCATGACGCCGTATTCGAGATTGCGGCTGTTGGTCCCGCGCCTGGCACCGACCAGTTTCGATACGAACAGGCCGAAGCCGGCCACGACGGCGACGACGCCAAAGGTCGCGAACAGGACGTCTGCCCCGGCCATACCGCCTTCACCCCGCATCCGCATGCCCCGGCCGCGACCGCCGGATCGCCGTCGACAGGATGATGACCGGTATGATCCCCGCAAGCACGATGGTCAGCGCCGGCAGGGCCGCCTCGGCGATGCGTTCGTCGGAAGCGTACTCGTAGGTTCGCGTGGCCAGCGTCTGGAAATTGAACGGCCGCAGCAGGATCGTCGCCGGCAGCTCCTTCATGACCTCGACGAAGACGAGGATCGCACCGGCCAGTATGCCGCCCCTGATCAGGGGCAGGTGGACGCGCAGCAGGGTTCCGCCCGGGCCCTCGCCGAGGGTGCGCGCGGCGGCGTCCATGTTCGGCGTCACCTTCGACAGGCCGGATTCCACCGCCCCGTTGGCCAGGGCAAGGAACCGGACGACGTAGGCGAAGATCAGGGCCGCCACCGTGCCGCTGAGGACCAATCCCGTCGAGATGCCGAACAGGCTCTCGGCGAGCCCGTCGATCGCGTGGTCGAGACGCGCCAGCGGCGGCACCGCACCGACCGCGAGCACCGAGCCCGGCACCGCATATCCGATGCTGGCGAACCGGTTCAGCCCGGCGAGCAGTTTCCCGCCGTTGAGTCGCACGCCGTACGCCAGGAAGACCGCGACCGCGACGCAAACGGCTGCCGCGCTCGACGCCAGCATCATGCTGTTGACGAAATCGCCGACGAACCGCGCGAAGGCATGCTCGTCCAGATATGACAGCGCATAGTCGCCGAGCACGGCGGCCGGCACGACGAATCCGAGCACGAGGGGGAGGCCGCAGGCGAGCACGGCGAGCCACGCGCGAATGCCGTGCAGACGATATCCCGGCAGAGCCCGATAGCGGGTCGTCGTCTGGTGATAGCGCTGGTTGCGACGCGACCGCCGTTCGATCCAGATCAGTGCCAGGACCATGACCAGCAGGCTCGCCGCCATCTGCGCGGCCGCCGGCTCATTGACGTCGAGCCAGACGCGGTAGATCCCGGTCGTGAACGTATCGACGGCGAAATACTGCACCGTCCCGAAATCGGCGAGGGTCTCCATGAGCGCCAGCGAGAGCCCGGCGACGATGGCCGGCCTGGCGAGCGGCAGCGCGACCGTGAGAAAGCTCCGCCACGGACCGCGACCGAGCACCCGGCTCGCCTCGAGCAGGCACACCGATTGAGCAACGAAGGCGGCGCGGGTCAGGAGATAGACGTAGGGGTAGAAGACCAGCGACATCATGGCGACGGCGCCGCCGATCGTGCGTATGTCCGGGAACCAGTAGTCGCGCGCGCTGGTCCAGCCGAAGCTCCGGCGCAGCGCGGTCTGAACCGGTCCGGCGAATTCCAGCAGGTCGGTATAGACAAAGGCGATGACGTAGGCCGGCACCGCGATCGGCAGGAGCAGCGCCCACTCGAAGAACCAGCGTCCGGGAAACCGGCACATGGACACCAGCCAGGCAGGGGCAATGCCGATGGCGAGCACCCCGACGGCGACCCCTAGCACCAGCCAGAACGTGTTCGAGAGATATCCGGGAAGAACCGTCGCCGCCAGATGCGCCCACACACCGTCGTCGGGCAACAGGGCCATGCCGATGACGGCGATGATCGGGCTCGCGACGACGAGCACGAGCAAGACGGCGCCGGCCGTCCAGGCGTCGGGACGAAATCGCCCGAACCCACGCCCGAACAGCCGGCCCGCCTGCTCGATCGTCGTCACTGGCGGGACGGCTCCGACTCAGCGGTAACCCGCCCGGTCATAGATCTTTATCGCCTGCGGCACCAGTTCGGCGATCCTCCAGAGATCGGTGTCGTCCGACCGGAAGCTGCCCCACGAGGCGACCTCGTCGTCGAGTTCGACGCCGGCCTTCACCGGGAACTCGTAATTGCTGGCCGCGTAATAGGCCTGCGCCTCATCGCTGCTGAGGAATTCGAGCAGCTTCACCGCGCTCGTGCGGTTCTTCGCATGCGTTGCCAGCCCGGCGCCGGAGATGTTGACGTGGGTGCCGCGGTCGCCCTGATTCGGAAAGACGATGCCGATCGACGCCGCCCACTGTTTCTGCTCCGGCTCCGTTTCGTTGTGCCGCATCAGCCCGATGTAATAGGTGTTGATCAGCGCGATGTCGCACTCGCCCTGCCAGATCGCCTTCACCTGTGCGCGGTCGTTGCCCTGGGGCTTGCGAGCGAGATTGCCGGCCACGCCCTTCGCCCAAGCGAGCGCCACGTCTTCGCCGTTGGCGGCGATGATCGAGGCGAGCAGCGACTTCATGTAAACGTGCCCCGATGTGCGCGTGCAGATCTTGCCCTTCCATCGCGGGTCCGCGAGGTCCTCGTAGCGCGTTATCGCGCCCGCCTCGATACGGTCCTTCGAATAGACGATGACCCGGGCACGCTTCGTCAGGCCGAACCAGAGGCCGTCGGGATGGCGGTACTGCGACGGGATGTTCGCTTCCAGCACCGCCGACTTGACCGGCTGAAACGTGCCGGCTTCGACATGCTGCCGCAACGTCGCGATGTCGGCGGTGAGGACCGCATCGGCCGCGCTGTCTTCGCCCTCTTCCTCCATGCGCTTGAGGATGCCGCCCTTGACGTACTGGACATTCACCTGAATGCCCGTCTGCGCGGTGAACTTGTCGAGCAATGGCCGGATCAGGAATTCCTGACGATAGGAATAGACGTTTACCTCGCCGTTGTCGGCCATGGCGGGAACCGGGATCGCCATCGCCAGCGCCCAGCCCAGCGCAGCAATTCGGAATGCCGCCGCTCTCGACGGCGTTCTCTGCGAACGGTTGATACGATCGTGCCTCATCTTTGTCCTCGGTCGGTTGAACGTTGCCGCCCTCGAAACCCGCAGTCCGGCAAGATGTTGCCGACCGGTCGGAGTCCCATCGGGCTCTGACGCGGATGCTAAATGCGAATAATTCTCAATTGCAAGAACTTTTTTTGGCGGCCCGGCGGAAATGCGCTGAAACGCTTCTTGGGCAACGAATTGCAGCCATGCGCCATATTGTCGCACGGTCAGCGGGTCATGGCCTCCGTCATCAGCCTGAAATTGTGCCGCCACATCGCGAGGAAGTTCGGCGCCGGTCCGTCGGCGGCGGAAAGGTTGCCGGCGTAGAGACGTCCTCCGACCGCGACTCCCGCCTCCTCGGCAAGCACCTGCGCGAGCCGGGAATCGGCCCCGCTTTCCGGGAAGACGGCGCGAACGCCGGCCAGCCTGATCTGGCGCACGACCTCCGCCACGCGTCGCGCCGACGGCTGTGCCGCGCTGTCCAGGCCCACCGGCGAAAGGAAGCGGATCCCGAACTCGCGCCCGAGATAGGCAAAGGCATCGTGCGTCGTGACGACCATGCGCCGCTCGGGCGGTATCTCGGCGATCGCCGCCTCGGCCCAGTCCGCCAATCCGTCCAGCGCCGCCTCGAATGCGGCGAGATTTTCGCGGAACACCGCCGCCGATGCGGGCCTCAGCCGGCTCAGCGCTTCGGCGACGGC
>JBFHDX010000089.1:0-15476 GCA_041584475.1 Alphaproteobacteria bacterium
GGGTCGCCTGGGTGTATTTCGGGTCGAGCTCCATCGCCTTGCTGAAATGATCGAACGCCTCCTTGAGGCGCCCGAGCGCCTTCAGCGACACACCGATGTTGTTGTGCGCCTTGACGTAGTTCGGCGCGACGGCGAGTACCGATTCGTAGTCGGCGATGGCCTCCTCGTGGCGGTCCAGCCGCTGCAGCATGCCGGCACGCAGGAACAGGAGCTCGGGCGTCCCGGGGGCCGCCGCCAGCATCGACTCGATCTCGGCGAGCCCGCCCTCGAGATCGCCGGCATCCCGCTTCGCGGCGGCGAGCCCCAGGCGCCAGGACGGATCGACGGCGCGCCCGCGTGCGGCAACCGAGGCGATCGCGCGCTCGATCGATTCGACGGCTTCGGCGGCACGCCCGGTCCTTTGCATGATGCCCCCGAGGAGGACGAGCGCCTCGGGATGGTCGGCTTCCTGCTCGAGCATGGCGCGCAGGCCGGCTTCGGCGCCGGCAAGATCGCCGCGCTGCTGGCGGGCCATCACGTCCTCGAGCGGCGCGGCCTTTTTTCGGGGTGCTTGCATTGTGCCGGATAGGTTGCGCGAAATGGCATGAAAGGCAAGCCTCTCGTGCCCGATGACACGGCACCGCTGGAAAACCGGCGGGCAAGCCGTTATGTGAGGACGGGATGAGGGACGCAACGGAAATCGAGGCCGCCCTGGACCGCGCCGCCGCGGAAGAGAACTTCCCGGTCGGCTCGCTGCTGCTGCCGGCGGAGTGCAGACCGCACATTGCCGTCTTCTACCGTTTCGCGCGGACCGCGGACGATATCGCCGACGACCCCGCCCTGCCGGCGCAAGAAAAACGGGCGCACCTCGACCGTCTGCGGGCGGCCCTGCTCGGCAATGACCCGGAGCCCGCGCTCGACGTCGCCCACCGCATGCGGCGGAGCCTCGATGAGACCGGCGTCACGGCCCGCCACTGCCTCGACCTGCTGGCGGCGTTCCGGCAGGACACGGCGAAGACGCGCTACGCGCGCTGGGACGAGCTGCTGGACTATTGCGACCGGTCGGCGGCACCGGTCGGTCGATACCTGATCGACCTGCACGGCGAGTCCGCGACCCTCTATGAACCCTCTGACGCCCTGTGCAACGCGTTGCAGATTCTCAATCACCTGCAGGATTGCTCGACCGACTATCGCCGTCTCGGCAGGGTCTACATCCCGTCGCGCTTCTTCGACGAGGCGGGCGTCGGCGTCGAGGCGCTCGCCGAGCGGCACAGCGGACCAGGACTGCGGCGCGTCTTCGACCGAACGCTCGACGCGGTCGATCTGCTGCTGCGTGACGCCAGCGCGCTTCCCCGTTCCGTGCGGAACCGGCGGCTGGCACTGGAAGCGTCGGTGATACTCGCCATCGCCGAGCGTCTCTCGGCGGCCTTGCGGTCCCGGGACCCGCTCGCTCGCCGCGTCCGGCTGGGCCGGGGCGCCTATGCGGCGTGTTTCGCGAAGGGCATCTGGCGCGGCCTCTCGGCGCGGCGGGGCGGTGCTGCAGCCGTAGCCCCACGCGCGGACGTGCGCTCGCTCGTCGCGCGCTCCGGTACGTCCTTCTATTGGGCGATGCGGCTCTTGCCGCGGCAGCAGCGCGAAGCGATGTTCGCGATCTACGCCTTCTGCAGGTCGGTCGACGATGTCGCCGACGGCGATTTGCCTACGGTCGAGAAACGCCGGCTTCTGTCCGGGTGGCGCGCGGAGCTCGACCGGGTCATCGACGGTACGCCGCAAACCGCGGTCGGCATGGCGCTCGCCTCGGCCCGCACGCGCTATTCGCTGCGACGCGAGGATCTCGAGGCGATCGTCGATGGCGTCGAGATGGATGTCTCGGGTGAAACCCGGGTACCCGACACGGCGACGCTGGAGCTCTATTGCGCGCGGGTTGCCGGCGCCGTGGGACTGCTTTCGATGGCCGTGTTCGGCGAGCATTCGGCCGACGCCCGGCGCGGAGCCCTCGCCCTCGGCCAGGCGATGCAGCTGACCAATATCCTGCGCGACGTCGCCGAAGACGCAGCGCGCGACCGCCTCTATTTGCCACGCGAAATATTGCAGCGGCACGGCGTCGCCGCGGGCCGGCCGCTGGAAATCATCGAGGACCCGGGTTTCGCCGAGGCCTGCGCGGCGCTCGCCGCCCTCGCCGAATCCCGTTTCGCGGAGGCGGAGCGCGCTCTCGGCGCCTGCCCCGGCCGACGGCTTTGGCCGGCCCGCGCCATGATGGCGATCTACCGGCTCCTGCTGCATCGGCTGACGGAGCGCGGCTGGGCGCGCCTGAGCGAACGGCCGAAAGTGGGGCCGGCGCGGAAACTCTGGATCACCCTGCGCACCAAGCTGGCGTAAGTCGTGGCGTCCGATGCGGGCAGGGTCCATGTCGTCGGTGCCGGCCTTGCCGGTCTATCCTGCGCCGTGCGCCTGGCCCGCCGGGGCATCGCCGTCACCCTGCACGAAGCGGCGGCCCAGGCCGGCGGGCGCTGCCGTTCGTGGCACGACGAAACGCTGGACCGCTGGATCGACAACGGCAACCACCTGCTGCTCTCGGGCAACCAGGCGGCGTTGTCCTACCTGGCGGCGATCGGCGCCGGCGACGAGCTCGCGGGTCCGGAGTCGGCGGCGGTCCCGTTCCTCGACCTGCTGACCGCCGAGCATTGGACCGTAAGGCCGAACGCCGGCCGGATCCCCTGGTGGCTGTTCGTGCCGTCGCGGCGGGTGCCGGCCGGCGGTGCGCGCGATCACCTCGTCGGCGCGATCAGGCTCGCGCGGGCCTCGCCCGGAGCCACCGTGGCGGCGACGCTGCGCGGCAATCGCCTCTACCGCCGTTTCTGGGAACCGTTGGCCGTCTCGATGCTCAACACGCCGGCCGACACGGCAGCCGCGCCACTGCTGTGGCGAGCGCTCAAGGTCACTCTCGCGGCCGGCGGCGCCGCAAGCCGGCCGCTCGTGGCGCGGCGCAGCCTTGCATCGGCCTTCGTCGACCCGGCCTTGCGCCGTCTCCTAGAAAGCGGGGCCGAAATCGCGTTCGGCCGCCGCCTGCGCGCGCTCGACCACGCGGATGACCGCGTGACGGCGCTCCGCTTCAGCGGCTCGACGGACGCCATCGGCCGCGCCGACCGGGTGGTGCTTGCGCTGCCGCCGCTCGCCGCCAATGCGGTCTTGCCCGAGCGGGTTGCACCGGTCGCACAGCACGCCATCGTCAATGCCCATTTCCGCCTCGACCGGCCGGCCGGCCTGCCGGGCGGTGCACCGCTGCTCGGGCTGGTCGGTGGCACGGCACAGTGGCTCTTCCAGCGTGGCGACGTCGTTTCGGTCACGGTCAGCGCGGCGGATGCGCTGGCGCAACGCGAGCCCGACCGCATCGCCAGGATGTTGTGGGGCGATGTCGCGCGGGCCCTGAGGCTCTCGCCGGGTCCACCACCCCGATGGCGGATTATCAAGGAGCGCCGCGCCACGTTCGCGCAGACGCCCGCCCAGACGGAGCGACGGCATGGCACGCGGACCCCATTCGGCAATCTCTTTCTGGCCGGTGATTGGACCGATACGGGCCTGCCGGCGACGATCGAGGGTGCGGTGCTTTCCGGCCATGCCGCGGCCGACGCGGTGCTGATCGATTCCGGGTGGCCCGGGACGTAGAGTGCTGGAAACCTTGTACGTCCTATGCCACATAAGGGGCGATTTTCGCACCGGGAATGCCGCGTGGAAGCGATCGAACCGTGTCTGCCAACGAGAAACTCATCTTCGCGCTGCCGAAAGGGCGGATCCTCGACGAGGTGATGCCGCTGGTCCGACGTGCCGGAATCGATCCCGAGCCCGCATTCGCGGACCCCTCGAGCCGGTTGCTGCAGTTCGCCACCAACGTCCCCGAACTCTCGATCATTCGGGTGCGCAGCTTCGACGTGGCCACCTTCGTCGCCTTCGGCGCGGCGCATCTCGGCATCGCCGGCAACGACGTGCTGATGGAATTCAACTATCCGGAAATCTACGCGCCGGTCGACCTGCGCGTCGGCGCCTGCCGGCTCTCCGTGGCCGAACCCGCGGAGCTGGTGCGCACCGACGACCCGAAACGCTGGAGCCACATCCGCATCGCCACGAAGTATCCGACGATCACGCGCCGGCACTTCGCGGCGCGCGGCGTGCAGGCCGAGTGCATCAAGCTGAACGGCGCGATGGAGCTGGCACCGGGCCTCGGCTTGTGCCGCCGCGTCGTCGATCTCGTCTCGACCGGGCGCACGCTCGACGAGAACGGCCTCGTCGAAGTCGAGGTGATCGCCGAGATCACGAGCCGGCTGATCGTCAACCGCGCCGCGCTCAAGACCCGGCCGGTCCAGCTCGGCGACTGGATCGACCGCTTTCGCGAGGTCGCCGATGCCGCGTAGGCTCGACGCCAAGGATCCGGGCTTCGCGGCCGAGTTCGAGCGGCTGCTGGAGGCCAAGCGCGAGGCGTCGGTCGATGTCGGCAAGCGGGTCGCGGCGATCCTCGCCGACGTGCGCGGCCGGGGCGACGCGGCGCTCATCGAGTACACCAAGCGTTTCGACCGTATCGAACTCACCGCCGCCACGATGCGGCTCGACGTCGGCCGGATCGCGGGCGCGGTCGACGAGTGCGACGCCGAGGCGGTGGCGGCGCTTCGACTGGCGGCAGAGCGGATCCAGGCCTTTCACGAAAAACAGCGTCCGGCGGAGATCGCCTTTACCGACGAGGCCGGCGTGCGGCTCGGCCAGCGCTGGACGCCGATCGCCGCCGCCGGCCTATACGTGCCCGGCGGTACCGCCGCCTATCCGAGTTCGGTGCTGATGAACGCGATCCCGGCCCGGGTCGCCGGGGTCGAGCGATGCGTCATGGTCGTACCGACGCCGGACGGCGTCATCAACCCGCTCGTCCTGGCCGCCGCGCATATCTCCGGCATCGACGAGATCTACCGGGTCGGCGGCGCCCAGGCAATCGCGGCGCTGGCCTATGGCACCGAGACGATCGCGCCGGTCGACAAGGTCTTCGGCCCCGGGAACGCCTACGTCGCCGCCGCAAAGCGACAGGTGTTCGGCACCGTCGGCATCGACATGATCGCCGGACCGTCGGAGATACTCGTCGTCGCCGATGCCGACAACGATCCGGCGTGGATCGCCATGGACCTGCTCTCGCAGGCCGAACACGACGAGTCGGCGCAGGCCATCCTGATTACCGACGACAGGGATTTCGCCAGCGCCGTGGAATCGGCGGCAGCGGGGCACCTCAAGACGCTCGAGCGGCGGAAGATCGCCGCGCGGAGCTGGTCCAACTTCGGCGCCGTGATCACGGTCGGCCGCCTCGTCGACGCCATCGCGCTGGTGGACCGCATCGCCCCCGAACATCTCGAGCTCGCAGTGGCGGAACCGGAGGATTTCGCCGCGCGCATCCGCAATGCCGGCGCGATATTCCTCGGCCGCCACACGCCCGAGGCCATCGGCGATTACGTCGCCGGGCCGAACCACGTGCTTCCGACCGCGCGCAGTGCGAGGTACTCGTCGGGCCTCGGCGTGATCGATTTCATGAAGCGCACGACCATCGTCGGTTGCGATGCGGACAGCCTCGGGGAGATCGGACCGGCGGCGGTTGCGCTGGCGGAAGCGGAGGGACTCGGCGCCCATGCGGCGTCGGTGGCGATGCGCCTGAACGCGGGGCGGCGGGACGATCGTTGATGGCGGATCCGCGGATCGTATCGCTGAACCTCGACGAAAAGAGCGTCGTCCGCCGCAGTCCGGAAATCGAACACGAGCGCGCGGTGGCGATCTTCGACCTGCTGGAGGGCAACCGGTTCGCGCCGCTCGGGCACAACGGCGGACCCTACGATCTGCATCTCAGCATCGAGGATCGCCAGCGTCTCGTCTTCGACGTCCGTCACGAGGACGGCGAGCCGGTCGCGAGGGTGACGATGTCGCTGATGCCGTTCCGTCGCATTGTCAGGGACTACTTCCAGATCTGCGAGAGCTATTTCGACGCGATCAAACGCCTGTCCCCCTCGCAGATCGAAACCATCGACATGGCGCGGCGGGGCCTGCACAACGAGGGCTCGGAGATGCTGACCGAGCGGCTGAAGGAGCGGATCGAGCTCGACCAGGATACGGCGCGCCGCCTGTTTACGCTGATCTGCGTCCTTCACATCCGCGGCTAGGCGCTCGCGGGACGATGAGCGATCTGCCCGGAGCGGTTCTGTTCGCCTGCACCATGAACGCGCAGCGCTCGCCGATGGCGGAAGCGATCATGAAACACCTGCACGGACGGCGCATCTTCGTGGATTCGGTCGGGGTGCGACATGGCGAACTGGATCCGTTCGCGGTCGAGGTAATGGAAGAGATCGGCGTCTCGATCGGAACGCATCGACCCAAGACCTTCGACGAACTCGAGGACAGCTCGTTCGACGTCATCATCACGCTTTCGCCCGAGGCGCAGCACAAGGCGGTGGAGATGACCCGCACGATGGCGTGCGACGTCGAGTTCTGGCACACCTTCGACGCCTCGATCATGGAGGGGAGCCGCGACACACGACTGCAGGTCTATCGCCAGGTTCGCGACCAGCTCATGCAGCGCATCCTCGAGCGTTTCCCGCCGTCCGGGCCGATCGAGCCGTGATCCCGAGGGAAAAGCAGAGGAAGGCGGCCGGCTCTGACGAACCGACCGCCCTTGGAGGTACATGAAGAAAGGTCCCGGGTGATCCGGTTACGCCGGACGATCTTGACCGGGGTGCAGCCGATACGCGGATTGGGCAACTTGCGGCCCGGTTCCGGACCGGATGGAGGGGTGCATCCGGACGCTCCTTTGGGGGCACAAACCTGCGGAGCCTGTATCGACCGTCCTTTCGAGTCTAGAGATCGTGTCGACAACCGGTATTGTCAACACCAGAACCGTTAAATCATAACCATTTAGACGCCAATACGCGAATCATCTCTGCGTGATCGGCGGTTTTCCCGAAACGCTGCCTTCGCAACCGTTTACACGCTTTGTTCACGAGGGGTCGGCTACCATCGGCACTTGCACTACGGAATCAGCCGCGGAGAATTCGATGCCAGCACGGTTTCTGCAGCGACTCGTCCGGCCGCTCGCGGTCATCCTGTTCGTCGCCTCGTGCACGCCGATGGCATCCAGGGAGATTTACCAGGTTCCGAACGATATCGCGGGGCCGGCACCGGCGAATGCCGTCGCCGAGGTGGCCCGCCTGGTCAATGCCGAACGGGTGAAATACGGTCTCAGGCCCCTCGCGCCAAACGGACAACTGATGCGGGCGGCGCAATCGCACGCCCGCTATATGGCGGTGAAGGACTGTTACGAACATCGGTGCCCGGGCGAGCCGGCGCTGGGAGATCGGGCCCGGAAGTCGGGTTACAGCTACCGCAAGATCACCGAGAACATCCACGCCGCACAGCTGGAACCGCAGCGCGTCGTGGCCGGCTGGATGGCGAGCCCGCCGCACCGTCGGAACATTCTCGACCCGACGGTCACCGAGATCGGTGTCGGCCACGCATACCTGCCGCAGGACGGCGGTCGATTGAACCATCATCACTACTGGGTTGCGAATTTCGCGACTCCGCTCTGATCCGGGCGGCGGCCGGGCTTGACCGGGCGGGGCGCGCCCGGCAGAAAAGGGCGGCCGCACGAAGGCGGCGAGAAACCGGCCCGGACGTCCCGCATGACACGATCCAAGCGGCCACGATTGGTGCTCGCCTCGGCCTCGCCGAGGCGGCTCGAGCTGCTGGCGCAGATCGGCATCGAGCCCGATGAGATCGACCCCGCCGAGATCCCAGAAGTGCCGGTCAAACGCGAGCTGCCGGCCGACCATGCGGGACGGCTCGCCGACGAGAAGGCGCAGCTGGTGCACGGCCGCCACCCCGGCGCCGTCGTGCTGGCGGCGGATACGGTGGTCGCCTGCGGCCGCCGGATCCTGCCCAAGGCGGAAGACGAAGCGACGGCGCGGCGCTGTCTTGCCCTGCTCTCCGGTCGGCGACACAGGGTGATCGGCGGCATCACCGTGATCGACGCCGACGGCCGCGCGCAGCGGCGGCGAGTGACGACGGTCGTCAGGTTCAAGCGGCTCGAGCCGCGCGAGATCGAAGCCTACGTCGCGGCCGGCGAGTGGCGCGGCAAGGCGGGCGGGTACGCCATACAGGGACGCGCCGCCGTGCTCGTGCCCTGGCTGGAGGGTTCCTATTCCAACGTCGTCGGGTTGCCGCTGTTCGAGACGGCGCAGCTGCTGCGCGTCGCGGGCATCGAATGACCGGGCCTTCGAACGACCTGCTGGTCGAGGTGTCGCCCGGCGAGACGCGCGTCGCCGCCGTCGACGGGCAGGGCCGGCTCGTCGAGCTGGAAGTCGAGCGGATGGGCGACGAGCCCGCGGTCGGCGCGATTCATCTCGGTCGCGTCGTCCGGGTCGAGAAGGGCATGGGGGCGGCGTTCGTCGATATCGGACAGCCGCAGCCGGGATTCCTCGGCAAGATGCGCGACGTCACCGAAGGCGAGGCGGTGATCGTGCAGGTGCTTCGGCCGGCCGGCGGCGGCAAGGGCTCCGTGCTGACGGCGACACCGGTACTCGCGGGACGGTACGCGTCGTTGGACGCGTTAAGGCCCGGCATCCACTGGCCCCGGCGGTGGCACGGCGACAAATCGGACCTTCAGGCGACACTGCAGGCCATGGTGCCGGACGGGCTCGGCGTCGCGCCGCGGCCGCTGGCCGGCGCGGCGGACTCGAATGCGCTGCGTGCCGAGATCGACCGCCTGGCACAGGTCTGGGAGGACGTCCGCGGTCGGGCGGCTGCCGCCAGCGCACCGGCCGAACTCCTGGCGGCGCCGCGGCTGATCGAGCGCGTGCTGTGCGGCGCGACGGGTCGCGTAGTCGTCGACGAACCGCGTACGTTCTCGCACATGCAGGCCGCGGCGAAGCGCTCGATGCCTGACGTGGTCGGCCGGCTCGAGCTGTGGCGCGGCGACAGGCCGCTCTTCGAGGAGACGGAGATCGCAGTGCAGATCGAGGCGGCCCTGGCGCCCGAAGTGGCGCTTGCCGGCGGTGCGAACCTGGTGATCGACGAGACGGAGGCGCTGACGGCAATCGACGTCAACATGGGGGCGGGCGGCGGTCGTCTGCCGGCCGAGGCAGCAATTCTCAGGACCAACCGGGCGGCGGCGACGGAGATCGCGCGGCAGATCCGGCTGCGCAATATCGGTGGCCTCATCGTCATCGACTTCATCTCGATGCGCAGTCGCGGTAACCGCCGCGCCATCGTCGACGCGATGCGGCGGGCGATGCGCGACGATCCGGTGCGCCACGATGTGCTCGGCCTGACGGCGGCGGGGCTCGTCGAGATCACGCGGCAGCGGTCGGGGCGCCCGCTCGCCGCCCTGTTCACGTGCGCGCGGCGGCGAAGCCCCGACGCGCTGCCCGCCGCGGTCGCGTGCGAGGCTCTGCGCGCCGCGATACGCCATGGCGGCACCGGCAAGCCGGTGCTGATCGCGGATGGCGAAGTGATCGCGGTGCTGCAGGGGCCGCTCCGACCGGCACTCGACGAGACCTCCCGGCGCCTGGGCAGGCCGCTCGAACTGCGGGCCGAAGCGGGAAGAGCCGGGTTCGAGATCGTCGCGAGTGCGAGGACCGATGGCTGAGCGAAGGGGTACGCGGCGGCGCAGATGCCCTATCTGCGGCAACCCGGCCAGCCCGAAATACCGGCCGTTCTGTTCGCGGCGCTGCGCCGATGTCGACCTGTCGCGCTGGCTCGGAGGCGTCTACCGGCTGCCCACGGAAGAGCCCGCCGGCACGAACGGCGAGGCGCAGGCCGACGACGAGGACTGATCGCCGGAGCCGTCCTCGCAGAGGCGCTGGACAGTGCCGGCCGATTTGATTATTTAGGCGTTCGTCGCACTCGCGACGCCCGGTGCCCAGGTAGCTCAGTTGGTAGAGCAGGGGACTGAAAATCCCCGTGTCGGCAGTTCGATTCTGTCCCTGGGCACCATTTTTTCTTCTCTTTTGCTTCGAGCGCGTTCGTTTGCAAGCGCGCCGAAAGGCCTGGGCCGGGGCGGTTGACCGCGCCCGGCCCGGTGTCGCGCGGCCCGCCGGAATGGGTAGGGCGGGCCTAGCTGGTCTCGAGTTCCTCGTAGCCGGTGATCATCGCCCTGATGTGCGACATCGGCGTGTGGCCGGTGGTCGTAAGATAGACATGGATCACGAAGAAGACGAGCATGAGGAACGCGGCCGCCGTGTGCGCGAAGGCGACGCCCGCGAGGCTGAGCCCGTCGAGCCCGACCGCCGGCCACGCCGAATAGTAGAGATACAGCAGCCCGCTGATCAGGATCACCGGATAGGCGACCAGCCTGACGATCAGGTAGGCCAGGCGCTGCAGCGGGTTCTGCCCGCTGGGCGTGGCACGCCGGAACGGATGCGGCGCGTCGCCGAAGATGCCGGTGACGTTATAGCGGAGCATCGCCGGCAGCTTGTGGGCCAGGGGCACATAGCGGCGCCATTCGCCACTGACGATGTTCCAGAAGAACGCGAACAGCCACAGACCGATCAGGAGCCAGGCGGTGGTGGTATGCGTCTCCTGTGCGGTCTCGTATCCAAGCAGACCATAGCTTCCGTGAATCTCGAAGCCGGTGACCGCGAGCGTCGCGATCAGCGCCGCCTGCAACCAGTGCCGGAGCCGTTCGAAGCGTTTGAAGACATAGACTCTCTCGGCATTCATGGTTCGGCACTCCTTCTTCTTCTGCGAGCGACATAACGCAGACCGCCGTGGCCGAGCGCCCCGACCAGCGCGAGCAGCGCGGCCGTCCAGCCGAGCGTATCGAGCCAGGCGGTGCGGTCACGCCCCGGGATGTAGACGCCGGCGATGGCCTGCAGGCGACCGTTCCTGGTATGGCACTCGGCGCAGGCAACCGCATCTTCCTTCGGCGCGACCATGTGGGTGACGGGCCGCGCCATCTCGGTTTCGACGAAGCCCATCTCGCCGCTGTAGGTGGCACCGACGGCGGCCATGCCGGCGGTCAGCGCCCGGTCCCAGTCGTAGTTCCGCCAGTAGGCGGCGTCGTCCTTGCCGAACAGGTGAATCACGGCAAGCGTCCGGAGGCCCTTGTCGTAGGGCTGCTTGCCGCGCATCACCTTGAACGGCCAGATCCGCGAGTTGGGGTCGTCGGGGCCGCCGCCATATCTGGTGATCTCGAGCAGCTCGGTCCCGTCGATGGTGTCGCCGAGCAGCGTGTACTCGACCGTGCCGTCGGACCAACGGTATTCGGGTATCACGTGCTCGGCCCAGCGGAAATCGCCCTTCATGCCGGAATAGACCTCGAGCCCGTGTTCGTTCAGCACCTTCAATGGCTTACCGTTCTCGCCGCGCCGGCCTGCCGTCGACCAGTCCCACCAGACCTTGGTGTCGTAGCCGCCGCGCGCGAAGGCCGGTACGTGGCAGGTCTGACAAGCGATCCTGTCGGTGTGCTCGTTCAGCTTTTCGTTGCTTGTCGCCGGGTGAGGTTCGCGGCCGTGGCACGACTCGCAGCTCGTCCCGCTGCCGTCGAGAGGTCGTGGCACGCCGTCATCGCCGACATTGATCGCCGTCGTCGCATGACCATCGCCCTGGGCGGCGTGGGCAGCGCCCTTGTGACATTCCGAACACGTGAAATTCAGGCGATCGGGGCTCATGTGGACATCGAGGTAGCGTCCCGGCTTGGTCATCGAGAGATCGAGGTCGCCACGCTTGATTGCGTTTCCGCCGCCGCCCAGGAAGTGACACGTGCCGCAATTCCGTCGGCTGGGTGGGCCGACGTTCTGCGCCACTTTGGCGAGGTCTGGCGGCTCGATGAACCGACCACTGCCGGCGGGCCATTCGGTCCGCTGGTATGCCGGATGACCTGCACCGGCGGGGAATTTGCGGTAGTCGCCGGTCGTATCGTGGCACACGAGGCAGTCGACGTTTTCCTCACTGGTGAAATCGAACGAGCCGTCCTTCCAGCCATAGCCGATGTGGCAGCTGGTGCAGCGGGGCTCGTTGGACACGATCGAACCGCAGAAATTATTGATGATGTTCCGCTTGCCAAGCTGTCGGCCGGTCGCCGGATTGACCTCAATCCACGTCCAGTGCCTCGTCTTGTGCAGCTGTTTGCTTGCCTCGGTGTGACACAGCAGGCATGCGACAGTGACTTCGGATCCCGAACCGAAGGGGCCCTGGAGTTCCTCGAACTGGCTATGATCCACCTTCGGGTTCCCGGCCGCGGCCCCGGCGGCGCCCGTTCCAATCGCGAGCGACAGTGCAAGAGCCGTCAGCGCAGTCACCAAATGGCGGAAACGTGTTGCGCTTGAGGTATCCATTGTTCCGCTCCTTGGGTCTTGCCTTTCTTCGCGGGCCGGCAGGATCGCCCGAGGCTAGCAGCCGCCGAGATCCCGCAGCCCGCCCTCGCCGGAGCCGCCCTCCGCGTTCCTGTGGACCAGCGGGGGCGCCGGCGTCGACGGATCGAAGGTGATGAATTTCTGCTGATCGTCGGAAACCTGCCGCATGACCGAGGCGACCGTGGGCCCGAACAGCTGGCCCATCAGGGCCGTGTTCATAAGGCCGATATAGACCTTGCCGTCGGCCTTCTCGTAGACCGTGATGGTGCACGGCATGAGGATCGAGAGAATGCGCGTCCTGTCATCCTTCAGGATCGGCTTCGAATAGTCCGGTTTGCACGCCTCGACAAGCAACACGTTCGGCACCGTCGCGCCGAGCCGGCGGATCGTGTTCGACGGGCTCCGCAGGCCGGAGAGATCCCATCCGACCTCCTGTATGTTGGCCTGGATGCGCGCTGCGGTCTCCTCGACTCCGAACGGGCTCGGATACTCCTGAACCATCAGCGAGCCGCCGACCTGCCAGGCCAGCACAGCCGCCACGAGGATGCCGACGAAGAACCCTGCAACAGCCTTCATCATGACGGGTACTCCCTGCTTGGGATTTTACCCAGGCTATATATGAGAAATCACTAATATAGTCAAGTAAATTATTGAAATTAAATAAATTCCGACTATTCTGGTTATGTATTCGCGGCACCGGTTCAGGCCTTTGAAAACGCTTACATAAGAGGGGAACCAGCATCATGGAATCGGCCGAATCGGGGCACTGGGTGCGACAATTTTTCACTGTTCCCGCAGTCGTCCTGGGCCTGTTGACAACCGCCTGGACCCAGCCGTCGCCGGCACAGGAAGCCGTTACGCGCCCGCCCCACCTCGACGCGGCCGGACACGCGGCCTATCAGGATTTCCTGCGGAGCCGCCATCATCGCGCCTTCGCCATCGCCCCGGGGGGCCGCTGGGCATGGGTTTCCGACCTGCCGGATCCCGACGTCGCCGAGTCGGAGGCGATCCGTGCCTGTTCACGTTACACGGACCAGCGCTGTACGATATTCGCGATCGACGATCAGGTGGTCTTCGACCAGGAGGCCTGGGCAGCGTCCTGGAGCCCCTATCTCGGGGCGGCGGAAGCGCTTCGGCAGCCGCTCGGAACCGGCACGGGCATGTGGTTTCCAGATCTCGCCCTCGGCGACCCGGACGGCGCCCCGGTCACATTGTCAGCGTTCCGCGGCAAGGTCGTTTTCCTGCATGTCTGGGGCAGCTGGTGCTCGCCGTGCCAGACCGAGTTTCCGGAGCTGCAGACCCTGTACGACTCGCTGAGAGACGATCCGGACACCGCCTTCGTCTTCGTGCAGGCGCGCGAGGCGATCGCGCGCTCGCGGGCATGGGCGCGCCAGCGCGGCCTGACCGTGCCGCTATATGATTCCGGTGCTCAGGGCCCGTCCGATCATGTGTTCCGCAGGGCAGACGGAGGCCGTATCGAGGATCGCGTGCTGGCGCCGTTGTTCCCGGCGACCTACGTTCTCGACAAGAACGGCATCATCCTGTTCGTGCATACCGGCCCGTCGAGTCACTGGCGGCAATACGCGCCGCTTCTGCGCCACGCTGCGAGCCATTCGGCAAATTAGGTTGCCCCTTGCACGCGATTGCCACGGCGCCGACACTGGAACGCGTTGCCGGGGCAATGGGGATGCGCGAACGATGAAATACGGTTTTGTCGGGCTGGGCAATCTGGGCAGGCATCTGGCGGCGAGCCTGCTGCGGGTGGGATTCGGGGTGGTGGCCTGCGACCGCAGGCGGGAAGCGGTGGACGCACTGGTCGAGGCGGGCGCCGTCAGGGCGGCAACGCCGCGGGCAGCGGCGGAGTCCTCCGACAGTCTGATCACCTGCCTGCCCAACCCGACCGCTTCGCTCGACGTCATGACAGGGAACGACGGGGCCCTGGAAGGAATTGCACCCGGCGGCACGTGGATCGAGATGAGCACCAGCGACCCGCACGCGATCAGACGGATCGCGGGACTTGCCGCGGGACGAGGCGTCGCCACCCTCGAGGCGCCGGTGACCGGTGGGGTGCACCGCGCCGCCGCCGGCGAAATCACCGTTCTCGTCGGCGGCGATGCGTCGGCCTACCGGGCGCACCGGCCGGCTTTCGAAGCGATGGGCGGCGAAGTGATCCATATGGGCGAACTCGGCAGCGCCTCCACGATCAAGGTGATCACCAACATGCTCGCATTCATTCACCTGGTCGCGGCCGGCGAGGCGCTGATGCTGGCCAAGCGCGGCGGGCTCGATCTCGGGAAATCGTTCGAGGCGATCCGCGCCAGCTCGGGCAACAGTTTCGTGCACGAAACGGAGAGCCGGGTGATCCTCAACGGCAGCTACAATATCGGCTTCACGATGGATCTTGCGTGCAAGGATGCCGGCTTCGCGATGGCGCTGGGGCGCGAGTTCGGCGTGCCGCTGAAGCTTGCCGCAATGGTCGAGCAGCTGTTCGTCGAGGCGCGCCAGCGTTACGGGGGAGACGCGTGGTCGCCGATGGTGGTGAAGCTGCTCGAGGACACGCTCGGCGAGGAATTGCGAGCGCCGGGTTTTCCGGCCGAGCTCACCGCGGCCGACGCATGAGCACCTGCCCGCCCGAGACTTTTCGGCCGGGTGCCGCTCAGTTGCGTGTAATGTGAAGTCGCGACAGGACGTAGCGGTACGCTAGCAGCAACACGAACAGCAGTACGATGAAGGCCGCCTGCAGCAGGAAGATCTGGCGGACGAGGCGATCCATCTCGCGGTCGACTTGCTCGAAGACCGCCTGCGCCATCGGCGCGCGCTGCTCCCAGCCGGGCGACAGCAGGAACTGGTCGGTCGAGTTGACCAACTCCTTCATCTCGCGCACGGTGATCGAGGCATCCCCGATCAGCTGCTTGTAGTCGTCGATGTCGAAGGGTTTGGCCGGAGGTGCCTTGCCATCGGTCTCGAATCGCGCGGTCATCACGTTTACGGTTGCGACGGTGCTGTTGATCGATTCCGCCAGTACCTGTGCCGCCTCGATGGTCGCCCGCAACTCCGCGAGCAAGCCGCGCACGCGTTTTTCCTCGGCCAGCAGATCACCGAGAAAGGCCTCACGCTGCTGCGTCAGCTCGA
>JBFHDX010000090.1:0-15333 GCA_041584475.1 Alphaproteobacteria bacterium
GACCTGTGCGCCGGCGCGGATCCAGTCAGCGTAGAATTCCTCCAGCCGCTGTGCCGGAATGACGTCGACGAAGCGCCAGTCGGGCATCTCGAAATAGCCGGAGTCGGGATAGGCCATCAGCGGGCCGGAAAACGACCGCGCGATGACGGCCAGCACATCACCGAGAAGTTCCGCGCCCGTATGCATGCATCCGGCTACGTCCACTCCGGACCGGGGCAGCAGCTGCGCGACGTCTTCGACCGGCAGATCCTCGGCGGAATGGAACGAGACGACTCGCCCACCCCGCGAACGTCTCGCGCTGATGCCGAACCACACGGGCAGGCCCGTCGAGAGCGCCGCATCGAGCGCCAGCCGCGCTCGTTCCGGATGATACATCATCTCGAGGATGATGCAGTCGACGCCGGAGAGCTTGAGGATCCCGGCAAGCTCCTCGAACGCCTCGGCCATTTCGACGCGCGAGGGAATGCGGCCTGGATCGACCCGGTCGGTGCCGGCGGCAACCGGTATCATGTGCGACAACGAACCGGCCACGACAACGTGGCGACCGGTGGTGTCGCGCGCGCGCAGGGCCGCCTCGACGGCGCGCCGGTTGATCTCCTCGACGCGATCGGCATATCCGGCGGTGGCCAGCATCAGGCGCGAGGAAGCGAAGGTATTTGCGGTGATCACCTCCGCCCCGGCACGGATGTAGTCGCCGTGGATCTCGGTGAGAAGCGCTTCGTTCTCCAGGGTCGCCGGACCGCACCAGGCGGCCGGGTCCATTGGCACGCCGCGTTTCTGCAGCTCAGTGCCCGTGGCACCGTCGAGGATCACGACCTCACCCGCATCGAGGCGACGTTTCAATTGTGCGTAGGACACGAGAGCTCCGCCTCCGCGACGTCGAGTACCCGAAACATTTCCCTTTCCTTAGCACCGGCCGCAGGCAGTGCGAAAGTGCAATGGCTTTTGGCCCCTGTCACGCTCGCGGCACGGGGTCAGATGCACTGACCGTGTGTCCGACTTCAATAACCGCCAGGGCCATTGATCTAAATTATTTAAAAAGTCAATTAATATCGATGCGAATACAACTCGGTATTGGTTGATGAAATGTTTATATCGTTAGTATTATTTAGCAGGGTTGAATTTTTGCTCGATTTTTTGGGTAAGGGTGGGAACGTGAAACGCAAACGAGTGGGGTTCGCCGCAGGACGCGGCACGTTGCTCGTCCTCGTGGCCCTTTCGATGATCGCAGGCGCCGGCCCGGCACAGGCGGCGGAGCATCGATCGTGGTTGGTCGCGCGAGTCGAGGGTGACGTGCGCGACGGCGTCGATGCGGTTACGGCCGGCGATAGCCTGGCGCCGGGCACGCAGGTCGAGACCGGGGCGAACGGGAATCTGACGCTGATACGCGGCCGTGACCGGATCGATGCCGGACCCGAAAGCCGGTTCGCGGTAACCGGTGACCCGCACTCCCCGCCAGACGGCATCATGCAGAGCATCGGCCGGATGCTGTTCGACATGGAAAGTCGCGAATCGCGAGATTTCCGGGTCGACACGCCGCTACTCGCGGTGGTCATCAAAGGCACCCGCTATTCCGTCGACGTCTCTGCAGATGGTGTGACGGTCGCCGTGCAGGAAGGCACGGTCCAGGTGACGGCCAACCGGACCGGTGAGGTCGTCCTGGTCGGTCCGGGCTTTACCGCTTCCGCGAGCGCGGCGTCCGGCGCACTCGAGGTTCGGCCCAGTGAAACCGACGCCGGGCTCAACGATCCGGTGAACGACGTGACCGACATCGGCGGCGATCTCACCGGGACTACAGCCCGCACCGCGGGTTCGGTTGCGGGCGTGGCCGGAGATACGGTGGGCCGCGCAGCCGACACGGTGGGCGACACGGTGGGCAACGCAGCCGCTTCGGTGGGCGACACTGTGGGCAAGGCAGCGGATGGGTTGGGCCTCGGCGGCCTGGGCAAGAGCTTGCCTTAGGCGCGGCGCAGCCAAAATATCCGGCACTGGGACAATCAGGCGTCGCACCGTGTGCGTCGCCCTTCTGTCCCCGAAGTGACGCCTATCGTCGGGCCGGACGCGCCTCCCCGGCCGCTGCCGGGCACCATCGACTCATCCATCTCCATCGCAACCCTCTCCCTGCCCCGCATGGCAGGAGCCCTCAGAGGCAACGCCGCAACAGGTGCGCAGTCCACGTTGCCCTGTCGACCGTGGCGGTGCCCGTTTCGGAATGCCTCATAGGTGTGCCGGCTCAATAAATAAGTCTATTTGATTTACTTATTGACACGATGTACCACCGGGTGCATCGTTGAGAGGTCTCGTGTCGGACGATTCGGAGTGTCGCGCCGCGACCGTCAGCCGAACAAACGAGGGAATGTCGACGATCCCGAAGCCCATTGACAAGGTACGGGACCGGAACCGAGCCACAACGCGGGCCCTGCGTCCCGCACGCCGGTCCAGTGCGCCCCGGGCCCCAGAGCGAACCAAGGGAACATCGCGGAGCAAGATCGATGACAGGCGATGACAACCGGTCGGGAAACGCGACCTACAGCGCGCCAGCGCTCGACCGGGGCACCAACCAGATCGGGGTGCGGCTCTACAACGAGCGCCTCGCCCTGTCGCTGATTCGCCGCCACGGCAGTCTGCCGAAGGCCGATATCGCCCGCCTTACCGGGCTCTCGGCGCAAACCATCTCGGTGATCATGAAGCAGCTGGAAGCGGATGGCTTCGTCGTCAAGCAGAAGCCGCGTCGCGGCCGCATCGGCCAGCCCTCGGTGCCCTTCGCGCTGGCGCCGGGAGCCGCCTATTCACTGGGCCTCAAGATCGGCCGCCGCAGCTCGGATCTGGTCCTGGTCGATTTTCTCGGCGGCATTCTCATGCTCCGCCACGTTACCTATCCCTACCCTACCCCCGCCGGCATCCTGCAGAGCGTGCGCAGTGGTCTGGCCCAGGTCGAACAGACGCTGAGCGCCGAGCAGCGTCGCCGCATCACCGGAATCGGCATCGCTACGCCGTTCGAATTATGGAACTGGCACGAGGAGATGGGCGCGCCGCAAAGCGCGCTGAACGCATGGCGCGATTTCGATATCGAGGCCAGCATCAAGGCAATCGCTCCCTGGCCGGTTCACCTCTGCAACGACGCAACGGCTGCGTGCGCCGCCGAACTGACGTTCGGCATCGGCCACCGTTATCAGGATTACCTTTACGTCTTCATCGGCTCGTTCATCGGCGGCGGCGTCGTTCTGAACGGAACGTTGTTCCCCGGGCGCACAGGTAATGCGGGCGCGCTCGGATCGCTGCCGGTGCCGGCGAACGGCGAGGCGGGCCGGACGCTGACACGGCAACTGATCGCCACCGCATCGATCCACGTGCTGGAGAAGCGCCTGCTCGCCGCGGGGCAGGATCCGACACCACTCTGGCGCTCACCGGACGATTGGGGCGACAACGGCCCGCTGATCGAACAGTGGGTCCAGGACGTCGCCGACCAGCTTGCCATCGCCATTACCGCCGCGATCTCGGTAATCGATTTCGGCACGGTCATCATCGACGGCGCCGTTCCCGCGGCGATTCGCACCGCGATCGTCGAGCGCACGAAGGCGGCGTCCGCGCGCATCGACCGCCAGGGACTGTCCCCGACCGATGTCGTCGAGGGTACGATCGGCAGCGTCGCCCGGGCCCTCGGCGCCGCCAGCCTGCCGTTGCTGGCCAACTTCGCACGCGACAGCGACGTGCTGTTCAAGGAAGCCGTTTGACCTGCCGCCGTACCGCGTGGCAGACCATGATGCGCCGATGCCGCGACCGTTGCACGGGATGGGCGCAGGTCGGGGATTATTCGCGGCGGACGCCGGGGAACCCGGCGCTGCGTTGACCCGGTCCCGGCCGAAGCAAGTGGAGAGCCTGGGATGATCCTGTGTTGCGGCGAAGCGCTGATCGACATGCTGCCGAGGCAGACGGTGGCGGGCGATCCGGCTTTCCAGCCCTTCATCGGCGGCTCGATCTTCAATACCTCGATCGCACTGGCCCGCCTCGGCGCGACCACTGCCTTCTATGGCGGGCTGTCGACGGACTTCTTCGGTGACATGCTGAGAGACGGCCTGCGCGCGAGCGGAGTCGACGTGCGCTTCGCGGCCGTCAGCGACCGGTCGTCGACCCTGGCCTTCGTGCGCTTCGTCGACGGACAGCCCAGCTATGCCTTCGTGGACGAAGGGTCCGCGGGACGGATGCTCGCGGAACGCGACCTGCCGAACCTGCCGCCCGAGGTCACCGCACTGCATTGCGGCGGAATCGTCCTCGCCGCGGAGCCCTGCGGCACGACGTTCGAGATGCTGGCGGCCCGGGCGAAGGACAGCCGGGTCATCACGTTCGATCCCAACATCCGGCCTTCGCTCGTCCGCGATCCCGACAGCTACCGGGCACGGATCGACCGCATCGTGGCAATGGCGGACGTGGTGAAGCTGAGCAGCGAGGATCTCGATTGGCTGATGCCCGGGGCGGCCGTGCCCGACGTCGCCGCCCGGTGGCTGGCCCGCGGGCCCCGGCTCGTCGTGGTGACCGCCGGCAAAGACGGGGCGACGGCCTTCGCGAACGGCATGACCGTGCGGCAGGGGTCGCCCGCCGTCGAAGTGGCCGATACCATCGGCGCCGGCGACACGTTCATGGCCGGGCTCATCTGCGCCCTGCAGGACCAGGGCTTGCTCGACAAGGCGGCGCTTTCGACGTTGACTAGCGAGGCGGCCGCTCGTGCCCTGGCGTTCGCCATGCGCGCCGCAACGATCACCGTCTCCCGGCCCGGGTGCGATCCGCCCTGGCGCCGGGAACTCGCGGACGACTGAGCATCGTTCGGCGGCCGGCGTGGCGGAACTGAACACGGATCATCGGCATGACGGGTAACATCGGCTTCGGGGCATGACGGCGGCGGGTAAACAGCGCCGGGTCGAGGCGATCCTGACCGCGGCGCCGGTCGTGCCGGTGCTGACCATCGGGCAGGCGGCGCACGCGGTACCGTTGGCCCGTGCGCTGGTGGGCGGCGGTCTGACCGCGATCGAGATCACGCTGCGGACCGAGGCGGCCTGGGAGGCGCTCGAGCGCATCATCGGCGAGGTCGAGGGCGCCAACGCGGGCGTCGGCACCGTGCTGCACCGAGAGCAGCTGGAACGCGCCGATCGGGCGGGCGCCCGCTTCGCCGTCTCGCCCGGGGCCAGCCCGGGCTTGCTGGACGCCGCCGACGACCAGGCGATCCCGCTGCTGCCGGGTGCGGCGACGGCGGGCGAGGCGATGACGCTTCTCGAGCGCGGCTACCGGTTTCAGAAATTCTTTCCCGCCGCGCCGGCCGGCGGGCCGGCCTATCTCGAGGCGCTGCAGTCGCCGCTGCCCGACGTGCGCTTCTGCCCGACCGGCGGCATCACCGAACGGATCGCGCCGGATTTCCTTGCGCTGGCCAACGTCGTCTGCGTCGGCGGCTCGTGGGTCGCGCCGGGCGATGCGGTCGCGACCGGTGACTGGCGGCGCATCGAGTCGCTCGCGCGGGCGGCGGCGAAACTGGGACGTTGACGGCGAGGAACGGTCACCATGAAACAGGCGGCACGCAAGAAGCTGGAGGCCCTCAGGAAACTACGGGCGGAACTCGAGGCGCTGCACATGCGCGAGCTGTTCCGGCAGGATCCGGACCGTGCCCGGCGGTTCACGCGCCGGCTCGACGATCTGACCGTCGATTTCTCGAAGACCCGCCTCGACGAGCGCGCGCTCGACCTGCTGCTCGAACTGGCTGGTGCGGCAGGTGTCGAGCACTTGCGCGACGCCATGTTCGCCGGCGAGGCGATCAACGTGACGGAGCGGCGCGCGGCGCTGCACGTAGCCCTGCGCAACCGCTCGAACCGTCCGATCACGGTCGGCGGCGTCGACGTCATGCCGGCGGTCAACGCGGTGCTCGACGCCGTGCGGACGTTTTCCGACGCGGTCCGGTCGGGGGCGCTGCGTGGCGCGACCGGGAAGCGGTTCAGCGACGTCGTCAATATCGGCATCGGCGGCTCCGACCTCGGCCCGGCTATGGCGACGATCGCCCTGTCGCCGTACGCCGGCGGCGGACCGCGCGTGCACTTCGTCTCCAACGTCGACGGGGCGCAGATCGCCGATACGCTGGCGCCGCTGGATCCGGCGACGACGCTGTTCCTGGTCGCCTCGAAGACCTTCACCACGCAGGAGACCCTGACCAACGCCCACACCGCGCGGCGGTGGCTGGTCGAGGCGCTCGGCGAGGACGCGGTCGGCGCCCATTTCGCGGCGATGTCGACGAGCGAGGCGAAGGTCAGGGAGTTCGGCATCGCCGCCGAACGAATGTTCGGGTTCTGGGACTGGGTCGGCGGGCGCTACTCGGTGTGGTCGGCGATCGGCCTGCCGCTGGCGATCGCCATAGGCTTCGAGCATTTCACGGCGTTCCTCGAGGGGGCGCACGGCATGGACGAGCATTTCCGCACGGCACCGCCCGACCAAAACCTGCCGCTGCTACTGGGGCTGATCGGCGTCTGGCACCGCAATGTGTGGGACTGCCCGACCCACGCGATCCTGCCCTATGACCAGCGGCTGAGCCGTTTCGCCGCGCATTTCCAGCAGGTCGACATGGAGTCGAACGGCAAGCGCGTGACGCGCGACGGTGCCCCGGTCGACGGCGCCACCGGACCGGTGATCTGGGGCGAGCCGGGCACCAACGGCCAGCACGCCTTTTTCCAGCTGCTGCACCAGGGGACCGACATCGTGCCCTGCGATTTCCTCGTCGCGGCGCGGCCGCACGAGGCGCTGTCGGACCATCACGCCAAGCTCGTCGCCAACTGTCTCGCGCAGTCGCAGGCGATGGCCTTCGGGCGCACCGAGGACGAGGCCCGGGCGGCGATGCAGGCCGCCGGGCTGCCGGGCGACGAGGTCGACCGGCTGGCGCCGCATCGGACGTTCCCCGGCAACCGTCCGTCGATCACGCTGCTCTACCGCAGGCTCGACCCCCGCATGCTCGGCATGCTGACCGCGCTCTACGAGCACAAGGTGTTCGTCCAGGGGGCGGTGTGGGACGTCAATTCCTTCGACCAGTGGGGCGTCGAGCTCGGCAAGGAACTCGCCGGCGGCCTGCTGCCGATGGTCAAGGGCGAGGCCGAAGCGGCGGGAGTCGATTCGTCGACGGCGGCGCTCGTCGCCCGGTTCCGCGAGCTCGGCACGGCCTGAAGGGCGTCTCGGGACCCGAGTCATTGAACAGATGCGGCGCCGCAAGGCCCTTGGAAAACCTGGGTTTCGCGGCGCCGGACCGGACCGGTTGCGGAGGCTTTCCTGGAAGCCCTGCGGTGGGTTACGCAAATATATTAGTATAAACTAATATATTGATCGCGTCCGGTCGATGCCATCGCAGCCCCGGGCGAATGCCGGAGCCGCCGGCAGCAACCGGCGGCCCCGAACATCGTCGAGCCGGGTCGACGCGCTAGTGCGCCGTGACCTTGGGCGGACAGAGCTCCGCCGGCGGCTCCATGGCACCGGTCATGATCGCGACCGCGTCGGACATCGAGTATTTCTCGGGGTCGATGACGGCGGCGCGGCGGCCGAGCCGGTGGATATGGATGCGGTCCGCCACCTCGAACACGTGCGGCATGTTGTGGCTGATCAGGACGATCGGCAGGCCGCGCGCCCGCACGTCCTTGATCAGATCCAGAACGCGCCGGCTTTCCTTGACGCCGAGCGCCGCCGTCGGCTCGTCCATGATGACGAACTTCTTGGCGAATGCCGCGGCGCGCGCCACCGCGACGCCCTGCCGCTGACCGCCCGACAGCGTCTCGACGAGCTGGCCGATGTTCTGGATCGTCAACAGGCCGAGTTCCACGAGCCTCTCCCGGGCCTGCTTGTGCATCGCCTTCTTGTCGAGTTTCTTGAAGACCCTGCCGAGAATGCCGGGCGCATAGATTTCCCGGCCGAGGAACATGTTGTCGGCGATCGACAACGCCGGCGACAGCGCGAGGTTCTGGTATACGGTCTCGATGCCGGCGTCGCGGGCCTGCATCGGCGACGTGAAATGGATCGGCTTGCCGTCCAGCTCGATGACCCCGTGGTCGGGCACGACGGCGCCGCAGAGCGATTTGACGAGCGTCGACTTGCCGGCGCCGTTGTCGCCGATCACCGCCAGCACCTCGCCCGGATAGATCTCGAAATCGGCCTGGTCCATCGCGGTCACGCGGCCGTAGCGCTTCACGAGGCCGCGGGCGCTCATTACGGGTTGCATATCGGTCATGACGAGACCTTTCTGATCCACTGGTCGATGGCGACGGCGAGGATGATCAGGGCGCCGACGGCGAATTGCTGCCACAGCACGTCGACGCCGGAGAGGTTCAGCCCCGACCGGAAGACGCCGACGATCAGCGCGCCGACGAGCGTACCGAAGATCGAACCGCGGCCGCCGAACAGGGACGTGCCGCCGATCACGACGGCGGTGATCGCATCGAGATTTCCCTCGAAGAAGCTCTGCGGGCTGACCGAGCCGACGCGGCCGATCGAGACCCAGCCGGCAAGCGCACAAAGGGCACCGGCCAGCGCGTAGACCGAAAGCAGCACGCGGCGCGTGCGGATGCCCGACAGGCGGGCGGCGTCGATGTCGTCGCCGACCGCGTAGACGTGTCGACCCCAGGGTGTCCAGTTGAGGATGTAATAGAACAGCGGGAACAGCAGCAGCATCAGCAGCGAGCCGGTGGTGAACTGCGCCCCGAGAAGCTGAAAACTGTCGCCGAACAGCTTCAGCGCCGGCGCCGCCTGGTCGATGTCCTGGCTGCGGATGCTCTGTCCGCCCGAGAAATAGAGGTTGAGGGCGAAGAAGATCTTCCAGGTGCCCAGCGTGACGATGAAGGGTGGCAGGCGAAAACGCGTGACGAGGAGTCCGTTGGCCCCGCCGCAGGCCGCGCCGACGAGCACGCCGAACGGAATGGCGAGCACCGTGGGCACCCCCATATTGACGGCGAGGTTACCCATCAGCACCGCGGACAACATCATGACGGCGGCGACCGACAGGTCGATTCCCGCGGTCAGGATGATCAGCGTCTGGGCGACGCCGAGGATGCCGATGATCGTCACCTGCTGGATGATCAGCGTCATGTTGAAGGCGGTGAAGAAGTTGTTCGCGATCGCGCCGAACATCAGGATGCTGATGATCAGCACGATCACGGGCACGGCGGTCGGATTGGCGTGCAGGAAATGATGAAGCCGCCGCAGCAGATTGTTGTCCTCGAGTTCGAACTGGGCGACCTCGGTCGCGCTATCGGCCAGGACCTTTTCGAACTCCTGCGGGCCGCGCGTCGTCTCCGATGTCATGGTCTTTCCTCCCCAGGCCGGCATCCGCTGGGGGGCCGGCCGCCGGCCGGCCCCCCGCGATGCGCTGTTGCGTCAGGTCAGCAGAACGTCAGCCCCAGCATTTCTTCAGGCCTTCGGCCGAGCTGATCGAGGGGATGCCGTCGACCGGTTCGTCCGTGACCAGCTCGACGCCGGTGTTGTAGAAATCGAGCCCCGGCGTGGGCGCGGGCTTCTTGCCGGTCTTGGCGTATTCGGCGACCGCCTCGATGCCGAGCGAGGCCATCAGCAGCGGGAACTGCATCGAGGTGGCCCCGATGATGCCGTCGCGCACGTTCTTCACGCCCGGGCATCCGCCGTCGATCGAGACGATCAGCACGCCGTCCTGCTTGCCGAAGGCCTTGAGCGCCTCGTAGGCGCCGGCCGCCGCCGGCTCGTTGATCGTATAGACGACATTGACGTTGGGATCGCGCTGCAGGAGGTTTTCCATGGCCCTGCGGCCGCCCTCCTCGGCACCGTCGGTCGCGTCGTTGCCGACGATGCGCGGATCGTCCTCGTCACCGATGTCCTTCGGGTCCTTGACGTCGATGCCGAAGCCCGTGAGGAACCCCTGGTCGCGCGCCACGTCGACGGAGACCTCTTTCGCGTTGAGATCGAGCATCGCGATTCGGGCGTCCTTCGCCTTGGCGCCGAGCTTGCCGGCGGCCCACTGTCCGATCAGCTCGCCAGCCTTGAAATTGTCGGTCGCGAAGGTCGCGTCGGCGGCGTTTGCCGGTTCGAGCTTCGTGTCGAGGGCGATCACCAGGATACCGGCGGCGCGGGCCTTCTCGATCGTCGGCACGATCGCGGCGGAGTCCGAGGGCGTGATCAGGATACCCTTGGCGCCCGCGGCGATCAGACTTTCGATGGCCTCGACCTGGGCCTCGTTGTCGCCGTCGTACTTGCCGGCATAGGTGCGCAGTTCGACGCCGAGCTGCTTGGCCTTCTCGAGCGCGCCTTCGCGCATCTTGACGAAAAACGGGTTGGTGTTGGTCTTCGTGATCAGGCCGGCGATGACGCTGTCCGCCAGCGCCGTCGTCGGGCCGAGCACCGCGAGCGAGACGACGCCGGCGGCGGCCGAAACCAGAAATTTACGGCTAATCATGAGCTTCTCCTCCTAAGCCTCCCGTTGAACCTGGTCCGAGGCGCATCTTCCGCCCCGCTCCGCGTTGCCTGCGGCACGCCGACACGGCGGCTCGTTACGCCGGACCCCAAAACCGCTGAACGCCGGAGATCCGGCGTCAACGGCCTCAGGGAACCGTAAATCGGATCGGTTGTCAATAAATAAATCAAATTGATTTTTTAATTGACGGGAGAGCTGTGGATGTGGTGTTAATCGAGGCGGTCCAAGGCTGTCGCCAGACCGTCCGCAGGGCGAGCGGGCGCCCGCCCGGGGCAGAAATCGCGTTTGAGTCCAATCTGTTCACCAATGAGGATGGCGCGCGGACGGTGCCGCGTCAGGCACGGGCCGTCGTGCCCCGAGATGGCATCGAGGCCGCATACGCAATTATGATTGGACCCGGAATGGCGAACCAAGTGAACGGGAGGTGGAGATGAATGCAAGCGACCGCGGGCCGCGCAACGTCGCGCGCGATACGATGTCGTTCGTCCTTGCCGGCGGCAGGGGAAGCCGGCTGATGGAATTGACCGAAAAGCGGGCCAAGCCGGCGGTCTTTTTCGGCGGCAAGAGCCGGATCATCGATTTCGCCCTGTCGAACACGCTCAATTCCGGCATCCGCAAGATCGGCGTCGCGACCCAGTACAAGGCGCACAGCCTGATCCGGCATCTGCAGCGCGGCTGGAGCTTCTTCCGGCAGGAACGCAACGAGATGCTCGATATCCTGCCGGCCTCGCAGCGCGTCGAGGAAGGGAAATGGTACGTCGGCACGGCCGATGCCGTGACGCAGAACATCGACATCATCGAGAGCTACGGTCCGAAGTACATGCTGATCCTGGCCGGCGACCATATCTACAAGATGGACTACGAAATCATGCTGCAGCAGCACGTGGTCAGCGGCGCGGACGTCACGGTCGGCTGCATCGAGGTGCCGCGAAAGGAGGCATCCGGGTTCGGCGTCATGAAGATCGACGCCGACGACCGCATCGTCGAATTCGTCGAAAAGCCCGCCGATCCGCCGGGCATGCCCGACAGGCCCGAGCTTGCCCTCGCCAGCATGGGCATTTACGTCTTCGAGACGAAATTCCTGATCGACCTGCTGCGGCGCGACGAGAAGGATCCCGATTCGAAGCATGATTTCGGCGGCGACCTGATCCCCTATGTGGTGCGCAACGGCAAGGCGGTCGCCCACCGCTTCAGCAACTCGTGCGTCATGAGCGGCGCGGAGAGCGAGCCCTACTGGCGCGACGTCGGCACCGTCGATTCGTTCTGGCAGGCCAATGTCGACCTGACCGACTTCACACCCGAGCTCGACCTCTACGACCACGCCTGGCCGATCTGGACCTATGCCGAGATCACCCCGCCGGCCAAGTTCATCCACGACGAGGAGGGTCGCCGCGGCATGGCCGTCAGCTCCATGGTCTCCGGCGGCTGCATCGTATCGGGCGCGCGTATCGACAAGAGCTTGCTGTTCACGGGCGTGCACTGCCACTCCTTCAGCGAGCTGGAGCACGTCGTCGCCCTGCCCTACGTCACGATCGGACGCGGCGCCCGGCTGTCGAACGTGGTCATCGATCGCGGCGTGCGCATCCCGGAGAAGTTCGTCGTCGGCGAGGACCCGGTCGAGGACGCTCGCCGGTTCCGCCGCACCGACAACGGCGTCTGCCTGATCACCCAGGAAATGCTCGACCGGCTGGAGGCCTGACCTTGCGCGTCCTGTTCATCGCCTCCGAGTGCGCCCCGCTGATCAAGACCGGCGGCCTCGCCGACGTCGTCGGCGCGCTGCCGAAGGCGCTCGGTGCGGTGGGCACGGACGTGCGCGTACTGTTGCCGGCCTATCCCGGCCTGCTCGACGGGCTCGAGGCGGACGGCGAGGCGATCCCCACCAGACCCCTGTTCGGCCGCCGCGCACGGGTGGTGCCGGGCCGGCGCGCGGGCTTGCGTCTGTTGCTGCTCGATGCGCCGCGGCTGTTCGGCCGCCCGGGAAACCCCTATGTCGGCAAGAACGGCAAGGACTGGCCGGACAACCACAAGCGCTTCGGTGCACTGTCCGCGGTCGGCGCCTGGCTGGCCGACGGCAAGCTGCCGGGCTGGCGGCCCGACGTCGTCCACGCGCACGACTGGCAGGCGGGCCTGGCGCCGGCATATCTCGCCCTTTCCAAGTCGAAGACGGCGTCGCGCTCGGTGATCACGGTTCACAACATCGCCTTCCAGGGCCTGTTCCCGCGGAAGACGATGGCCGAGCTCAAGCTGCCGGCTTCCGGCTTCGTGCAGAGCGGCTTCGAGTTCTACGGCGAGGTCGGCTTCCTCAAGGCGGGACTGGTCTATGCCGATGCCATCACCACGGTCAGCCCGACCTACGCCCGCGAACTGACGACGCCGGAATACGGCATGGGGCTCGAGGGTGTGATCGCCCAGCGACGCGGCTCGCTGACCGGCATCCTCAACGGCATCGACCTGGATGCCTGGAATCCGGCCTCGGATCCGGACATCGCCGTGCCCTACGACCGCTCGCAGCTGCAGGGGAAGTCGAAGAACAAGGCGGCGTTGCAACGGCGCCTGGGACTGACGGCGGATGCCCGCGCGCCGCTGTTCTGCGTGGTCAGTCGCCTGACCCGCCAGAAGGGGCTCGACCTGCTGCTCGACGCGTTGCCGCATCTCTTGTGGCGCGGCGGCCAGCTGGCGCTGCTCGGCTCGGGCGACGCCGACCTGGAAAAGAGCTTCGCCGCCGCCGCCCGGGCGAATCCGGGGCGGGTCGCCGTCAGCCTCGGCTACGACGAGCCGCTGTCGCACCTGATGCAGGCCGGGGCGGACGCGATCCTGATCCCGTCGCGCTTCGAGCCCTGCGGCCTGACCCAGCTTTACGGGTTGCGCTACGGCACCCTACCAGTCGTCGCCCATACCGGTGGCCTCGCCGATACGGTGATCGACGCCAACGACGCCGCGATCAAGGCGAACTGCGCGACGGGTTTCCAGTTTGCGCCGACGACGCTGTCGGCGCTTCGGGATGCGCTCGACCGCGCCTGCGACGCGTTCGCTGACAAGCGGCTGTGGCGCGGCATGCAGCGGCGCGCGATGAAGCATCCCGTCGGCTGGGACGTCTCGGCGGCCGCCTACGCCGCGCTGTACCAACAGCTGGCCGGGGCACCGGCCGGGGCAGTGGTGCCATGACCCGGCCGCGACACCGCATATCCGCCGGCACGCCGGCCACGCTCGGCGCCGAGTGGGACGGCGAGGGCGTCAATTTCGCCGTATTCTCCGAGCACGCCACGAAGATCGAACTGTGCCTGTTTTCGCCCGATGGCCGCCGCGAACAGGCCCGGCTGCCGTTGCCGGAACGCAGCGGACCGGTCTGGCACGGCTATGTGCGGGACCTGCAGCCGGGCGCCATCTACGGGCTGCGGGCGCATGGCGACTACGATCCGGAGCGCGGCCACCGCTTCAATCCGAACAAGCTGTTGCTCGATCCCTATGCGCGACGGCTCGCCGGCAGCTGGCAGGCCGACGACGCGCTGCTCGGATTCGTCGCCGGCGCGCCCGCGGGCGATCTCTCGTTCGACCGCCGTGACAGCGCCCCGTTCGTAGCCAAGGCGGTCGTCACCGTCCCGCCGGATGCGTTTCCGGCGCACGAGCGTCCGGCCACGCCGTGGGCGGAGACGGTGATCTACGAGGCGCACGCGAAGGGGCTTACGAAGCTGCGCGACGACGTCGACGAGGCGCTGCGCGGAACCTATGCCGGGCTGGCCGCCGAGCCGGTGCTCGACCATCTCGTCCGCCTCGGGGTCACCGCGGTGGAGCTGCTGCCGGTGCACGCCATCTTCGACGACCTGTTCCTCGTCAAGCGTGGCCTGCGCAATTACTGGGGCTACAACAGCATCGGCTTCTTCGTACCCGAGCCGCGCTACCAGGGGCCCGCCGGCTTCGCGGATTTCCGGGACATGGTGCGCCGCTTCCACGCTGCCGGCATCGAGGTGATTCTCGACGTCGTCTACAATCATAGCGGCGAGGGCAACCACCTTGGCCCGACATTGAGCTTCCGTGGCCTCGACAATGCCAGCTACTACCGATTGCTGCCGGACGACCCGAGATACTACGTCGACGATACCGGCTGCGGAAACACGCTCAACTTGGCGCACCCCTTCGTCCTGCGCCTGGTGCTCGATTCGCTGCGCTACTGGGTCGAGGTGATGGGCGTCGACGGCTTCCGCTTCGATCTCGCGACGACGTTGGCGCGCGAGGAGCACGGTTTCGCGGCGGACGGCGGGTTCCTCGACGCGCTGCGCCAGGACCCGGTGCTGCGCCAGGTGAAGCTGATCGCGGAGCCGTGGGACGTTGGCCCCGGCGGTTACCGGCTTGGCCAATTCCCGCCCGGATTCGCCGAGTGGAACGACGAGTTCCGCGACACGCTGCGCCGCTACTGGCGCGGCGACCGGCACGGCGCCCACGCGCTCGCGGACCGGCTGCTCGGCTCGGCGGGACGTTTCGATCGCGACGGCCGCCGCGCCTGGGCATCGATCAACTTCGTCACCGCGCACGACGGCTTTCCGCTGCGCGACCTCGTGTCCTTCGACCGCAAGCACAACGAGGCCAACGGCGAGGACAATCTCGACGGCCAGGACGAGAACTACAGCGATAATTGCGGCGTCGAGGGCGACAGCGACGATCCGGACGTCCTCGAATGCCGGGCCCGGCGCCGGCGCAACATGCTGACCACCCTGATGCTCGCCCAGGGCACGCCGATGCTGCTGGCCGGGGACGAGATCGGGCACAGCCAGCGCGGCAACAACAACGCCTATTGCCAGGACAACGCGGTCACCTGGATCGATTGGCAAGGCAGCGACGAGCAACTGTTGGGCTTTACCCGTCGCTTGATCGCGCTGCGTCGGTCA
>JBFHDX010000091.1:0-15196 GCA_041584475.1 Alphaproteobacteria bacterium
CCCCCCCCCCCCGACCGGGGCGGCAGTGCTTGCGCGGGTCGAGGGCGACACTGCGGCCGGCGGATACAAGGCGAAACCGTCAGCCTTGTTCCGAAGCGACAGGCTTGTACCCATCCGGCCCGACGGTCTGCCGTGACGCATACCGGCTGGAAGAAGATGATATGAAAATCAGAACCAAGGGCACGCTTGCCGATGGTTTTGGCTTCTGGGAGAAACTGTACGCTCAGTTCTCGTTCATTGCGATGGGAACAACGGGCGCCGTCGGCATAGGTCTTGTCGACTGGCGGTGGGTCTTGCCGTACTTCCTGATCTACGCATACGGGATCCTTGGGATCGTCATGCGGCATTTGACATGTCCGAGATGCCCGCATCTTCACGTATACGGCGACTGCCTCCAATTTCCCCCTGAAGTATCGATGTGGCTTGTCAAAGAACGGAAAACGACGCCGTTCAGTGCTTCAGAGAGATTTCTGTTCTATCTGGTGTTCATTCTGATTCCGGTCTTCCCGATATACTGGCTGCTGTCAAATCCCGTATTATTGACTGTATTTCTTGGAACCGTAGCGATGTGGTATTCGGGTCAGTTTCTTTATTTTTGCAGACGATGCAGGGTCAAGGAATGCCCCTTCAACCGGGCTTTTTGATGCCCGTATCGCATCAGTTCTCACGCCGGGATCGATTGGTCGCGTCATCGAGTTCGAGCAAGCGCGGACGCAACTCGGGTTCGGCTCCGGCGCTCCCCGGGTACCGCGCACCCGATCCCGTTGCGATAGTCATGGCGGCGCTCCTTCGTGCGGTGTGCCGGGCCGCATGACGCCGCCGCCTTCCGCCCATTCATACGGCCGTTCGCGCGTTGAGGTTGCCTTGCGGGGCGGCACGATTAGATCTTGCTTGTTCAGGGAGAAACCATGCGCAGCCGCCTCGCACAATTCGCAGCGATCTCCGTCCTCGGCGGTTTGACGGCGGCCTGCGCCGGGACCACGGACATGACGAAACCCGGCGCACCGGCGCACCATCTCGCCAACGGCAAGTTTCGCAACCCGCCGGGCAGCCCGCAGCGCATCGCCAGCTTCGGCGACATGACGAGGTTCCTGTTCAACCAGACCTTCGTCGTCGATTCCCCTCCGGTCCCGGCCGGCCACGTATTGGCGCAGGACGCGGTCGCGGCGCAGCTCACCGCGGCCCCCAACCCCAGCGTGACCTGGCTCGGACACGCCTCGTTCATCGTCCGCATCGGCGGCAAGATCGTGCTCACCGACCCGTTCCTCGGCGACAATGCCGGGCCGCTCGGGCTGGGGCCGAGGCGCTACGTCGCCCCGGCGCTGTCGGCGGCGGCGTTGCCCAGGGCCGACGTCATGCTCGTCAGCCACAATCACTACGACCATCTCGACGCGAGGACCATCGAGGCCTATCCGTACAAGGACGACACGCAGGTCATCGTGCCGCTCGGGCTCGGCGCCTTCTTCACCGGGCGCGGCTATACCAGGGTGATGGAGCACGACTGGTGGGACGCGTGGGAGGCCGACGGCCTGAAGATCACCACGCTGCCGGCGGTGCACTTCTCCGGGCGCGGGCTCGGCGACCGCAACCGCACGCTGTGGGCCAGCTTCGCCATCGTGGCGGGCGACGAGAGCGTCTGGTTCTCCGGGGACACCGCGCGCGGCGACGTGTTCGAAGAGATCGGCCGCCGCGTCGGGCCGTTCGATCTGGCGCTCGTCGGCATCGGGGCCTACGAGCCGCGCAAGATCATGCAGTCGTCGCACGCGACCCCGGAGGAGGCCGTCGGGATCGCGCGCGCCGTCGGCGCCAGGGCGGCGGTCGGCATGCACTGGGGCACCATCATGCTGACCCCGGAAGATCCGTTCGAGGCGCCCCGCCGCTTCCGTCGGGCGGCGGAGGATCAGGGCTACGGCGCGGACAACGCCTGGATCTTGAAGATCGGCGAGACCCGGTCGTTCGGGGCCACCCATCCGGAGTGAGCGCGAGTCGCCGAGCGCGCGGGCAGCTGGCGTCGGCGCAGCGGAGGAGGCACATGAGAGAGGTCGTTACGGGGGCGTTCGTCTCGCTCGATGGCGTTATGCAGGCGCCGGGCGGCCCGCAGGAGGATCCGACGCGCGGCTTCAGGTTCGGGGGCTGGGTCGTACCGCATCTGGACGCGGTCTTCGGCGAGGCGGTCGACCGCCTGTTCGGCCGCCCGTTCGACCTGCTGCTCGGCCGCAAGACTTACGAGATTTTCGCCGCGCACTGGCCGCATGCCGAGGGCGGGGACGACGATTCCATCGCCAGGCTGTTCAACAGCACCACGAAATACGTCGCGACGCGCTCGACCATGGCGCTGACGTGGACGGGTTCGGTGGCGCTGCACGACGCGGCGGCGGACGTCGCCCGGCTGAAACGGGAGGACGGGCCGGCGCTGATCACGCAGGGCAGCAGCGATCTGATCCAGACGCTGCTCGCCGGCGATGTGATCGACGAGATCCACCTGTTCACCTTCCCGATGGTGCTGGGCGGCGGCAAGAAGCTGTTCGGCGAGGGCGCCAAGCCGGCGGCGTTCAGGCTGGTCGACAGCAGCGTGTCGACGACGGGAGTCGTCATCGCCCGCTACCGGCGAGCCGGCGACGTGGCGACGGGCGATTTCGCCATGGATCCGCCGACCCCCGAGGAAGTCGCGCGCCGCGAGCGCATGCAGCGCGAGGGCTGATTGCCGGCCCGGCTGTCGCTGGCCCGCTCCCTGCCTGGCCGGGCGCGGGTGTGTGGCTGGACCCCGTCCGTGACTTTGGACCGCATGAACGGCGCGGCCCGGATCGGCAGCGGACCGCCTCGGGGCAAATACCCGCATACATAGAATAATTGTAAATAAATTCAATCATAAGAGGCACATTGCGAGCTTGCGATCTGCGCCGCAACGGCTCGCCGGAACCCGCGGTTTCATTGCGCTCAGCGGCGCCGCATCTGTTCAATGTGTCCCCGAATTCGGGCGCCGCCCCGCGCGCCGCCGGGCCGCGTTCGGCGCCGCTTCGGCTCAGCCGCCGCGGCGCAGCGAGATGTCGACCATGAGCGAGCCGGCCAGCGCCTCCAGCGCGTCGCGCAGCTCCTCGCCGCTGACGCCAGCCGGCACGCGCACCTGCGCCTCGGCGTAGAACATCTGGCCGCCGCTCATCGGTGCCTCGCGGATGTCGGTCTCCATGTCCTCGACGCTGACCCCGCGCTCGGCGAGGCAGTGTGTGATGTCGCGCAAGATCCCCGGCTGGTCGGGGCCGACGAGGTCCACCGTGTAGAGCGCGCCCTCCGGCTGCGCCGGCTCCTTCGCCGTCGCGGTGCCCGGCTTCTCCGCGGTGTCCCCGGCCTCCTCGACGGTCAGGTGGAAGCCCTCCTCGTCGAGCGCCTGCAGCGCCTTCTTCAGCGCCGCGACCCTGCCGGCGGGGATCTCGACGCGGGCGATCCCGGCGAACTTCTCCGCCAGGTGGGCCATGCGGCTCTCGAGCCAGTTGCCACCCTCGCTCGCCACCGTCTCCGACAGCCGTTCGACGAGGCCCGGCCGGTCCCTGGCGATGAAGGTCAGGACGAGTGTCTTTGCCATGGTCCGCTTCCCTTCCCGGCGCTGTCCGCACCCCCTTTGCGCGACATTAGCAACGGCGCGGCGGCTTCGCCAGTGCCGGAAACGGTGAGTTCGTGCGGTGCGCGGATGTGCCGCGGTCAGCCGAGCCTCTCGCCGCCCCGCACCGGCGCCGGCAGCCGGTTCTCCGGCGGTGCCAGCGGGCAGGTCCAGTCGGCCGAGTGGACGCAGGACGGGTGGTAGGCGAAATTGAAGTCGAGCACGAGGCGGTCGTCGCACGAGCCGAGGTCGGCGCCCTTGATGGCGTCGAGCAGGTAGCGGCCGCCGCCGTAGGTCTCGTTGCCGCTCGTCGCGTCGCGGAACGGCAGGAACAGGCCGCCGCCGTAGCCGGCGATCCAGTACAGCGTGAGCTCGGCGCCGAGATCGGGCCGCAGGCCGAGCGTGCGGCCCACGGGAACGAGCCGCGCCGTGCCGTCGTCGCCGATCTCGAGGCGTCGCTCGGCCGTCGCGGTCGCCGGCTCGAGCGCGACCTGGAAGCGCAGCCCGGGATCGTAAGGGTAGGCGGGCAGGCCCGAAAAACAGCTTCGGGCGGCCGCCGGCAGCGGCGACTGCGGATGCCGGGCGAACAGCGCGTCGCGGCTGTCGCGCCAGTCCCGCCACGCGACCGTCGGGTCGGGTTCGCCGCGGATGCGGGCGTAGAGCTCGAAGGTCCGGCGCCGCCAGTCGGCGAGCTGCAGCAGCGGGTGGGCGTCGTCGGTTCGTATCGGATGGTCGCTGAGGATGTCGTGCATGCGCCGCACCGTGGCAGAGTGGCCGGCGCAGGCCAACCGTCGCTCAAGCGAATGTGAACGGATCGGCCGTCCGGCTTGACTCGGGCCCGGTCCGGCGATAGAACAAAACAGGAACATTTGGCCGTTCGGGGACGCCATGAGCCGCTGGAAAAGCCGCCGGAATCTTCAGCAGCTGCGCGCCGCGGTGGCGCAGATCGGACGCCGCGCTGCGGCGCCGGAGGGCCGCGTGCTGCCGCTCGACCTCGTACCGCTCGACCGGGCGCTGGGGGAGGGTGGCCTGCGGCTGGGGGTCTTGCACGAAGTCTCGGGTACGGCGGCGGATGGTTTCGCCGCGGTCGTCGCCGGCCGGCTCGCCTCGCGCAGCGGCGGCGCGGTGCTGTGGTGCGTTCTGGCGCGCCGCGGCGTCGAGCTCTATCCGCCGGGGCTGGCGGCGCTCGGGCTGGATCCGGCGCGGCTGCTGCAGGTGCGCTGCCGGGACCGGGCGGCGCTGCTGGCGGCGGCGGAGGAGGGGCTGCGCGGCGGCGGGCCCGCCGCCGTGGTCGTGGAGGGTGATCGCGTCCCCGACATGGTTGCCGGCCGGCGGCTGCAGCTGGCGGCGGAGGATGGCGGGGTCACCGGCCTGCTGCTGGTGCGGCACGGCTCGCGGCGGCGCCATGGCGCCCGCGGGCGCCGTGGCGCCGTGGCGCCCGAGGGCCCGGCGCCCGACACCCTGCCGCCCAGCGTCGCGGTCAGCCGCTGGCGGGCGGACCATGCGTGCGCCGGCGCCGGCGCGACGCTGCGCTGGCGGCTTGCGCTGCTGCGCTGCCGTGCCGGCGGCACCGGGGAATGGGAGGTGGACTGGAATGCGAAGACGCTTCGTCTCGCTCTGGTTTCCCCGGCTGGCGACTGACCGCGTCGCCCGCGACCGCGGCGCCGCCTGGTCGGCGCGGCCGGCGGCGACGACGGCGGAATGCGGCAACCGGATCCTGCTGACCGGGATCAACCGGGCGGCGGAGGAGGCGGGCCTCGCCCCCGGCATGACGCTGGCCGACGCCCGCGCCGTGGTCGCAGGCCTTGCCACCGTGCCGGCGGAACCCGCCGCCGAGGCCGAGCTGCTCGGCCGGCTCGGGCGCTGGTGCGGGCGCTATACGCCGCTGGTGGCAAGGGACGGGCCGGACGGGCTGTTTCTCGACGTGACCGGCTGTGCCCACCTGTTCGGCGGCGAGGCGGCGCTGCTGCGCGACGTGATGGCGCGGCTCGACCGGCTCGGCTTTGCGGTGTCCGCCGCGCTCGCCGATACCGCCGCGGCGGCGCGCGCCGTCGCCCGCTTCGCGGCGCCCGGGACGGTGGTACCGCCCGGCAGCGCCGCGCGGGCGCTGGAGCGGCTGCCGGTCGCGGCGCTGGGGCTCGACCGCGAGAGCGCGGCCGGCCTCGCCCATCTCGGGCTGCGCCGGATCGGCGACCTCTACGGTCTGCCGCGCGGCTCGCTCGCCGCCCGCTTCGGCCGCGCCACGGTCCTGCAGCTCGACCGGGCGCTGGGGCACGCCGCGGAGCCGTTCGATTCCCTGCGCGACGATGCGATACCGCGGGAGCGGATCGCCTTTGCCGAGCCGATCGGCGCGCGCAGCGACATCGATGCGGCGCTGGGCCACCTGCTCGGGCGGATGGCCGCGCGGCTCGAGCGGGCCGGCCGCGGCGCGCGGCGGCTCGAGCTCGCCTGCCACCGGGTCGACGGCACGGCGCAGATGGTCGCTGTCGGCACCGCACGGCCGCTGCGCGACGTGGCGGCGCTGGCGCGCCTGTTCCGGGAACGGCTGGATCATCTCGATCCCGGCTTCGGTATCGAGGCGATGATCCTCTGCGCCCCCGGCGTCGAGCGCCAGGCGCCGGCGCAGGAGACGCTGGATGCGGCACGCGCGGCGGCCGACGCGGACGGCATCGCGTCGCTCGTCGAGCGCCTCGGCAACCGCTTCGGCTTCGATGCCGTGCTGCGCGCGACGCCGATCGACAGCCACCTGCCGGACCGCGCCTGGCGGCTGCGTCCCGCCGCCATGGCCGGGGAACCGGGCGGCGCGGCGGCGGTCTGGTCGACGGCGATCCTGCGCCCGCCGCGCCTGCTGCGTCGCCCCGAGCCGGTGCAGGCCGAGCCCGGGGCGGAAGCGCACGATCTCGTGCCGCCCGCCGCCTTCCGCTGGCGCGGCCGCCGGCACGTGGTGCGCCGCGCCGAGGGGCCCGAGCGCATCGCCCCCGAATGGTGGCGCGCCGACGCGCACTGGGCGTCGGGCGCGCGCGATTACTGGTGCGTCGAGGACGAGGCCGGCCGCCGCTTCTGGCTCTGCTGCACGGGCCGGCCGCGATGCTGGCACCTGCACGGCCTGTTTGCCTGATCCCGGGAGATCGTGAGATGGCGAGTGTGACCGTTCGGAATCTCGACGAGGCGGTCGTCGAGGCGCTCAAGGAAAGGGCGCGGGCCAACAACCGTTCGCTCGAGGGCGAGCTGCGACAGATTCTGACCGATGCCGCAAGGCGGGTCTCGGGGCCCGACCTGCGGGCGCTGGCCGAACGCATTGCCGCCAAGACCCCGGACCGGCCGCAGACCGAGCGCACCACGCTGCTGCGCGAGGACCGGCGGCGCTAGCGCCATGACCCCTGCATCGCCCCCCCACCCGACCCTCCCCCACCAGGGGGGAGGGCTTTACGGCGCGGATCGGCTCCGCTTAACCCTCCCCCTCGAGGGGGGAGGGCAGGGTGGGGGTGATCGTCGGCGGGGAGCGCAATCATGACCCCTGCCTATGCCGAGCTCCAGTGCCTGAGCAACTACAGCTTCCTCGAGGGCGCATCGCACGCCGCCGAGCTGGTCGAGCGCACGCAGGAGCTGGGGCTCGCGGCGCTCGGCATCGCCGACCGCAACTCGGTCGCCGGCGTGGTGCGCGCCCATATCGCGGCCCGCGAATGCGGGATGCGGCTGCTGGTCGGCGCGCGGCTCGATCCGATGGACGGCGCGTCGCTGCTCGCCTATCCGCGGGACCGCGCCGCCTGGGGGCGGCTGTGCCGGCTGATCACGCTGGGCCGCCGCCGGGCGCCCAAGGGCGCGTGCGAGCTGTACCGTCGGGACATCGAGGCACATGCCGACGGCATGGAGCTGATTGCCCTGCCGCCGGACGCGCCGGACGCGCCGGAGGAGGCGTTCGCGGTCGAGCTGCGCCGCTGGACCGGCGCCTTTCCCGGCCATGTCCATCTCGCGGCGAGCCACCTGCTGCGCGGCGACGACGCGCGGCGCATCGCCTCTCTCGCCGCGCTGTCGGAGGCCTGCGGCGCGCCGCTCGTCGCCACCAACGACGTGCTGATGCACGCGCCCGAGCGACGGCCGCTGGCCGATGCGCTGGCCTGCGTGCGCGGCGGCGTCTCGATCGACGAGGCCGGGGCGCGGCGGCTGCTCAAGAACGCTGAGCGGCACCTCAAGGGGCCGGCGGAGATGGCGGTGCTGTTCCGCGACCATCCGCAGGCGCTCGTCCGCACGCTCGAGATCGCGGCGCGCTGCACGTTCGCGCTCGACGAGCTGCGCTACGAATATCCCGACGAGATCGTCACCCCGGGTAGGACGGCGCAGCAGACGCTCGAGGAGCTGGTCGAGGCCGGCGCGCGCCGGCGCTATCCGGCAGGCGTGCCCGGATCCGTGCGCGCGCAGCTCGACCACGAGATCGGTCTCGTCGCCGAGCTCGGCTACGCCCCCTATTTTCTGACCGTCCACGACCTCGTCCGCTTCGCGCGGGCGCAGGGCATCCTGTGCCAGGGCCGCGGCTCGGCGGCGAACTCGGCGGTCTGCTATTGCCTCGGCGTCACCGCCGTCGACCCGGCGCGCATGGACCTTCTGTTCGAGCGCTTCATCTCGGCCGAGCGCAACGAACCGCCGGACATCGACGTCGATTTCGAGCACGAGCGCCGCGAGGAGGTGATCCAGTACATCTACGAAAAGTACGGGCGCGAGCGCGCCGGCCTCGCCGCCACCGTCATCCACTACCGGCCGCGCGGCGCGATCCGCGACATCGGCAAGGCGATGGGGCTCTCCCGCGACGTGATTACGGCGCTGGCCGGCCAGTCCGGCGCCTGGGTCGGCGACGTGGTGGAGCCGGAGCGGCTGGCCGAGCTCGGCCTCGACGCGCAGGACCGGCGGCTGCGCCAGACGCTGGCGCTGACCCGTGCGCTGGTCGGCTTCCCGCGCCACCTGTCGCAGCATGTCGGCGGCTTCGTCATCACGCGCGGCCGGCTCGACGAGCTGGTGCCGGTCGAGAACGCGGCGATGGAGGACCGCACCGTCATCGAGTGGGACAAGGACGACCTCGATGCGCTCGGCATGCTCAAGGTCGACGTGCTGGCGCTCGGCATGCTGACCTGCCTGCGCAAGGGCCTCGCGCTGATCCGCAGCCATTACGGCCGCGAGCTCGAGCTCGCCACCGTGCCGGCCGAGGATCCGGCGGTCTACGACATGCTGTGCGACGCCGATGCGATCGGCGTGTTCCAGGTGGAGAGCCGGGCCCAGCTCGCCTTCCTGCCGCGCATGCGGCCGCGCAATTTCTACGACCTGGTGATCGAGGTGGCGATCGTCCGGCCCGGGCCGATCCAGGGCGACATGGTGCATCCCTATATCCGCCGCCGCAACGGCGAGGAGGCGGTCGAGTTCCCGTCCGACGAGCTGCGGCGGGTGCTCGGCAAGACGCTGGGCGTACCGCTGTTCCAGGAGCAGGCGATGAAGATCGCCATCGTCGCCGCCGGCTTCACGCCCGCCGAAGCCGACGGGCTGCGCCGCGCCATGGCGACCTTCCGGCACAGCGGCAGGATCCACGCCTTCCGCGAGAAGATGATCGGCGGCATGCTGGCGCGCGGCTACGATGCCGACTTCGCCGAGCGCTGCTTCCGCCAGATCGAGGGCTTCGGCGAGTACGGCTTCCCCGAGAGCCACGCCGCCTCGTTCGCGCTGCTGGTCTACGTCTCGGCCTGGGTCAAGCGCCACTATCCGGCGGTGTTCGCGGCGGCGCTCGTCAACAGCCAGCCGATGGGCTTCTACGCCCCGGCGCAGATCGTGCGCGACGCGCGCGAGCACGGCGTCGAGGTGCGTCCGCCCGACGTCAATTTCTCGGACTGGGACTGCACGCTCGAGCCCGGCGGCGCGCCGGACGGGCCGGCGGCCAGCTTCGCCCTGCGGCTCGGCCTGCGGCAGATCAGGGGACTGGCGGAGACGGATGCGGAGTGGATCACGGCGGCGCGCGGCAATTTCTACGCCGATCCGCTCGCCGTGTGGCGGCGCGCCGGCGTCGCACCGGCGGTGCTGACGAAGCTCGCCGAGGCCGACGCCTTTCGCTCGACGGGGCTCGGCCGGCGCGAGGCGCTGTGGGCGGTGAAGGCCATCGGCGGGGCGCGGCCGCTGCCGCTGTTCGAGGCGGCGGGGGAGGAGGATCGCGGCGAGGAGCCGCCGGTGGAGCTGCCGCCGATGACCGAGGGCGAGGCGGTGACCGCCGACTACCGGGCGATCCGCCTGACGCTGCGCCGCCACCCGCTGGCGCTGCTGCGCCCGCAGCTCGGCCGCGACCTGCCGGCGCAGGCGTTGATGGACACGAAGGACGGCCGGGGGATCGCCGTCAGCGGGCTGGTGCTGGTGCGTCAGCGGCCGGGCACCGCCAAGGGCGTCATCTTCATCACGCTCGAGGACGAGACCGGCACCGCCAACATCGTCGTCTGGCCGAAGATGTTCGATACCTTCCGCCGCCAGATCCTCACCGCGCGGCTGATGCGGGTGAGCGGCCGGCTGCAGCGCGAGGGCCGGGTGATCCACCTCGTCGCCGACCGCATCGAGGATCTCTCGGCGCTGCTCGACTCGCTCGACGAGGCGGACGACGGCCAGCCGCCGCTCGACCCGGTCAACGTCCATGCCGACGAGGTCAGGAGCGGCACCTCGGACGACCCGCGCGGCAAGCTGCGCCATCCCGTGCCGAAGCTGCGCCGCCATCCCCGCGAGCAGGCTCGCACCCTGTTCCCGTCGCGGGATTTTCATTGAGGCGGCCGCGCTGTCGGCTATCATTCCCGACATGCTCGCGCACCCGACCCTCGATACCCTCTCGACGCCCTGTCTGCTGCTCGACCGCGCGGTGCTGGCAGCGAACTGCCGGCGCATGGCCGAGCGCATGACCAGGCTCGGCGTGCGGCTGCGCCCGCACATGAAGACGGCGAAGTCGGCCGAGGTGGCACGGCTCGCGACCCGGGACCATTTCGGCGGCATCACCGTCTCGACGCTGAAGGAGGCGCGCTACTTCGCCGAGGCCGGCTTCAGCGACATCCTCTACGCCGTCGGCTTCGTGCCGTCGAAGCTCGAGGAGGCGGCGGCGCTGCAGGATGCCGGCGTCGCGCTGACGCTGATCACCGACAGCATCGATGCCGCCCGCGCCACCGCGGACAAGGCCGCGGCCCTGGGCCGGACGTTGCCGATGATGGTCGAGATCGACACCGGCGACGGCCGCTGCGGGCTCGACCCGGACAGCGAGGCCGACGCGATCGTGGCGCTGGCGCGGGCGATCGACGAGGCGCCGTCGCTCGAGCTGCGCGGCGTGTTGACCCATGCCGGCCAGTCCTACCACGGCACGTCGGTGGACGCCGTCCGTGCGGTCGCTGAGCAGGAACGCGCCGGCATCGTCCGTGCCGCCGGGCTGCTGCGTGATGCGGGCCTGCCGTGCCGGGTCGTCTCGGCCGGTTCGACGCCGACGGCGCGGCACGCCGCGACGCTCGACGGCGTTACCGAGATGCGGCCCGGCGTCTACATGCTCGGCGACGTCGACCAGGCGCTGCTCGGTTCGTGCGGCTGGAACGACATCGCCGTCACCGTGCTCGCCAGCGTCATCGGCCACAACCGCCGCACCCGGCGGATCCTCACCGACGCCGGCGGTCTCGCCCTGTCGAAGGATATCGGCCCCTCGGAGTTCGACAACGCGACCGGCTACGGCACGGTGATGGCCGCAGCCGGGGGCCGCCGGGCCGACCGCATGTACGTCGCCGCCGTCAGCCAGGAGCATGGGCAGCTGGCGCTGCCGGGCGGCGGCGAGCCGCCGTGGCAGGAGTTTCCCGTGGGCGGCCGGCTGCGCGTCCTGCCCAATCATGTCTGCATGACGGCCGCCGCGCACGACCGCTATTTCGTCACCGACGAGGCCGGCGAAATCGCCGCCGAGTGGCCGCGCGTGAACGGCTGGTAGGCGCTCATTGCTGCGGTGCAGCAACTCCTATAAATCCTTAAAATATGGTAAAAATGAGGCATTCGCGGCGCGAATTGCTGCAATGCAAAATCAGCAATTCTCAAGCGCGGTCGGCGACCATAAGTCTGGATCCAGACATCGCAGCGAAAACGCAGGCGGGCCGAAGGAGAATCGCCATGTTTTTTGATCGTATTGCCACCGATTACCGCCGCTGGCGCACCTATCGCCGGACCATGACCGAACTGTCCAAGCTGACGCTCCGTGAGCTCGACGATATCGGCATCGCGCCCTACCAGATCGAGGACGTCGCCCGCGGGCGGTATCGCCGCTGACCCGGCTTTCCGGGACGGCGGGGCGGGCGTGCGCACTCGGCGCGCGCCCGCTCCGGCCCCGGGACTATTCGCCCACGACGGCGTAGCTGACCAGGTCGGACCCCTTCACATCGACCGCGAGCTTGCCGAAGCTCCGCCACAGCTCGATCGCGCGCCCGGTCGTCTCGCTGACGAGTCCGGGCGCCGTTTGCGTGCCGAAGAACAGCTCGTTGGCCGCGGCGTCGAAATAGCCGACACCGGCCCGGACCTCGGCGAAGACCTCGCGGTGGCGCAGCCAGCCGCCGACGCCCTTGGCCATGATCGCCGCCGCCGCCTCGGGATCGGCCTCGGCAAAGCCCACCGCCCGGTTCCACGCCCGGTAAAGCGCCCTGAAATCGTCGCGACGCTGCTCCAGCCGGTCGCCGCGCACGACCAGCATGTCGGTGATCAGGCCGGGATGGTGGCTGGTGTCGGTCAGCCGGTGACCGCGACCCGCCCGCTTCGCGCGGGACAGATACGGCTCCCAGGTGACCGCCGCATCGACCTTGCCGGCCAGGAACGCGGCGCCGGCGTCGCCCTGCCGCATGTCGACGATGGTGATGTCGGTCTCGCTCAACCCGACCGACTGCAGCAGTTCGCTGACGAAGAAACGTCCCGACGCGCCGGCGTCGACCGCCACCGTCTTGCCCTTGAGGTCGGCGATCGTCTCGATGTCGCTTGCGGCGAGCAGCGCGTCGTTGCCGCGCGACGAGGCGAGCGCGAAGGCGAACCGCAGCGGCATACCGCGGCGCACGTGCAGCGGCGTCGCATCCAGGGTCAGCGCGGTCGCGTCGACGTCGCCGGTGATCAGAGCCGCGGCGCGGATTCCGGCATCCTCGATCTTGACGAACGCCACCTCGACGCCCTCTTCGGCGAGCCATCCCTTGTCGCGGGCGATGAAGAACGGGCCGTATGCGACCCAGCTCGCATAGGCCAGCCGCAGCGTCTCCGCGGCCAGCGCTGGTGCGGCGACGAGCCAGGGCGCGACCGTCAGCAGGGCGACGAGCGAAGTCCGCGCGGTGACGTACAGTCCCATGACCGTCCCGGCTCCGGGTTGCGGCGGTGGCGACCACTATGAATCGGGACGGCACCGGCGGCAAGGCCAAGCTGTCCGGTTCGCCGCTGCCGCCGCGCATTGATCGCGCGGCCGTTTCAGGCTAGGGGTGTCGCGTCCGGCGCCGGTGCGGCGCGCCGGTGCGCGGGAGCCGAAGCGTGCTCGAAACCTGGCTGATCGCCTTCACCACCTTTTTCGCCACCGTCGGCCCGGTCGACGTCGCCGCCCTGTTTGCGGCGCTGACACCCGCCAACACGCCGGGCGAACGGCGCGCCATGGCGGCGAAGGGCGTTCTCATCGCCACGGCCCTGCTGTTTCTGTTCGCCTTCTTCGGCGAGGCCGCGCTGCGCCTGTTCGGCATCACCCTGCCGGCACTGCGCACCGCCGGCGGCATCCTGCTGCTGCTGATCGCCATCGATCTCGTCTTCGCGCGGCCGTCGGGCGGCACCACGACGACCAGCGAGGAGAACGCGGAAGCCGCCGGCAAGGCGGACATTTCCGTGTTCCCGCTCGCCACGCCGCTGATCGCCGGCCCGGGGGCGATCGGCGCGACGATCCTCCTGGTGGCGAACGCCGAGGGCGACCGGGCGAAGTTCGTCGCCGTGCTCGCCGCGCTCGGGACGATCATGCTGCTGGCGTTCGTGATGCTGCTCGCGGCGACGCAGCTGCAGCGCCTGCTCGGGGTCACCGGCGTGCACGTCGTCTCGCGCATCGTCGGCGTGCTGCTCGCGGCGCTCGCCGTCCAGTTCGTCTTCGACGGGCTGCTGGCGAGCGGGCTCGTCGGCTGACGCGCCGACCGCGCTCAGCGGCGCGCCGCCGCCACCCGTTCGGCCATGAGGCAGAGGATCTCGTACATCATCGTCGCGCCGACCAGCGCCGTCATGCCCGTCGGATCGAACGGCGGGGACACCTCGACGACGTCGCCGCCGACAATGTTCAGGCCACGCAGTCCGCGCAGCATGCGCTGCGCCTCGTGCGTCGTGAAGCCGCCGATCTCGGGTGTCCCCGTGCCCGGCGCGTAGACGGGGTCGAGCCCGTCGACGTCGAAGCTGACATAGGTCGGCCCGTCGCCGACGACGCGCCGCGCCTCCTCGATCACCCGCTCGAGGCCGAGCTCGTACAGCTCCTCGATGGTGATCATCCGGATACCCTGCGCAATGCCCCATTCGTAGTCGGCCTCGCCGTATAGCGAGCCGCGGATGCCGATCTGCACCGTGCGCTTCGGGTCGAGCACGCCGTCCTCGATCGCCCGCCGGAACGGCGTGCCGTGGGTGTAGCGGTAGTCGCCGAAATAGGAGTCCCAGGTGTCGTTGTGCGCGTCGAAATGTACCATGCCGAGCGGCTGCTCGCGGCCGATCGCCCGCATGATCGGCAAGGTGATCAGATGGTCGCCGCCGGCCGACAGCGGGACGACCTTCGCGGCGACGACGCGGGCGAAGAAGTCCTCGACCCGCTTCAGCGTGTCGTCGAGATCGACGGGGTTGACCGGGACGTCGCCGAGGTCGGCGCAGTTGGCCGCCTCGAACGGCCTGATCCGGCTCACATGGTGGACGTTGCGCATCAGCGTCGACATGTCTCGGATCTGCCGCGGCCCGTGTCGCGCGCCGGCGCGGTTCGTCGTGCCGCCGTCCCAGGGCACGCCAATCAGCCCGATGTCGACGTCCTGCCAGTCCTCGACGTGCGGCAGGCGCATGAAGGTGGCGACACCGGCGAAGCGCGGCAGCACGTTGCCCGAAACCGGGCGGAAGGAACGCGGTCGCTCGGCCATGCCGTGGACTCCCTTACCCCGTTTGCCGACCCCGCCAACGCCGGCCGACGCGGCACCCCGCGCCGTCCCTGCCGCGGAGTCTGCCCGCAGCGGCGCGCCACGGTCAACGGCGTTCGCCGGTTTGCGCCGGGCTAAGACCGTATTAACGGTTTGCACGCAATGCTTGTCGCCATGGAACATGCATCGGCGCGCTACCGCGGACCCGTGCCGCTGGTCATCGACAGCTGGATTCCCCGGCGCGCGGTGCGGCGCCGCGTGATCATCGATACCGGCGAAGTCTCGGTGCGCGAGCGCGGCATCTTCAACATTCGCCCCTGGCGCGAGCCACTGTTCGCCTTCAGCGGCGTCCGCCGGCGCAGCCGCATGCGCCGCGGCACGGCAGTCCACGTCGTCGAGCTGGCGCATCGCGACCCATGGTACGACACGCCGCTGTACGAGGGCGGCGATCTCGCCGAATCGC